>JBIKXP010000008.1:0-35727 GCA_044355685.1 Phycisphaerales bacterium
GCGCTGAGCGCGTCGCGCTGGAGGATCGACTCGGGCGGCCGTGCCGGCGAGTACCGCTTGTCGTCGCCATCGATCCGGTGGGCGAGGCCCCGCCGTTCGAAGGTGATGAGGAGTTCGCGGGCGGTGGGCGCGGGAATCGAGCATTCGCGCACCAGTGTGTCGACCGACGCGCCGCGGCCCTCGCGGAAGCGAGCGCAAATCGCGCGAAACGCAGGAATCGCCTGCGCGGGCTCGAAGAGATCGGGCGCGTTCGGCGGTGCCGCCAGAGCGCGGCCGTTCCGCGAGAAGCCCTGCAGGATGGCCGAGGTCTGGAGCCCAAACAGCACCACGAGCCACATGAGATAGACCCACATCATGAAGAGGGGTACCAGCCCGAGCGAGCCGTAGAGCCGGCTCGCCGAAAAACTACCTGCGAGCGACGCCCCGAGGAAGCGCTTTCCGATCTCGACGAGAAGCGTTGCCACGAATGCGCCGAGGATCGCGGCGCGCAGGTCGACCTTCGCGTTTGGAACGGCGACGTACGCGGCGGTCAGCAGCGCCCAGAGCGAGACGAACGCACCGAGCAGCGACACGAGGTAGGTGGCGGAGCTTCCGACGAAGCTCTCGGTTCCGACATACTCGGTCATCGCGCGGAACGCGAGCGGGATGGCTGCGAACAGGACCGGCCCCGCGGTGATGACGAACCAGTAGATGAGCACGCGCCGCACGAACGGTCGTCCGCTCGGCGCGCGGAGGATCGTGTTGAAGCTCGACTCGATCGCCACCATCGTCCAGACGGCGGAGAACACGACCGCGAGCGCGCCGACGAGTCCGATGGCCGAGAGATCGATCTTCGCGGCTTCCTCTGTCAGGCTCTGGAGCCATGCGCTCAACAGAACTTCACCGCCCTCGGCGCCATCCGGCGGTCGGATCGCGACTTGATCCATGCCCAGCGCTTCGATCGCATGTCCGATTTGCTCTTGGAACCGGTCGCCGAGAATCGCGCGCGTGACGATCGTCGCGACCACAAGCACCGGAAGCAGCCCGAAGAGCGTGCGGAAGGCGAGGTTCGCCGCCATCGCGGGCGCTTGCGACTGCTTCAGCTGCGAGACGGCGAAGCGGAGCGCTGGGAGGAGGTCGCGAAGGACGACGGCGATGCCGCGCTGTTTTGTCGTGGCGCCGCGGGTGGCGGCCACCGGGCTCGCGCTTGGCTGCGGGGTGTCTTGCATGCGGACATTGTGCCGCAAGCGCCGGAGACGCGTCTCCCGCTGCGGAGGCGAGGAAAGAAAGCGGGTGCGCGGCGCAAAGCGCAGCGCACCCTTTGGCTTTCCGATCCGAACAGCGGGAGACGGGACTTGAAACCCCGAAGGGGTACAGAGAGTCCCGGGCACGCGAGCGAGGCGAAGCGGGCACGCGAGCGCATCGCGAAGCGATGCGAACGCGTCTCCCGCTGCGGAGGTGAGGAAAGAAAGCGGGTGCGCGGCGCAAAGCGCAGCGCACCCTTTGGCTTTCCGATCCGAACAGCGGGAGACGGGACTCGAACCCGCGACATTCAGCTTGGGAAGCTGACGCTCTACCAACTGAGCTACACCCGCGATGCGCGCAGTATAGCGCGGCGGGACGCAGCGACCCGGAGGCTCAACTCCACGCCGAGAGCAGCGCGCCGAGGTCTTCGGAATCGACTTGGCCGTCGCCGTTGATGTCGGCGGCGCACTCCGAGCCCTTCGAGCACGGGCCCCATGCAGAGAGCATGATCCCAAGATCCGCCGAACTGACCAGTCCGTCGCCGTCGAGGTCGCCCGGGACGGCGGGTGGAGTGCGAATGATCGTGATGTTGTCGACGTTGAAGGAGTGGTCGGTGAAGCCGAAGAACATCCCTGGCTCGAGCGTCGTGAACGCGACCAAATCGACGCCCTTGAGGACGTCCCTGAACGTGACGCCGGGCGGAAGCCGCGGCTCGTAGGTCACCGGATCTTCAGAGCCCGTTCCGCGCCAGCCGCTTGGAAGGGTCGTGGACGTCGGGTCGAACGTCACGCTGAACGTCGTCCATTCGCCATGCGTCGCCGTCGAGATCTGCGCGAACTTGAACCAGACGCTCGCCCACGGATATCCACCTTGCGCGAGGTCGTAGTCGCGAAGCTCCACGAGCCACGGACGGCTGACGTTCGTTCCGAAGAACTTCAGGTTCTCGACGCGCAGGTCGATCTTCAGCGTCACGCTCTGCGATTGGGTGTAGTCTCCGAGGAACGCAGGGTTTTGGTTCGTGAAGTACGGGATGCCGAAGTCCTGGAAGACCGTCCGCATTTGCCAGCCGGGATTCCCGCCCGAATCGACGACCCAGGTTCCGCCGCCGAACCCATCGAACCCATTCGGCCCGACCCAGTCCTGCGCGTTGCCTTTATCAAACGTGACCACGGTGGTGTCGGCCATCGATGGACTCGCCGCAGCGACCGCGCCAACGGCGCAAAGCAAGAGGACACGGGTGGAGAGCAGGGCGCCTGACTGGGGGAGATCGCGTGTGATTCGATGCATGGAGTCGTACCTTTCGATGTGAGAGCAACCGTGCCATCGGGGGGCGTCGCACGGCGGAGATGCGCCATCGACGCAACCGAAGCATGCTGCAAGACGGCCGCATTCGCAAAGACATTCAGCGGAAATCGGTTCGTCCGGCCCGATCATGCCGTTCGATACCCTGCGAACGGTACGCGAGCGGCGGCGGCACGGGCCTGAACCGCCCGATCGATGCCCCGTTGGTCGAGATCCCGCACCGCATCCCGCGCGAGGGATTCTGGGAAATCCGCGTCGCGGAGCGTCCCGATGAGTTCGGCAGGGCCAGCCGCGAAGGCGATGCCCGCCACGCGCCTCGCGCCGACGTCGCGCCAGAGTTCCCCGAATCCACGCAGGATGACGGTTCCCGGAAGAAGCAGCGCTGGTTGGGTGAGCGGTGACGCAGCGAGTTCCTCGTCGAGAAGGTCGAGCACGATCGTCGGGCGAGGTGCGCGGGAGCGCAACTGAAGCAGTTCGCGGGGAGACAGTGCTCCGGCGCTGCGGCCGTTCGGCGCAAACGGACTCGTCAGCACCAGCGTGTCGGCGTCGCGCGCTGCCTCGATCAGCCCGTCGAGCCCGCCGAACCTGGCTGCGCTCGCCACGTCGCCGGAGGCCCCGAGCCAGGCTGTCTCGCGAGCGGTGCGCGCTGCGGCCCATGCGCGTGCGGCAAGCGACTCGCGCGTTGGCCGCGCGATCACGACGCGGCGATCCCGGAAGAAGCGATCCGCGATCGCGTCGAATGCGCCCGACTCCGTCGAGAAGGGCGAGATCTCGTCAGTCGCCGTCGCGATTCTCGCCGCGAGCCGGACGACCAGGTCATCGATGACCGATGGACGGGACTCTCGGAACGCCGGAGGGAGGATGGACGTGGAGATGAAGCTCATGCTGTGCCTTTCGATGTCTTGAGCGCCATTCCCGAGCCGGACGTCCCTTTCGAAGCCGAAAAGCGACAGACGCCGGCGCGGGGCCGGCGTCTTGGTGTGAACAGGGTGTTGAACCGTTCAGCAGAGCCCAAGCGCCGGCGCGACAGCACACACATGCTTCGGCATGTGCATGTGCATCGTGGCGCAGGCGAGGGTTTGCGGGCGGGTCATTGGCCGGAAGAATAGGCGGGGCCTGACGATTGTCAAGCGGCTGCATGCGACTATTCCGCGCATTTGCGTGTTTGCGTGGCGCGCCGCGCGCGCGCGTCGTTCGGCTACCGTTTCGCCATGGCCCGACGCGATCGAGAGGAGCAGCCGAAGTGGGGCAAGCGAACGCCGCCGAAGTCGGAGCGGGCCGCCGCTGCGGAACGGCTCGAATCCGACGAGCGGCGGAAGGCGGCCGGTCTCTCCCGATCGGCCGATGCCCTGCGCGCGCCGGTGCAGCGCATGCTCGGCGAGAAGTCCTGCTTTGTCGGCGTCGACCTCGGACTCGCCACGGCGTTCTCGGTCTACGACCGCGACGGCCGGCTCACCGGCGTCCGCTCGCGCAGGTTTGGCTCGAAGGATGCGCTTCGTGCGGCGGCTGGGGCGATCCTCGACGAGATCCCCCACGTTCATAGCGTCATCATCGAGGGCGGCGGAGACCTCGCCGACACCTGGCAGCGCGCTGCGGTGCATCGCGGGATTCACCTGCGCGTCGTGCAGGCATCCGAATGGCGCCGCATGTTCCTCTACGAGCGCGAGCGACGCGACGGCGCGCAGGCGAAGGCCCATGCGGTGAAGCTTGCAGCGCAGGTCATCGAGTGGAGCGCGACGAAGGGCATGAGCGCGCAACTCGGACACGATGCCGCCGAGGCGATTCTCGTCGGGCTCTTCGGGGTCGTCGAGGCAGGTTGGCTCAAGGAACCGCCGCGGCTTCGGCATTGACGCACCCTCGGCTTGCGAAGGCGTAGACGGCGCCGCGGACCTCCCACGCGTGCGCATGCATCGCCGGCTGCTCTTCGAGCGCGATCTCGATCGCCCACGCGCGCGTGGCGCCCGCGGCGGCCGGGTCGCAGCGCTCGAAGCGCGTCGCGACAAGCGCTGTGCCGAACCAGCCCACTTCGAGCGCATGGGCCTTCACGCATGCCTCGCGTGCGCACCACAGCGCGATCGGTCCGGCCACGAGCGCGCCGTCCGTCGCGCGCACGCGCTCGATCTCATCGGCGGAGAGCGACATGCGCAGCAGCGCCTCCGCGCGATGCCCGTCGATCTCCTCGACATCGATGCCGATCGCCTCGCACGACCCAGCCGGGGCAACCGCCGCGATCGCGCGCACGCGGGTGTGTGCGATCGAGACGCGTGGGGCGTCGGGCCATGCAGCCGACGGGCGGCCGCGCGCGTCGCGCAGAACCGGGCCTGGCCGCATCGCGGGGTCGAGGCCTGCAAACGCGGCGCGGAGCGCGATCCTTCCCGCAAGGAAACCGATGCGCCGCTGCTCTGATCGGACGGTCTCGGCCAGCGCACGCTCCTCGGGCGGGAGGAGCGCCTGGTCCTGCGCGATGTGGTGGCGGTGCCGCGCGTCGTACTCGGCGATCAGGATTCCCGAGGGAAATCCCGCGCCGCGCGGCCGGAGAAGAAGCTGGGGCGGAAGGGGCGTCACGGTGCGCGCATCTCGATCAGCGGGATCCACCTCGGCGCGTCGCCTTCGACGCCCGCTTCGATCGGGTCGGGCGGCGGACTTTCGCCCGGGCCGCGGTCGGTCGCAGGACGAGCACGACGTCGCCCGCTCCCTTCCGGAACGGCTTGGCGGGAAGCGCCTCGTCGGTCGCGTCGAAGCAGGCGAGCACCTCGAATCCGCCTGCGGCTTGCATCACATCGCGCAGCATTTCGAAGGTGAAGGTGAGCAAGTCATACTGCTCCGCGATCACGGCTGGGGTCTCTGGCACGTTCGCGGTGATGGCGATCTGGCGAATGCGCTCGCAACGGGAAATGGGCTGTAAACCAAGGGATTCCGTGCGAAGCGCCGCAAATCCGCCGCCCTCGATGTCGACGGGGCCGCGCTCGTACACGATGCCCGGATCGATCTCGTCGCCTGGCTCCCGGATCGCGAGGCCGACGACGTAGATGCCACGCGGCGTGAGCCTATGGCGCATCGACGCGAGGTGCTCGGCAACGTCCATGTAGTCCGCGAGGTGCCCGATCGAGTTGTCGAGGTTGATGGCGCAATCGAAGTCGGCACCGAGTTCGTCGGGGGGGCGCCTCATGTCACCGACGAGCACCCGAGATCCGCGCTTCGACAGCCGCTGTTCGGAGAGGGCGATTGCGCGAGGCTCAAGGTCGCAGCCCGCGACCTCCGCGGCCTGGCGCTGGAAGTGGCTGAGCCAGAGGCCTGGTCCGCACGCAGGGTCGAGGACCCTCCGCGGACGGCGCCCGAGGTGCTTCCGCACAACGCGATCGATCGAGGCCCGAATCTCGGCGGATGGCTCGAAGAAGGCGGAGTAGAGCGCGCTGCGACTGTAGAAGGCCTGCATGCGCGGAACGTAGCAGAGGCGGTGCGGCCGCGTTGACGCATGCGGCGGCGATTGCGGAGCCGCGCATCCGGAGTTTGTCGCTTGCGAATTCGACGGCTGACGAAGTAGAATTCCGCCGGAACCGGGCTTCGTCGCCGTGTTTCCCAGGGGTGCAACATGAGCAAGAAGAAGAGATCCGTCGGGCAGCAGCGGACCGCACGCGAGTTGCCAAAGACCACGAGGGTCGACGCAGATCGTGCGCCAATGGCGCATGGTCCGTCGTCCGTCGCGGACGATGCGGCATGGCAGGCGGTGCGTTCGCCGCTGCGATTGCAGATCCTCGAGGCGATTCGCGCAGCACCGGGGATCGACGCGCGCGCTCTGTCGAGCGCGCTCAAGACAAATGCTCCGCGCCTTTACTATCACTTGAACATTCTTCGCGACGGCGGCCTCATCGTCGGGGTCGATAGCAAGCCCGGCGGCGAGCTGACCACGGGCCGGCGCGGTTCGCGCGGACCGGAAGCGGTGACCTATCGCGCCTCGGCGCGAACGTTCCCCGACGGGTTCTTCTCGCGCCACGAGATCGGTCGACGCCGGGCCAAGACGATCATGCGCGACTTGTTCACGCGCGGCCTCGAGCTTTCCTTCGCAAGCGAGTCGGACGGGAAGTGCATGACGCTTGCGCGCAGAGAGCATCTCTCCTCCGCCGAGGCGTTGCGGGTCAAGGGGCTTCTCCGTCAGATCGACGAGATCCTCGATGGCGCACGCGCGCGTCGCCACTCGGGTTCGCAGACGCTCGCGGCGACGCACTTTGTCGGCTGCGCCCTCTGCGAGCTGGGCGACGGAGAGCTGCCGGATTGCCCGATCGCTGAGGTTTGAGAGCCCGGTGAAGAGGGGGCCACTCGGCCCGAACGCACGTGCGGCGAAGGTCTTGCGCTCGCGCATATTCCGGATATGATGGTCGGTAATTCGCGCACGGGCTTGCTGGGCCGACGCCCTCCCGTGCTGCGGCATCGAGACCGACGGCCACACCATGTACGGAAAGCAGACCGAGACAGCCATCGCAGCCCTCAGTCGCCTTGCGGAAGTCTGGGACGGAGGCCGCACGCGCCTCTCGGCGGTCGAGATCGCGGATCAGCGCGGGCTTCCGCGCGCCATGGTCGCGAAGATACTCTCGGCGCTCTCGCAGGCCGGGCTCGTGAACGGTTCGCCTGGCCCCGGCGGAGGCTACGCGCTGGCGCGCGAGCCGAAGGCGATCTCGCTGCGCGAGGCGCACGAACTCTTCGAGCGCGACGATGTGAGCTCGAACTGTCCGTTCGGCGGCGGAGTCTGCGGCGTCGGCGATCCGTGCGCGCTGCACGACCGGCTGCGCGCCATGCAGGGAGCCGTTCGACAGCTGCTCGACGACACGAACCTCGAGATCTTCCGCAAGGCCGTCCAGGAAGACGGCCTCAAGCCCGTGCCGAAGGGCACGCGGCCAGACGCGGCGCGCGAGACCTACCGCGCGCCGCATTCGCGCAAGAAGAAGGCCTGAGTCGCGGCGCGTGCGGTCACTTCACGGTGACGAGCGATGCGCCGAGCATGGCGGTCTTGCGCGCATCGGTCGCGGACTTTCCGTGCGCAAGCACGACGCCCATGCGCCTGTACTTCCGCGTCGACGGCTTTCCGAAGATGCGCACCTCGACCGACGGAATCGCGCAGGCGAGTTCGACGCCCGCGTAGGCGGGCGCGCGTTCCGAGTCGCGCGTCGCCAGGATCACGGCCGACGCCGTCGGGCCCGCGTAGCGGATCTCCGGAATCGGCAGCCCGAGGATCGCGCGGATGTGCAGGTCGAACTCCGAGAGGTCCTGCGACCGGAGCGTGACCATGCCCGTGTCGTGCGGGCGCGGCGAGAGCTCGCTGAAGATCACCTCGCTTCCACGCACGAAGAACTCGACGCCGAAGATGCCCGCGCCGTTCCTGCCGGCGAGCCGCTCGACGACCTTCGCCGACATCTCCTGCGCCGCGCGCTTCGCCGCGGGCTTCATGGGGCAAGGCATCCACGACTCCTGGTAGTCGCCGCGCTCCTGGCGGTGGCCGATCGGCTCGACGAACACGACGCCGCCGCCGCGCGCCGCGCGTTCCTTCACGGTGAGCTGCGTGATCTCGTAGTCGAAGTCGATGAATTCCTCGACGATCACGACGGCGCGGTCGCCGCGCATGTTGGTGACGGCGTACTCCCACGCCTTCGCGATCTCCTTCTTCGTGCGCACGACCGACTGCCCCTTGCCTGACGAGCTCATCGTGGGCTTCACGACGCAGGGCAGGCCGACGCCGCCCTTCGCGGTGATCGCATCGGCGAGTTCCTGCGCGCTCGCCGCGTAGGCGTAGCGCGCGGTGCGCAGGCCGAGTTCCTTGGCGGCAAGCTCGCGGATCGCGTCGCGGTTCATCGTCATGTGCGCGGCGAACGCGCTCGGAACCACCGAAAATCCGGCCTTCTCGAGCTTGATGAGCTCGCTCGTGCGGATCGCCTCGATCTCGGGCACGATGAAGTCCGGCTTGTGGCGACGCACGATGCGCGAGAGCGCCGCGCCCGAAAGCATATCGACGACCTCGCGGCCGTCCGCGACCTGCATCGCGGGCGCGTCGTCGTAGCGATCGGCGGCGACGACGCGGCATCCGAGGCGCTTGGCGCTGATCGCGAACTCCTTGCCGAGCTCGCCCGAACCGAGAAGAAGGATCTTCGCTGTCATGTTGGCTCCTGAGGAAATTCGAAGCGTATCGCGCGAACGCATTCACTGCCCGAGCGCGCGAAGGAGCACCGTGGCGTAGCTTCCGCGCGGCAGTTCGAACGACAGCGTGCAGGCGAGATTCGCCGGGCCGTTGCCTGCGAACTCGTCGCGCACGGGCTCTCCGATCGAGACGGCGCGTGCGGTCGCGATGAACGCCCGGTCGCCGCCGCCGAAGAAGGGGCGTGAAAATCCAGGGATTCGCAGGGTCTCGAGGGCGACGCCCTCGTCCTCCAGCACGCCCGCCACGATCTCAGAGAGGCACTCGTGGTACTGCGCCCGCGGCGAGGGCATCGGGATCGGAAATGCACGAAACGCCGGCGTGATCGCGGCCGCGCGCGGGAAGATCATCGCGCCGAAGATGTCGTCTGCCTCGAAGGCGCGCTGCACGGTCGACCCGCTGATCGCGTGGGCGAGCTCTCGCGCGATCGCATTCCAGAGGTGCGACTGGTATGCCTCCACGCAGATCTCCTGCGTGAATTTCGGCAGCGCTGCGAAGGCATCCATGTAGTTGCCGCCGCGCGCAAGCGTCTCGATCGCCGCGCGCTCGGGCATCTTCGGGAACTTCGTCAGCGCCGTCTTCCAGTCGCCCCAGTGCGTCGCGAGGGCGCGGGTGAGCGACCGCACGGCGCCTGAGTCCTTGCGCGCGGGCGTGCCGATCGCCAGGCGAAGCGCCTGCTCGAACTCGCCTTCGATGAGCGCCTTGCCGACGAATCCCTTGCCGTGGCGCGCGCTGCCGAAACGCTGGTCGCCGAAGTAGTTGACGAAGAGAATGTCGCCCCCGCGATCGCGCATGAGCGAGGCGCGGCGCACGAGCTCATCGGCATGCCACTTGTCGAGTGCGCGCACCACGATCGTGAACGCGTTGCGGTCGATGATGGTGGAGTCGGCCGCGCGCGGCACAAACCCGATGTGCGTCAGCCGCCACGACTCGGTTTCGAAGCGTTCGCGCACGCGCCCTCGGACCGCCGCCGTGTCGATCGTGATGATCTGCGTGGTGATCGCGTGACGGTCCTTGAGCCCGGCCGCAGCGATGGACTCGCGCGGCAGTTTCAGCGTCTTCGCGATGAATGCGAGCGCGTCGGGGGTCGCGAGCGAGATCTTCTCGAGCGTATACGCCGCGAACGGATGCGACGGGAGCCGATCCGCGACGATCGAAGCGTGGAACTCGGCCGTCTGCCGCTCTTCGACGCGGAAATCGTGAGGCGTGCGGCGGATGGTCACAGGTCGCGCACTGTATCCTCCCCGCGCGTGCACGCCGCCGCCACATCATCGCCGCTCACGATCATCGAGCCGAAGCTGCGCGGTCCGAGCGGGCACTACGCGGAATTCGTGCGCGCGCTGGCGGCGCGTTCCCACGGGCTCTACGGGTCGATCGAAGTCGTGGCCGATCCACGCGCCCGGGCGTATGTCGCCTCCCTCGGCGGGGCTGTCCCGGTCGTTGCATCGAGGCCGGCGGCGGGGACAATCTCCGAGATCGCCGCGATCGGCGCCTCGCTCCGCGCCGGGAGGACGACCCTCGTCCTCACTGCGAACGCCTCCCACGCGCTGCATGCCGACTGGCTCTCTTTCGCCGGACCGCGCGCGCTCTCAGGCCTTGCGTTGCTCTACCACTGGCCGCTCGTGAAGCGCCAGGCGCGCATGGCGCTTGCGCTTGCCCCCCGCGCGCAGCGACATGCGTTGTTCCTCGCGACGACGCGGGGCGTGCGTGACAGCCTTGCGGCGGCCGGGTGCGTCCGCGCGATCGAGATCGCCTATCCCGCGACGCGAAGCGAAGGCGCGCCGATGCGCGCGTCGTTCCGGCATCTCCTGATGGCGGGGGCCGCGCGCGTCAACAAGGGCCTCGACGTCGTCGCCGAACTCGCGGAGCGCTTCTCCCGCGCGGGTCGCGACCTGCCGCTTCTCGTGCAGGTCTCGCCGAAGCACGTTGATCGGCACGGATCCCGCGAGGATGCGGTGGTTCGGCGGCTGCTTGACGCCGACTATCGCGGGCTGGTTGCAGATCCGAATGCGCCCGATCGCGCCGAGTACGCGGCCCGATTCACCGGCGCCCTCGTCCTTGCGCCGTATGCGCGGGCGCAGTTCGCGCACGGGGTCAGCGGCATCGTGCTCGACGCCCTCCTGCACGGCGCGCCGTGCATCGCGACAGAGGGAACGTGGGCGGGGGACCTCGTCGGGCGCTTCGACGCCGGCATGGTGCTGCGCGAGCGCACGGCGGAGGAGCTTGGGCGCGCGATCGACGCGATCCTCGCGCGTTGGGATCACTACGCGGCGCGCGCGGCCGAGGCATCGGACGAGTTGGTCGTTGAGCACGATCCGCGTCGCGTCGTCGAACTTCTCGCCTCGGGCGGTGCGTGATGCGCCGCGCTACAGTGTCGAGGTCGCGCGACGAGTGCGACGAAAACAAGGGCACGCGCACGCATGGCGAACATCATCTGCATGAAGTGGGGCACCAAGTATGGCCCCGAATACGTGAATCGACTGGCCTCGATGGTCAGGCGCAACATCACGATTCCGTACCGTTTCGTCTGCATGACCGACGATGCGACGGGGCTCGATGCCGGCATCGACGCGCGGCCGCTTCCCGACTTCGACGATCCGGGTGGCCCTGAGCGCGGTTGGCGCAAGATCTCGACGTTCCGGAGACCGCTCTTCGACCTCGAGGGGCCGACGCTCTTTCTCGACATCGACATCGTGATCGTCGGAAACATCGACTGCCTCTTCTCGCATCCCGGCGAGTTCCTCATCATCAAGGACTGGGCGCGGCCATGGCGCCCGACGGGCAATTCGTCGGTCTACCGCTTTGAGGCCGGCGCGCACCCCGAGCTCCTCGCGAAGTTCATGACCGAGCACGCGGCGATCCGCCGCGAAGTGCGCAACGAGCAGGAGTACATTTCCCGCGAGCTTCACCGTGCTGGCAAGCTTTCGTACTGGCCGCGCGAGTGGTGCGTCAGCTTCAAGTACCAGTGCATGGCGAAGTTCCCGATGAACTGGTGGATTCCGCCCAAGATTCCGCAGGACGCGCGCATCGTCGTCTTCCACGGCCACCCGAATCCGCCCGACGCGGTGGCGGGCATCACGAAGAAGATCACAAGGCACGTGCACAAGACTCCGTGGGTCGCGGAGCACTGGCGGTAGAGCTTTGGCACGTCTGGCCGCAGCGCGACGACAGCGCGACGACAGCGCGACGACAAGGACTCGCCGCAGCGGAAAGCGCTCGCTTGGTTCGTAGGAGTCCTGTGCGATTTCCGCCAGTCGCGCCGCGACGTCGGGGTGCGCGGCGGCGCGATCTCGTGCGCGGGCGTCGCGGCGCAGCCAGCCAGCGACGCTGCGAACGCGAGCAGGGCGGGCAACGCGCGATCAGACATCGCAGATGTCGATCGCCTCGCGCAGGCTCGTCATCGGGTCGCGCCTCGGGATGAACTCCTGCGCGAGATACCCCTTGAAGCCCGTCGCGTGAATCGCCTCGCAGATCGGGCGGTACTGCAGCTCCTGCGTCGCGTCGATCTCGTTGCGGCCTGGGTTTCCGGCCGTGTGGTAGTGGCCGAAACACTGATGGTTGTTCTTGATCGTGCGGATGACATCGCCTTCCATGATCTGCATGTGGTAGATGTCGTAGAGCAGCTTGAAACGCTCGCTGCCGACCGCCTTCACGAGTTCGACGCCCCACGGCGTCCGGTCGCACATGTAGTCGCCGTGGTCGACGCGCGAGTTCAGCAACTCCATGAGAATCGTGACGCCATGCTTCTCGGCGAGCGGCATCACGCGCTTCAGGCCCTTCGCGCAGTGCTCAAGGCCGACGTCGTCTGGCATCCCCTTGCGGTTGCCCGAGAAGAGCATGAGGTTCGGTACGCCGTGCTTCGCGGCGAGCGGAAGCAGCCTCTCGCACTCGACGACCACGCGGTCATGGTTCTCGACACGATTCATCCCGTCGCCGATCGAGGTCGGTCCGTTGCCGAGCGAGCAGATCATGCCGTGCTTGCGCGGCGTCTCCCACTGGTCGGCGTTGAGAAGATCGATCGCCTCAATCCCCATCGCCGAGCAGCTCTGGCACAGCTGGTCGAGCGGCATGGAGAAGCACCACGCCGACACCGAGTGCTTGATGCGGCCGTTGCGCTTGGTTGGGGCGGTGGGCGGTGGAGCCGCACCTTGCGCGGCATGCGCAAGACCCGCTGCAATCGGCATCGAGGCGGCTGCGGTCACGGTCGAGGCGATGAATTCGCGGCGCTGCATGGAGCGCACTCTACCGCTCGTGCGCGTGCGTCGGAAGCACGTTCAGCGGAGAACGGCCTCGACGCGCCACGAATACTCGCCGATCGACGTGCCCCCGCGCTTCGCCGTGATGACGATGGTGCGGTCGTTCGGGTTGTACTTCGCCGAGAGACTGATGGCGCCGGCGCGCGACGACAACGAGCCCGAGTCGCTGTGGCGATTCCCGAGCGGGTCGAGCGTGACCGTGGTGGACGAGGTATCGGAGCGGAAGCGGAAGTCGAAGCCCTTGCCGAAGGGCGCGTCCTTCGCCTCGACCGAGAGGCCTGCCGGCGGCGTGGCTGCGCCGGCGATGGGCGCGACCGCTGCGGTCGCTGCGGACGGCTCGATGCGCGTGAGGAACGCGAGGATGAGCAGGATGCCGATCGCAACGATGACGATCACTCTGGGGTGCTTCATGGTCGTTCTCCCGAATCAGGTTTCATGCGTGCCGCCCGCGCCGGGTAGAACCGACGCAGGACAGGATACCCCGCTATATTGCGGAAGGTGCGGTCCCAAGCGTTGCAGAGCGTGCTTTCCTGTGCCGAGGCCGTCCGCGGTTCCCTCGCGCGGTTGTTTGCGTCCATCGGACTCGAAGAGCCGCGCATGAGCGACCTACGCGAGCGGCTCGGCCTCGACAAGTCGATTGCGAGCCGTGTGGCGCGCGCGGTGCGGATGAGCGAAGTCGGCTCGGCGCTTCGCGAACTTCCCGCGGCGGAGGCGCTCGTTCAGATCGTGATCAAGTGCGAGGCGAAGGGCGCGGGGAAGCGAACGGTTTCGCAGTGCCGGCGGGCAATCGCCGAGCTTGATGCGGCCATCGCCGCGTTTCCCGGCGACCGCACGGAGCTCATCACCGCAATCGCCGCCACGGAGTCCTCGCGCGGGATGCCGACGGGGCGCACGGCGGTGCCGAAAGTCTCGGAGGCGAAGCTGCGCGCGGCGCGCCGCGGCGCCTACAACGCATCGCTCTTCGCACAGGGGATCTGCTGCGAGACGCAGGCGTGCATCAACATCCTGATGCCGGGCGCGGGCGGCGCCAAGGCGAGCCAGGCGATGGTGTTCAGCACGACGGGCCTCCGCCGGCTGCGGCCGGGATACCCGCAGACGATCCTGTCGTTCCGCGGCCGCGAAGACACCAACACGGGCTTTGACCGCGTCACGCTGGCAGGCGAGCCCATCAAGGACGATCCGGGCCTCGCGCTCGTCCGTGACTTCTGCACCGATGTCGTGTCGCAGCTGCGCCTCGAGCGGATCGGCCGCGTCTACTCGCTCGTGCTCGAGCCGCATTCGCCGCCGCTCGACGAGCCGATGGACTTCGCGTGCGGCTTCGTGAGCCTCGACTTCACCCCTCCGCGCGCGGCCGAGAAGGAAAAGTGGACCGCCACGACCTTCTCCGTCACGCGCGCGACGCGCATCATGCTGCGCGAGGTGCTCGTCCATCGGAGCACCTTCGGCGAGGTGTCGCCGCTCTCGGTCTTCACGGTCGACAGCACGCCGATGGTGCAGCCCGAACTGCATGGCCCCGACCCGACGGGCCGCGGCCGCGTCGACCAGGGCAACGACCTCGTGCCGATGGGCATGGGGTATCGGCAGCGCGGTCGGCCGGGCGAGGACTTCGCGGTGCCGCTTGCGCTCCGCGCGCTTGAGCTGCTCGGGCACGACCCCGACGAGTTCGACCGCTACCGCCTGGTCGTCGAGTATCCGCTTCCTCTCGTGCGCAGCGAGGTCTGGATCCGGCTCAACTCGTAGGTGTCGGGCATCCCGCTGGGAGCCGGGGCGCGGTGTTCGAGCGCGGTGTTCGAGCGCGGTGTTCGATTGCGGTGTTCGATTGCAAGGCGCGCGGAACCGAGTGGAATGCTGCTCATCCTGCGGGGTAAACACCGCGCGCTCCGCCGAGATTTGGTTCGACGGAGCGCGCGTGCAGGATGGTGCGATGCGGACGGCCGTGTGTTTCCGCCCGAGGGAAATTTCGCGCGTGCGATGGACGCGGATGCCGTCACGGGTCAAATCTTCCAAAGAACATGGAAGTCGGCCTCGATGTGCGCTTCCATCACGAAACTATTGGACTTTTCCGGATGTTCGACCCCCAGCTGACGTCGGGTCGAGCCGCTCGTGCCGCCGCTACCCTGCGCGGATGCACTTCGACCCCGAGCCGATCCGCTGGCACTGGCTGACGCGCGCGGTCTTCCGCTTCCTGCTCGTCTACTTCGCGTTCTCGTTCTTCTCGGCGATCCTGCAGCTCGTGCCGCTCCTCGGAGCCGTCGGCTACTGGCACGACGAGTTGGTGAAGCCGTTCTATGTCTGGATCGGCAAGGC
Source organism: Phycisphaerales bacterium (assembly GCA_044355685.1). Classification (GTDB taxonomy): domain Bacteria; phylum Planctomycetota; class Phycisphaerae; order Phycisphaerales; family SM1A02; genus QWPT01. Next base: position 15,274 of record JBIKXP010000008.1, read on the forward strand.
GGCGTTCGGCGTCGAGATCACCGTCTTCCCGAACGGCTCGGGCGACACCACCTACAGCTGGGTGCAGTTCGCGTCGCATCTCGCGTTTGCCATCGTCGCGGCCGCCGTGTGGAGCGCGATCGACTGGCGGCGGCCGTCGTACCTGTGGCTGAAGGACGGCCTGTGGATTGCGATGCGATTCGTTCTCGCGAGCGCGATGTTCGGCTACGGCATCAACAAGGTCTTCGGCCTGCAGTTCCCCGAGCCCGGCATGCAGCGGCTGCTGCAGGACTACGGCGACTCGTCGCCGATGGGGCTCCTTTGGACTTTCATGGGCGCAAGCCAGCCCTACACCATGTTCGCCGGATGGATGGAGACGATCGGCGGATTGCTGCTGTGCTTCCGGCGTACGCAGCTCGTCGGTGCGCTGTGGACCGCGGGCGTGATGGCGAACGTGTTCGTTCTGAACATGTTCTACGACGTGCCGGTCAAGATCTACTCGTTCCATCTGCTCGCGCTCGCCATGGTGATCGCGGCGCCCGACATGCCGCGGCTCGTGCGCATGTTCCTGCTGAATCGCCCTGTCGCGCGCGCAGACCTGCGCGGGCCTTGGACGAACAAGACCCTGCGGCGTACCGCGTTCGGCGTCAAGATCGCGTGGCTCGCGTTCACAGTGCCCTTCATGTTCTGGCAGATGTCGGAGGCGCGCTACACCTACGGCGCCCTCGCGCCGCGCGGCGAGCTCGACGGCACCTGGGAGGTGCGCGAGTTCCGCCGCGACGGCGTCGAGCTGCCGCCGCTCGTCACCGATGCCGCGCGTTGGCGCTACCTCACGCTCGTCGACCGGCCCGAGTGGAAGCAGGGAATCGTGACGCACATGAAGGGCGTGAACGCGCGCTGGGCGCTCGAGATCACGGACGCCACACTCGAGTTCCGCGAGATGACGGTCGCCGCGGACGACGACCCGTCGAAGGCGCCGCTCGTCGGCACCCTCGCCTTCACGCGCGATGGCGAGAAGACGCTTCGGTTGAGCGGGGAACTCGCCGGTGCGAAGATCGAGGCCGTCTGCGAGCGGCTCGATGCGAGGGACTTCCTGCTATTGAACCGCGGTTTCCACTGGGTGAACGAGTATCCGTTCAACCGATGACGGGCGCGCGGTCCGGGCATTTGCGGCGCAGGACACGTCTGCTCGCACGGTGAGTCGGAAGTGCGCCCGCTGATCGCGCTCGATCTCGATGCGCCCCGCGCAGGGGTTGAGTCGACACTTGCTCAATCGACGAGCCGCAGCGCGGGAAGCGTCCACTTGCCTTCGATGAGTTCGGGCCTCGGGCCGTAGAAGCGCGCGACGAAGAAGAACGGTCCCTTCGGCGCGGGCAGCCAGTTCGACGCACGCGCGCCTTCGGGGCGGTCATGCTGGATGTAGATCTCGAGCGAACCATCCGCGCCCTTGCGCAGCCCTTCGGTGCGGTCGCCGACCGAGTAGCGGTTGATCGGATTCTCGATCAGGAAGCGGTCGGGCAGCCCGTACATGGTGATCGACCAGAACTCGTTGCACGGCGGCAGCGCGCCCGGCTCGAAGCGAAGCACCCAGCGCCTGGAGCCGTCGAGCACATTCCCGTCGGGACCCTTCTGCTGCGTCGCGTAGACCGCTTCCTCGATGCTGTTGCCGTAGATCCCGAGCATCGCGCCCATCGAGCGGTAGATGAGGTATGCAGAGCCGAGTTCCTCGCGGGTTCCGAAGAAGCCCTTCGACGACGACTCCGCGAGCGCCCTCGCCTTGAGTTCGCTGGCGGACTCGGCCATGCCTTCCTCGATCGCGGCGCGCACCGCGGGGTCGAGCTTCGCGGCGTCGAACGGCTTGCCCGCGCCGATTCCGATCTGGGCGAAACGCGCGAACATCGCCTCTTCCGACGGCACGGCTGGCATGAACTGCAGCAAGAAGTTGAGGTACTCGATCGAGCCGATGCCCGCTGCCTTCTCCTCGTTCCAACGCGGCCACGCGACTGCGGGCGCAGGGGCGGGCGTTGGCGTACCCGCGAACTTCGAGAGCGGCGTCAGCGTGTACTTCGTCTGTACGGCCTGCATCGCTGCGATGTCGGACGGCCCGTTCAGCTGGGTGCGCGTAAGCGTGCCGACGAAGTCGGTCTCGGCGCGGAAGACCTTGGTGATTCCCTTCGGCACTTCGCCGTTCCAGCGCGGGCCTGCGAAGAGGTAGTTGCCCGCGTCGCGGCCCGTGGCGCGCACGCCCGTGTACGCGAAGTTGTGCGTATAGAGATCGAACCACTGATTGACGAAGTAGCGCGGCGCGGGCACCGCGGGGAGCGACACGACCATCGGCTCCGCGCGCAGGTCGAGCCAGGCCCACGAGTAGGGCGTGTCGTTGTTCGGCGTGACGATGTCGGTGTCGGCGGGCGTGGCGAGCCGCGTGTAGTGGCGGAACCGGTCGAAGCCCCCGACAAAGCCGGGGAAATCGCGGTTCTGCGTCTGGTTGAACATCGTCTTGTAGCCCTGCAGCGGCGCGTATGCGTAGAGCCACGCTTCCTTCGCGATTGCCCGCGCCTCGGCGGGCGTGGGCGGTGCGGCGGGCGCGTCGGGCGTGGCCGACGAGGCGCGATCGGATGAGGACGAGGCGCATCCCGCGATGAGCGTCGCGAGCGTGGTGGTGGCGATGGCAGCGAATATCGATGAGCGAAGTGCGGTCATGGTCTTTCCGTTGGCATTCGCGAAGCCGGGCACCACGTATGGGTATGGGTCGGCGGCTATCGCTGGAAGTCGTAGATCGATCCGAGCGCGAGAATGCGCGTGAGCTCGTCGAGCGCGTCGCGCGACTCGCGCAGGAGCGCTGGATCGGCGAGGTCTGTCGGCAGCAGCGACTCGCGGTAGTGCTTCGTCACCCACGCGCGCAGTTCCGCGAGTTTCGCCGCGTCGACGAGGGTCGCGCGGTTCATCGCGCCAAGGTCGGCGGACGTCATCGGTACGCGCAGACGAAGGCACGCGGGGCCGCCGCCGTTACGCATGCTCTCGCGCACATCCATGTAGATCGCGCGTGCGAGCGGGTTGGCGGCGTCCGCGACGACGCGGTCGATCGCGGCCTTGACGCGCGGATTCTCCTCGCACTCACATGGTGCGACGAGCGCCATCGAGCCGTCGGGAAGCGTCAGCAGCTGGCTGTTGAAGAGGTAGCTCTTCACCGCATCGTCGAGCGTGACTTCGTCGGCGCGAATCTCGGCGATGACAAGCGATTCGCCCACGACATTGCGGAGGCCCGCGAGCGTCGCGACGCGGTCTTCGAACGCGAGCTCGTGGCAGAAGAGCATGTTGCCGTTTCCGACCGCGATCACATCGTTGTGGAACACGCCCGCGTCGATCGCATCCGCGTTTTGCTGTGCGAACACGCAGCGGGCGCGGTCGACGAGCCCGAGCTGCGCGACGCGCTCGCTGGCCTCGAGCGTCTGTCGGGCGGGGTATCGCGCCGGCGCGCGCGCGGCGTCCGAAGCGGTGCCGTAGACGAAGAAGTGAATACCCGCTGCGTCGCCGCCGTTTGCAGCGGACGGAGTGAGCCGCGTGTGGTTGGCGGCGCCTTCATCGCCATAGTCGTCGCCTTCCCGCGACTCCCGGGGGAGCGCCGCATGCACGGCGAAGCGCGACTCATCGCGGAACATGGCACGAAGCGCACGCTCGGTCACAGGCGGCTCGATCGCGCGATGGAACATCTCGCGCAGGTTCGCGACGACAAAGTGCGTGCGGCCATCATGGGCGTCGACCGCCGGCATCACGGTGGCGGCATTCGCGGTCCACATCGCGCTCGCGCTTGAGACGCGTGCGAGGAGAACCGGGTCGTCCTTCGCGACCTTCGACAGGATCTCGGCCTCGCCGCCCTCGTAGCCGTGCGCGCGCAGCGTGGGGATGTGCGGCCGCTCGTGCGGAGGAAGCACGCCCTGCACGAGGCCAAGCGCGGCGACCGCCTCCATCTTGGCGAGTCCTTGCAGCGCGGCGCGGCGCGGCGAGCTCGCAGCACCCTGGTTCCTGGTGCTCGCGACGTTGCCGTATGACAGCCCCGCGTAGCTGTGCGTTGGTCCGACGAGGCCGTCGAAGTTCACTTCAGGCATGCGTCACCAGCGCTCTGCGTCCGACTGCGGGGCGGAGGGCCACGCCACGGTCTCGCGGCCATTCACGCGGGTCCCGTTCTGGATGACGCTCGGGATGAAGGTGCTCAGGAAGTCGTGCGGGAAGACGGGCGAAGGCGTCGTGAGCGCGTCGAGCCGAGCGGTGTCTTCGGCCGAGAGCCGCACCGCGCACGCAGCGAGGTTGTCGTCGAGCTGCGCCATCGTGCGCGCGCCGATGATCGTGCTCGTGACGCCGGCGCGGTCCATCACCCAACGCAACGCGACCTGCGCGGGCGTCGCGCCGCGCGCGGCCGCGATCTCGTGCAGCGCGTCGATCAGGACATAGGTCTGCTCGGTGAGGTACTTCGAATCGCTCTTGACCCGCGTCGAGCCGTCGTCCTTCGGTCGGTTCGCGCGCGTGAACTTCCCGGACAGCACGCCCCCGCGCAGCGGGCTCCATGGCGTGACGCCGAATCCGCACTTGCGCGCCATCGGCAGAAGATCGTGCTCGACGGTGCGCTGCAGGAGCGAATACTCGATCTGGATCGCGATCGGCTGCGTCCAGCCGCGGAACACCGACTCGTACATCGCCTGCACGCAGATCCACGCGGGGTGGTCGCTGAAGCCGGTGTAGCGCACCTTGCCCTGCTTCACCAGCATGTCGAGCGACTGCATCGTCTCGTCGATCGGCGTGTGCACATCGTGGAAGTGGCACCAGAGGAGATCGATGTAGTCGGTCTTCAGGCGCCGCAGCGAGTGCTCGACCGCGTTGAACATCGACTTGCGCGACGAGCCGCCGCCGTTTGGGTCGCCTTGCCACATGTTGCCCCCGAACTTCGTGGCGATCACCGCGCGATCGCGCCTCCCCCGGCCCGGGCCGGTCGCGAAGTAGTCTCCGAGGATCGCCTCGCTGTGACCCTTCGTGTACATGTTGGCTGTATCGATGAAGTTGCCGCCACGCTCGAGGTAGCGCGAGAGGATCGCGTTCGAAGTCTCGACGTCTGCGCCCATGCCCCACTCGAGACCGAAGGTCATGGCGCCGAGGCAGATGGGCGAGACACGAAGGCCGGATCGGCCGAGGGTGATGGAGTGGTCGACGGCGAAGCAGCCTGCGGAATCGGACATGCGGGCAGGGTAGCGGGTAGGCTGCGGGAATGACGGCAAACGCGACCGCGACGGACCCGCGGACCTGGACGGACGCGCATCTGCACGCATGGGACGCGGCGGTGCTCGCCGCGCCATGGTTTGCGCAGGCCCCGCAGCTCGCGGGGCGGTTCGACCTTACGCGCTACGCCGCGGAAGGCGGAGTCGGCGGGGGCATCGTGCTCGTCGAGGCGGACATGGCGCCGTGCGATCGTGCCCGCGAAGCAGCGCTGCTCGGCGAGTGGGGCATCGCCAGCGGACGCGCGTTCAGGATGGTCGTGGGTGTCGAGCCCGGTGCGATCAGCTTTGCCGAGGAACTCGAGGCCGTCGCTCGCGCGCACGCCGCCGCCGGCGCGCGTCGCGTGCTGCATGGCGGCGACATTCCGTTCGGCGGGGCGCGGTTCACCGCCGATCTGCGCGCGCTCGGCGCAGCGGGACTGTCGTTTGACTTCTGCGTGCGCTGGACCGATCTCGCGCTCGTCGAGTCGTGCGCGCGCGAGGCGCCCGAGACGACGCTCGTGCTCGATCACCTCGGAAACCCGCCGCTGCGCGTCGGCTGGAACTCGGCCGAGCGCGCCGAGTGGCAGCGGCTCGTGGCCCGCGTTGCGGCCTGCGCGAACACGCACGTCAAGTGGTCTGCGATGTTCGAGAACGCCGGGCGCGCGATTTCTTTCGACGAGGCGCGCCCGTGGTTCGAGTGGTGCGTGGCGTGCTTCGGGCCGAGACGCATGATGTGGGGCTCGAATTGGCCGGTGTGCTTCGCGAACGCGCGGTTGTCGCAGTGGTTCGAGGCGAGCGCCGCGCTGGCTGGCAAACTGTCGCGCGCCGAGCAGGCTGCGATTCTCGGTGGAAACGCGGCGCGCGTGTATCGACTGACTCGGTCGTGATGTCGTTCGCAGGGATGGCGCTCGTCACTTTCTCTCACGGAGGCACGGGGGCACGGAGGTCAAGTCTTCCAGCTGTGTCGTCTTGAGAAGTGCCGAGAAGTGCCGAGAACTGACGAGAGGTGATGAGGATGGATGAAGAGAAGAGCCCGTCCTTTCTCTTCCTTTGCCTCTCTCTCTCTCTCTCTCTCTCTCTCTCTCTCTCTTGGCCGTTGGCCCTGCCATTCGCTTCCGAGTCCCCCTGATCTTCGTGCCTCCGTGCCGCCGTGAGAGTCCCCCTCAGCCAACATTCGCGCGCTAACACGTCCATCCGCCGTCGATCACATGGATCGCGCCTGTCGTGTAGCTCGACTCGTCGCTTGCGAGATAAACCGCAAGCGCGGCGATCTCGTCGGCGGTGCCCAGCCGACCCATCGGCTGACGCGCGATGAATGCCGCGCGCGCGGCCACAGGATCCGAGTTCTGGTTGATGCGGTCCTGCAGGCTCGGCGTCTCGACGGTGCCGGGGCAGATCGCGTTCACGCGCACTCCGTGCGCAACTGTGTCGGCGGCGACCGCCTTCGTGAGCCCGATGAGCGCGGCCTTCGTCGCACTGTACGCCGCGCGGTTCGGCACGCCGCGGATACTCGACGCGACGCTCGCGATCGAGATCACGCTTCCACGCCTTCGCGCGATCATGCCGGGCAAGAACGCGTGCAGCATGCGGTAGACGCTCTTCACGTTGAGGTCGAACGAGAAGTCCCACGCCTTCTCGTCGCAGTCGAGCAGCGTCCCTTGATGCACGAATCCCGCCGCGTTCAGCAGGATGTCGATGTCGCCCGCCTCTGCCGCAGCGGCTCGGATTGCCGAGAAGTCGCGCGCATCGAGCACGCGCGTCGCGATCGACGCGCCTTCTCTTGCAAGCGACGCGAGGCCCGCCTCGTCGATGTCGGTCGCGATCACGCTCGCGCCCTCTCGCGCGAACGCGAGCGCGCTCGCACGGCCGATGCCCGCGGCGGCGGCCGTCACGAACGCGCGCTTTCCTTGCAGTCGTCCGCTCATCGCGCCACTCCCTTCTTCCGCCGCTTGACCCATTCGGGGCCATGCGGAAATGCGAACGCCTCCAGCGACGCGCGCTTGATCTCGCCTGAGAATCCAAGACGTGTGGGAGCAAGATAGCGCCCGCCCTTCACGACGCATGGGTCGACGAAATGCTCGTGCAGGTGGTCGACGAACTCGCACACGCGCCCAGCAATCGTGGGATTGAAGCGGATGTAGTCAACCATGATGAGATGCGCGACGAACTCGCAGAGCCCGACGCCGCCGGCGTGCGGGCAGACGGGGACGCCAAAGCGCCGCGCAAGCGCCATGATCGCGAGGTTGTCGTTCACGCCGCCGACGCGACAGGAGTCAAGCTGGCAGATCTGCATGCCGCCCGACGCGAGGAACTGCTTGAACATCACGCGGTTCTGGCACTGTTCGCCCGTGGCGACCTTGATCGGCTGAATCGCGCGCGCGATCTCGGCGTGGCCAAGCACGTCGTCCGGCGACACGGGCTCCTCGAACCACCAGATGTTGAACGGCGCGAGCGGCTTGATCCAATCAATCGCCTGCCGCACATCGAAGCGCTGGTTCGCGTCGACCATCAGCACGCGGTCGGGGCCGATTTCCTCGCGGATGATGCGCGCGCGGCGCACATCGTCGTCGATCGACTGGCCGATCTTCATCTTGAAATGCGTGAATCCGTCGCTGATAGCCTCGCGGCAGCGCGCGCGCACGGTGTCGTCCGAATAGCCGATCCAGCCGCAGCTGGTCGTGTAGGCGGGGAATCCCTCGCGCTCGACGCGCGCGATCCGCTCGGCGCGCGTCGCGTCGTTCGCGCGCACCATCGCGAGGCACGCGTCCTCGTCGACCGCGTCGCGGATCCCATGGAAGTCGATCGCCGCGACGAGTTCCTCCGCAGGCATGTCGGCGAGCAGGCGCCACAACGGCTTGCCTGCGAGGCGCGCCTCGAGATCCCACACGGCGTTCACGATCGCCGCGACCGCGAGCGCCATGACGCCCTTCTCGGGGCCAAGCCAGCGGAACTGCGAGTCCTGCGACAGCGACCGCAGGAATCCGCGGCGATCGCTCGCGATGTCCCGCACGCGCCTGCCGACGACCAGCGGCGAGAGCGACTCGATCGCTTGGCAGACGATCTCGTTGCCGCGACCGATCGTGAATGCAAGTCCGTGTCCAGCGTGCGCGTCATCGGCATGAAGGATCACATATGCCGCCGAGTAGTCCGGGTCGACGTGCACGGCGTCGGAGCCATGATGCTCTTCCGAGGTCGGAAAGCGCAGATCGATGATCTCAACGCGGGTGATGGTGGGTTCTGTCGAGGTCATGCAGGGAGAGGCTCCTCGGAAATCATCTCGCCCCGCGCTGCCGAGCATGCATCGAAGAGTGCATCGAAGAGCGCGTCGAAGAGCTTGTCGAGCGTGGTGAACGCGGTCGTGCCCTTGGTTGCCTCTGCAAGCAGCGCTGCGCGTGTCCCGTCGATGTCGAAGAACCCGCCGATCGGGATGCCATCGAGCGCGTAGGCCGGCAGATGCGCGTCGCGCACGATGGCGCCGCACCCGATCACGAAGACCGGTCGAAGTTCAGCGCGAACTGGTCGAATCGAAGTCGTCACGCGGGGGCCGCCAAGGTACGGCAACTTCCCGCGTGGCGCCGGGAGGGTCAAAAGCACAGCGCGGCGTCCGGGATGGACGCCGCGCGAGTGTTTGGACGTTCAACCGCGATCAGCGGCGACGGCGACCCATCACGCCGGCGAGGCCGAGGAGGGCCAGCGCACCGGGAGCGGGAAGCGCATAGGCGCCACCGAGCGTCAGGCCGTTCTGGAAGGCAGTCGCGTCGGTGAGGTCCCAACCGAAGGTGTAGACCTCCGAAAGGCCACCTGCGCCAACGGACGGCGGGGAGTTCTCGCTCCAACGGAAGACGATCGAAGCCTGGAGGGACGGCGGGAGCCAATCCTCGAACTGCGAGGTGTTCTGCTGGTCAGAGGCCTGATCGGTGAACAGCGCGGTCACGCCGGTGAGGACAGTCTGGGCGTTCACCTGGTTGACGAAGCTCTGCGGAGTGATCGTCGAACCAGCAAAGTTGATGCTGAGGATCGCGAACACGCCCGAGTAGTAGGTCGGGTTGAACTGGTAGTTCTGGAACTGGAACTGGAAGAAGCCCTTGATGGGCAGCACGCCCTCGGCGCCCACGAGGTCGACGCAGCCGTTTGCGGCGCATTCGCCATTCGGGCCGGAGATGAACGGACCAGTTCCGACGCGGAGGTGGCCGTTCTCTTCGAGTTCGCCCACCGAGGCATTCACCTGGGCGATGGTGTTGACGTAGAGGGCGTTTGCAGCGCCCGTGACGAGCAGGGCAGCACACGCGGTGAGGGAGGTACGGAGCATCGGGAAATCTCCAAAAACGGGAAGGGAATCACCCAAGTAGGGGGTGGGTGAGTTTCCCGAAGGTAACGCGAGTTCATCAGGGTGCAAACGAAGACGGATGGTTACCGAGCGTTTCGCATAAACAAAACTCCCTGAATAAGTCCTATAAAAACATTGTAAGGAATCTCATAATCGCAAGTTTCTGCAAAATAGGGACTTACGCTACAGAGCCAACGGGGGGTACGTTCTCGCGCAATCGGGGCACAAGATGGACTTCCCTCGGGAACTTCGTGATCCGATTCGGCTTGGCTGCAGCCCCCCGCCGATAGACGACCCATGGATAGACAACCCATGGATAGACAACCCATGGATAGACAACCCATGGATAGACGACCCATGGATAGACGACCCATGGATAGACGGCCTATGGCAACTGCTGCGTGCCGCCTAGGTTCTGTCTGTCGGGTCGCCGAAAGCCAAGACCGATGGTCCTTGGAGGAATCCAGATCGGCGCTCGGATGGGAAGGAAGGGAAACGACGGTGTATCGCCGGTCATCCAACCGCGCGACCAAGCGAGTTGAACCCGACAATGTTGGGTCAAGGCCAGCCGACATGCCGTGCAGATTGAAGCCCGTCGGATTCGTCAGACAGAGCCTCGACCGTCCGCGTTGCGCGGCACTCTGCGCAGCGATCCGTGTCGTTGGCACTGTCGGCCTCTTTGTCGCGCTGGGCGGGTGCGCTGCGAAGTCGGCTGGGGAACCTCGGCGCTCGATTCCGCAGCCGACCCCGCGTCAGACAGCAAACGATGATGCCGTGCGCAGCCGCACGCCGGGCCCCGCAGCTGCCGCGCGTGCGACTTCAACGTCCGTCGAGAAGCCGCCCGCCTTACCCGCGCGGCGCGCCTCGATTGACGCGGTGCGCGTCACCGAGCCTGCGATCGCCGACGAGTTCAACAACATCTTCGCGCTTGGAGACCTCTATCTCGCGGGTTGGCCGACGGAGGCAGGTCTCAAGGCGATGGCCGCACGGGGCGTTCAGCGGGTCATCTCGTTGAAGACGGCCGACGAGGTCACGTTCGCGCGGCACTACGATCCCCGCGCGGCTGCCGCGCAACTCGGCATCGAGTGGATCGAGTTGCCTGTTCATCCCGAGACCTACGGATTGGCCGAGGTCGCCGCGTTCGTGGCGACGCTCGAGACCTCGAAGGGACCGTTGCTGGTCCATTGCGGCTCGGCGTCGACGTCGGCCATGGTGTGGAGCGGCTCTCTCGCGAGCAGGGGCGGCATGACGTTCGACGAGATCATGGCCGCCGCCCGTTCGGCCGGCCTTCTTGATGGTCCGATGACCGAGGCGGCCGAGCGCGTCGTGCGGCAGCTTCAGGCGACCTCGGCGCCGTAGACTGGCGCGCCAGCGGATCCTCAGCCTGAACGGTCATCGTCACCAAACCTTGATGAAGGCGGGCAGCATGCCGGCCTCGTGCGCAAGCACCACTGCCTGGCCGGCGACGAACGTCAGCGGAATGAACCCCGCCTCGCGAAGGGATCTCGTGAAGGCGTGCGTCTCGACCGCAAGGCTCGGTGGCGCCTGATAGATCGAGAACTTGGGGAAGAACCGTGGCACCCGCGCGCAATACGCTTCGTAGTCGGCTCCGAACTCGCCGCGCAGGAACTTCTCTTCACGCAGGATCGTCGGCCAGTGCGTCAGGAAGAAGACGACGGAGAAGACAGCGAACGACGTCAGCGACTCGAAGGCGAGCCCGGCGCCCATGAAGGCGAACATGAAGGCGAACATGCTGAAGAAATACAGCGGGTTCCGACAGACCGAGTAGGGGCCCTGCGCAACCACCACCGCGTTCTTGCGGCCTGCGATGTGCACCGCGCACCAGATGCGCCCGATGCAGCCGGCGAGGAGGAATCCAAGGGCCGTCGACTCCATGGCGAGTGACATCAGCGAATGGGTATGCCACCGACCGGCTGTGAGGCATGCGAAGGCGACCGCTGCCAAGACGAGTACGCGAGAGGAGACGAGCCGGATGTTCAGCGGAACCTCCTCACGGTGGCGATGCCGCCGAACGTGCGGCGTCGCCTTTCAACTCGATCTCGACCTCCGCGGTGAAGATGCCGCTCAGGTCGCCGCGTTCTCCGAGGGTACGACGCATCGTCTCCATCGAACGGGCAAAGATGCCCTCAAACACGGTCTTGCCAGCCACTCGTACCGTCACTGGCTGGTCGAGATCCACCATCGAGTCGTCGAGCCGGACAGAGAGTCGGGAAATCGCGGCGGCCTCCAGGATGTCGATCACCTGTCCAGACCTGGTCGCCACCACCCGTTGGCCTTGCTTCGGATCCGGATTCGCCAACCAGTAGAAGCGCGCGCTCGTGACGTCGTCCTGAAGCCACACGATCTTCTCGGGGCGCCGGTTCCGCGTGTGCTTCGCCATCCAGGGCACCGCCACGGCGTCCTTGCGCTCCATCCAGTGGCCGTTCTCCTCGAAGATCGTGACTTCGTGCGGATACCCGCCAGGGTCCTTGGCCGCGAGATCGGCAAGCGCGACCTTCCAGTCGCGCGCGATCTGGTTGCGGTTGAACGCGGCGTCCTTGCCACCCATGTAGAGCGCAAACGGCAGGTTGCGGAGGCCATCGGGCCGCGTCTCGTTCGGATGGCCGGCCATCATCGCTGCGGCCGCGAAGTGGTCGGCCATGCGCGGCGCGAGCTGGTAGACGCCGTCGCCCCCGGCGCTGTAGCCCATGAGGTAGACGCGGTCCGGATTTACTCCTTCGAAGACGATCATGTGCTGAATGAGCTTCGCGAACAGCGCATCGATATGGCCCTGATGCCACAGGTTCCACGTGTCGGTCGGCGCGCGCGGCGCGACGTAGACGCCCTCGTCCGGCTTGTAGAGGCGCTTCTGGTTCTCCCACTGCTTGTCGTTGATCTCCTTTGGTGCGCCGCCGCCGCCGTGCATCGAGATGTAGAGGCTCCGTCCCTCTGTGGGCGCGTCTCCGTAGACCGCGTACCAGAACGGCATCTTGGTGCCGTCGGCGGCGACGAGCACCTTCGAGTCGAACTCCGCCTTGGCATCGCCACGCAACTTGGCGAGGTGCTCGGTCCACAGTCGATCACGCGCCGCCTCGGCCGCTGCGCGCGAGAGCGGCGCCGTCGCCCCCGCGTCGCTCGCGGGCGTCAGCTCGATCACGCCAGACTTCGCGGTCCGCACCTCGACCGGCGCGCGTCCGTCCACGCGATACGAGATCGCGCCACCCGTCGGAATCACGAGTTCGAGGTGATCGTTCAGGTCCCGCGTCTCGTCATTCGTACGGCCCCGCGCGATCACCGAGCCATCGGCTGCGAGCGCCTCGACCTCTGCGCGCACGCGCACGCCAGACGCCGGGTCGCGTGCCAGCACGCGGACGATCCCGCTCCCGGCGGGAATCGGCGTCGCCTTTCCGACGTATCGATCGGTGACATCGACGGCGCGCGCGCGCGGGCGCGAACGATCGAACACCATCGGGAACTCGACTCCGGTGTCGCGCCATGTGACTGCGTAGATCGCGTGCTCGGGCTTGCTCCGATGCTGTCCGGCGGCCCGTCCGCTGAACCAGCCTTCATCGAGGCGATCGCCCGTCGGCTCGGCGGCGCCCGTGTACCGCCAGCGCTCGCCGTCCCAGATCTCGACCCACGAGTGGTTGCCCGAGCCATCGGTCCACATGGGAACGCCGACGAACCGCGCCGGCACGCCGACCGACCGGCATGCGTTCACAAGAAGGATCGAGAGGCCCGTGCACGATGCGAGCCCGGACTCCATCGATTCGCTCGACGCTTGATCCGCGCGCGTCCGCTTCGTCGAGTACTGCACCTTCCACTCCGGAAAGATGCGCGTGTTCAGGATCACGGCGGCCTCGGCCGGCGACTTCGCAGCGGCGATCATCGGCAGGCACTTCGGGCGGAGGACGGGCAACCAGAGCTCGCGCTTCTCGCTCACGCTTGCGTACGGGAGGATCGCGTCGCGGAAGGTGTCCTCATCGACCTGCGCGCTCCACGGCGCGGACGTCCACGCCTCGTGGGCGCCAGCGACATGCGCCAGAAGGAACGCCGCATCGAGCGTTTCGAGATCCGCCTTCGGCATGTGCGCAACGAGCCACTCCATCGATCCGCGCTGCTCCGAAGGCGCCTCCGCGAGCGCGCGTTCGATCTCAGGGCGGTTCGCGCCCGCCGCGCCGAGCGCGCGTTCGACTCCGGTTGCCAGGGCGGCGAGCGAGATGGCGAATGCGGCAATCGATGCGATGCAGTGCGTGAGGCGCATGGCCGAAGTGTACGGCCGCGCCTTGAAGGCGGGGCTCATGCGGCAGGCTTGAAGTCGCGGAACATGAACCACGCGGCGGCGACGAGGCAGATGGTCGCGTAGGCGAAGTTCATCGTGAGCTTCTCCTTCATGTAGAGCACGGCGAACACCGCGAACACGGCCATGGTGATGATCTCCTGCATCACCTTGAGCTGTGCAAGCGACAGCCCAGCCTGCTCATAGCCGATGCGGTTGGCGGGAACCTGCAGGCAATACTCGAAGAAGGCGACGAGCCAGCTGACTCCGATGGCGATCCAGAGCGGCTTCGACTTGAAGTCGCGCAGGTGCCCGTACCAGGCGTAGGTCATGAAGAAGTTGCTGGCAACGAGGAGAAGCGGCGTGAGGAGAAGGGCGAGTCGGACGGACATGCGCGCACGGTAGCGCTGGTCGTCGCGCAGCAGGCGGTCGCCTCCCCGCTCTGGCCGGATCTACGCGGCGGCCGGACCGTTCGCCGCGATGCGCGGAATGCGGTACGCGACCACTACGCCGAGCGCCGACACCGCCGCCCCTGCGAGGATCGCCCAGCCGATCGCCTGCCCAAGCTCTGCGCCAAGCGCGCCCGCCGCGCCGCTGACCGCCGCTGCGAAGGCGACGCCGACGGCGTTCCCGACCTGCCGGACCGTCTGCATGAGCCCTGAGATCTGGCCGCGCATCTCGTCCGGGGCGCGCGAGAGCGTGTCCGTGTTTGCGGGCGACATGATGAAGGCGAGTCCGGCGCCGAGGAGCATCATGCCGGCGGCAATGACCGCGTAGCGCTCGACGAACGAGCCCGTGCCCCATGTCACGAGGCCAAGCGTCGCGAGCACGGTGCCTGCGCGGGCGAGCGGCCGCACGCCATGCAGGTCGTACATCCTGCCCGCGCGCCGCGCGAGGAGAATGACCGGAATCAGGAGCGGCATGAGGCTTGCGCCGGCTTGCGATGGCGCATAGCCGAGCACGGATTTCGCGTAGATCGCCCCTTGCACGACGAGCGAGGCCATCGAGAACTGCATGATGCCGATGAGAAGCACGTTGGCGCGCAGGCGCGGATCGGCGAAGAGCCCGAGGTGCACGAGCGGCTTGGCGACGACGAACTGGCGGCGGGCGAAGAGCGCCGTGAGCGCGATGCCGACCACGAGCATCACCAGATGGACGGGCTCGAGGAGCCGGAGTTCCTGCGTGCCGTTTCGTGGCGCGCCCGCCTCGAGCGCGTAGACCGCAAGCGGAAGTCCGGTGACGATCAGCGCCGCCGAGGTGAAGTCGAACGAGCGGTCGCTCGACATTCGGTTGGGCGCGCGCGAGAGGAGCGCAAGCACGATCGCCACGCAGGCGATGGGGAGGTTCACGAGGAACACCGATCGCCATCCGGCGTGCTCGGTGAGGAGGCCGCCGATGATCGGCCCGAGCGCGAAGAACGACATCGAGATGCCGATCGAGATGCCCATGGCGCGGCCGCGCTCGCCGGCGGGGAAGGTCTCGATGATGAGGGCCGATGCCGCCGGCTGCATGAGACAGGCGCCGATTCCCTGCAGCACGCGCCCCGCGAGCAGGACGCGCACGTCGGTCGCTGCACCGCACAGGGCGCTCGCCGCAGCGAAGGTGACGATTCCCACGAGGAACGCGTTGCGCTTCCCCATCAGGTCGCCGAGTCGGCCTCCGATCGCCATGAGCGCCGCGAGCGTCACGAGATAGGCGTTCGTGATCCACGCGACGCCGCTCGGCCCGAGTCCGAACGCAGCACCGATGTCCGGTCCGGCGATCGCCGTCACGGTCATGTCGACGAAGATCATCGAGAGGCTCGCCGTCATCGCAAGGAGGACGAGCAGCCGTCTTCGGTCGAACGTCGGCGAGCCGGACACATCGACAGACTACCCGAGCCGGGTCGATCGCAGGTCGTCTCGGGTCCGAGGCCTTCCCGAGCGGTACGCGCGGCTTGCCTGTGGCGCTGCGGGCTCTTCGCGGGTACAACAATGCGCGTGCAGCACGCGGATTGCCATCCTTCGACGACGCGTGAGGGTGCGCACGCCGTGGGATTGACGCGGAGTTGCAGCGTGTGACGCTCGCTCGTCGCGCCATCATGCATCTCTTCGCGCGGGCCCGCGGGGCGCTTCCTGCGCGGTGGAATGATGCGCTGTTTCACTTGCCGGCCGACGTCACGTCAGACACGCCCGCGCTTTGCCGTGCCCGCGGATGGTCGCTCGAGGATCTCGGGCCGCGCGAGGAGCGCCTGCCTGCTGTGGTGCCGGGGACGCGCGAAGGTCTGATCGCCCGGCTCCGGGCGAGCGTGACCGGCCTTGACCGCGACGTGCGCGTGTTCGCGGCCGTGGTGCCCGAAGGCCGCGTGCTCGCGCGCGCGTGCAGCGCCATCGCGCCGGGCGGCGTCGTCCTCGCCGACGTGAGCCCGCATGCGACCGTGCCGCTGCGTCACCATCGCGCGCTGACGAGCAACGTGATCGCGAAACCGCCCGCTCGCCTTCGCGGCCGGTCGGCCCTCATCGGCGCGATCGGCCATCGCAACTTCTACCACTGGATGTTCGATGCGATCCCGCGCGTCGCGCTGGTACGCGACGCCAGGCTCGACGATGTCGAGCGTTGGATCGTCCCTGCGACCGACCTTCCGGTCGCTTCGGAGCTGCTCGCGCGCGCGGGTGTCCCTGCGTCGCGGCTCCACGGCATGCGGCGCAGCGACCACGTGGTCTGCGACGAACTCGTGGTGACGAGCGCGCCTGGCGACGTGTGCGAGCCAACCGCGCGGACCGTGGAGGCGCTGCGAGCCATGCTGCACGGCGCGCGAGGCGCTGAAGCCGCTGCAAGCGGAGATCGCCGCGTCTACATCGCGCGGCGCGGGCGCCGGCGCGTGGCGAACGAGGCCGAACTTGAGCCCATCCTCGCTCGCCACGGCGTCGAGATCGTTGCGATGGAGGGACTTTCACTCGACGATCAGATCGAGCGCGTGCGCGGCGCGTCATGCGTGATCGCGCCGCATGGAGCTGCGCTTGCGCACATCATCCACGCGGCGCGCGGCGCGACGCTGGTCGAACTGCTTGCGCCCCGGTACTTCAATCCCAGCTTCTTCGTCCTCGCTGGCGCGTGCGGCATGCGCTACGGCGCCATCGAGGGTGCACGGCTCGGGCGCGACTGGCGCGACCCATCGACCGCTGATTTCCGGGTGGATGCGGACGAACTCGCGGGCATGCTTGCGACGGTGTTCGAGCGAACCTAGCCCGCGCTCAACTGGCGTTGCCAACCGGCTCGAGACCACACTGGCGAAGGAAGCGGCGGATCGCGGCGATCTCGTGATCGCTCTCAAGCGCGTGGCTTCCGTGCGGGATGTGGAACGTCATCTCATGCCCGCCGAGGACGACCTTGAGGTGGTCGTGCTTGGTCTCGGTGCAGGTCGCGCCATGCGCTTCGAGCATGCGAACGACGTCGCGCCAATGGATGTTGTGGGACGTGGGGTGCGCGAAGAGTTGCTCGAGGGTCTTGATGTGGCCGTTGGACATGGCGGACTCCTTCTGGTTGAAGCGTTCGACGCCGAGCGCCTGTGATGAGGCGCTGGGGAAAGGCGCCGGATGCAGTATACGCGAAATACGGATATGGGTATCCGAATTATGGCGACATCCGCGCGCTTTCGGCGAAACTGGGTGGCCGCCCCATCGGGCGCGCCGCTCCAAAAACGGGCGCGGCGCACGGGAAACCCGTGCGCCGGCCACACCATCGTTCCTGTGCGGGCGTCGGCCCGTTTCTGTTCAGTTGCCGCCTTCCGGCGCTCCGCGACGCGGACGCTCGCCGGAGCCCTCGGTTCCCTGCCGGGCGCGACCACCACGGCCGCCACGCGGGGGCTGACCTTCGCCGGGTGCGCGCTGACCCGCGTCACCGGCTTCTCCGCCCTCGCTGGGCTGGAAGAGTTCGTGTCCCTTCTCCTCGAGGCCGTGCAGCTTTGCGACGAGCTCCTTCGCCTTGCTGCCATCGCCGGCGAGCACGGCGCGCTCGATGTCGATCGAGATGAGAAGCGTCTCGAGCATCATCGCCCGGAACTCCGCCTCGAACTTCACACGGTCGTCGCC
This sequence comes from Phycisphaerales bacterium, assembly GCA_044355685.1. Taxonomy (GTDB): domain Bacteria; phylum Planctomycetota; class Phycisphaerae; order Phycisphaerales; family SM1A02; genus QWPT01. The sequence continues at coordinate 33,178 of JBIKXP010000008.1, forward strand.
AAAGCGCGCCTTCGCGGTGTCGGACATGCGGAGGTTCGCGCCGCCGCCCTTTGCGCCGACGATCGCGCCTTGCAGCGCCTGGATGCCATCGAGATCGGCCTTGCGCGACTCCGGCGTGAACTGCGACGCGTTCAGCGTGCGGTACGCGCGATTCATCTGCTTCATGGACGCTTCGACGTTCGCCGGACCACCAGCGCCGCCGGCACCGCCAGCGCCGCCGCGGGCAGCGCCGCGTCCGCCGAGCCCGCCGCTCTTCGCGGCCGTCTCGAGTTCACTCCGGTCGATGAATCCATCCTTGTTGGTGTCGGCGCGCTCGAAGAGCCGGTCCGCAAGCGGCGGCGGGAGTTCATCCTTCGAGAGCTTGCCATCGCCATTCGCGTCGTTTCCCATCATGCGATCGATGAACTGCTGAGGGTCGGCTGTGGGACGAGGGCGTTCGCCCTCGGGGCCATCGCCGCGGCCGCGGGGCTGCTCCGGCGGGGGGAAGGTCCCGTCCTGGCGCGCCGATGCAAGCGGCGCAAGTGCGACAAGCGAGAGTGTCGTGATCGAGAGAGCGGTCGTGAGTTTCATGGTTGGTCTCCTTGGCTGTCTTGGACATTCGTACAACGCATCGAACCGCGGTCGATTGCGCATGAAGGCCGAATCAATCCGAGACTCGGGTTACTGGCACGGGCCCCAGTTCGAGAGCAGCGCGCCGAGATCGGCGGAGTCCACGATGCCGTTGCGATCGATGTCGCCGGCGCCGCCAGTGCCCCACGTGGAGAGAAGCGCCCCGAGATCGGCCGAATCGACGACGCCGTTTCCGCCGGGCGGAGCAATGTCGCCGGTGCACGGTGGCACGCTGTTCGCATCGGTTGGATCGCTTCCCGCGTCGAGTTCGTCACGGTCGCGGAAGCCGTCGAGGTCGCGGTCGACGCCGAGGCGCTGGCGTGAAGCGAGCGGAACGATCGTGTAGGTGAGTTCGCTTCCCGGCGCAGCGAGCGCGAGGAGCGCGGCGGGGGCGAGGTTCGGCTCCGCGGATCGGTCGGACGTGAAGGCACCGTTCTGCAGGAAGAACCCGCGGGCCTCGCCCGCGACGCGCCCCTTGACGATCAGGCCGACCTGGCCCGCGTTCGCGATGGTGACGAGCTGGTTGATGCGCGCCGCATCGTTCGCAACGCCGTTCGCGGTCGACTGCTGGCCGACGCCCGCGTGCGTGCCGCTGTTGAACGACATGCAGAACGCCTCGATGTCGCGCCGCTGCTGCTGGCCGGTGGCGTTGTTCGCGAAGGTGAAGCCTTCGGTGATCGAGTCCTGGAAGGTGTACTTCGCGCCGTTGTGCTCGAAGCCGAAGCCGCGGAGCGCGGTCTGCGTCGTGTTGCTCGCACCGACCTTCCTCCAGAGCTCGCGCAGATGCGCATTTTTGCGGTTCTGGTTCTCGCCGCCTGGCGCGGGGATGTCCACGCGATTGTTCGAGCCGATCGGTCCTGCATGACACACGGTGCAGGTGAGTCCCGGAGCGCCGGGAGGACCTGCGAAGAACTGGCCCGTCGCGAAGAGATTCTGCCCGTTCTGCGGATTTCCCGTCACGTTGAAGCCAGTCTGCGTGCCACCGAAGATGGCGAGCGACGTGCGCAGCGTGTTGTCGATGTTGCGGTTCGGGTTCGGCGGGAACACCAGCGAGCCGACGTAGTCGGTCATCGACGCCATCTCGGCCGCGCTGATCTCCGACGCGCGTCCCTGGAGATGCGTGAACGCGACATTGAACTCGGTGAGATCGTCCTTCTCGCCCCGCCAGTGGAACGGCTCGTTGCCGATCGTTCCCTGCAGCGTCTGCGTCGTCATCGGACCCTTCATCGGATGCCAGCTGATGCACGCGCCCGGCGCCGCGACCTGGCAGACTTCATCGAACGTCTGCACCGCGCCCTGTGGATCGCCGAGGTCCCAGCCGAGTCGGTCGCTGCGGCCATCGATGTGGCAGGTTGCGCAGGAAACGTGACCGAGGCCAGACGTCAAGTGCGTATCGAAGATGAACTTGCGCCCGGCCTTGACGATCGCCGGCGTCGCGTCGTGGAACCCCGCGCGCCCGGCTTCCACAAACTTCGAGGTGCTGATCGCACTGACCGACGCATCGAAGCGGTTGAGCGTGTACACGAACGATCCGCTTGGCGAGACGACCACGCCCGTCGGGCCTTCACCGACCTCGATCTTGGCGATGCGCGCGCCGGTTGGCGAAAGCGCGATCACCGCGTTGGACCCGAGCGCTGCGGTGAACGCCATACTCGAGTCGGGCATCCACGCCACGCCGCGCGGATCGCCCACGGATTGCAGGCGCGACAGCTCGGGGATGGAGCTCGTGCTGTAGTCCAGATGCGGATTGAGGTCGTGGATCGATGGTGTTCCCGCGCCACCCGCCGGCACGAATGCGCCAAGCATGCGGGCGAACTTGCCGTCGAGCTTCGGCTCGAAGCGCACTTCGTTGCGCGCGTCGATACCGACCACGAGGATGGCGCCGTTCGGAGCGACGCCGATGCCGGCGACGGTCGACATGAGTCCGGTGACGTAGCTGGT
>JBIKXP010000295.1:0-3269 GCA_044355685.1 Phycisphaerales bacterium
GAGGACCAGGTGCCGCACCTCGAGCTCACGCGCGAAGTGGCGCGGCGCTTCAACCAGATCTTCTGCTCGGTCGACGAGCACGCCGAGGACGACGACCACCAGAAGCTCGGCGGCGTGTTCCCCGTGCCGCGTGCGGAGGTCGGCGAGGTGGGCCGCCTCATGGGAATCGACGGCGTCAACAAGATGTCGAAGTCGCTGAACAACGCCATCTTCATCGCCGACGATCCGAAGGAAGTCGAGAAGAAGGTGAAGAAGATCTTCACGGGTCGCCAGAGCCCGACCGAGCCAGGCGACATCAACAACGTGCTGTTCCAGTACGTACGCACCTTCATCAAGGACAAGGCGCGCGTCGCGGAGCTCGAGGAGAAGTACGCGAAGGGCGACAACCTCGGCGATGGACACGTGAAGCTCGAGGTGGCGGCCGCGATCAACGAACTCCTTGCGCCGATGCGCGAGCGTCGCGCGAAGTACGAAGGCCGCGACGATCTCGTGCTCGAGATCCTCAAGGCCGGCTGCGAGCGTGCGAACAAGGTCGCCGAGGCCACGCTTGCGAGCGTGAAGCAGCACGCGAATCTCGTCGCATGGCCGCGCAGGCTTTCGTACGTGTGAGCACCGGGAAGATTGCTGCCGGGAGCCGTCCGCGAACGCGCGTGAATCCGCCGCGTTCCGTCGACGTGTCGCGCCTGGGTTCCTAGTCTCTTCCACTCGCGCACCACAGCGCCACACACTGCCCTGAACATGGAGGAGAGAGATGAGGACTTCGCTTTCGACCGCGGCGCTCGCCGCACTCGCCGTTTCCACCGCCAGCCTCGCAGACGTGATCGTCGATCAACCGAGCACCCTCGAGGGCGGCGTCGCATCACAGCAGTTCGGCGTGCCCTACGAGGCATACTCGTGCAGCGCGTTCGACGACTTCACGATCGCCGATACCTACAACCTCACCGCGCTGACGGTCTATGGCGAAAACGGCGCTGGAAGCGGAGATGACGACATTGCCATCACCGTGCGCTTCCTGTCGACGCCGAACCTCGGCAGCGCCACCATCGCAAGCGCGACCGGCGTACAGTCGGGCGGCGTGCTGACCTTCGATCTGGCGGGCATCACCCTCGGACCGGGGACCTACTGGCTCGCAGCACAGGTGGAGCGGAACTTCGACGCCGGCGGGCAGTGGTTCTGGCAATTGTCGACGACCACCAACGGCGCGCGGGCCATGTGGCACAACCCTGGCGGCGGCTTCGGGCTTGGCGCCGATCCGGTGACCGTCGACGCGCTTGGCCAGTCGCGCTGGGACATGGCGTTCAAGCTCGAAGGCGTCGTGCCCACACCGGGTGCGATCGCGCTGCTCGGACTGGGCGGACTCATCGGGCGACGTCGGCGCTTGTGAGGCACCTCGCGACTCCGATCACGAGACAATCACGAGACGAGGTAGAACCGGCCCACCGCCACTTCGAACGGTCGCCCGTCGCGCTCGAAGGTGAAGTTCCCTTCCATCGTGCCCCATGGAGTCAGCAGCGGGCAGAAGCTGGAGTACTCGAAGCTGTCGCCGGGGCCAAGGTCCGGATGCTGGCCGACCACTCCTGGCCCTTCGACGACGCGCTCTTCGCCATCGGCGTCGACGATCCGCCAGCGACGGGTGGCAAGCCGAATCCGGCTTGACCCCTCGTTGCGGATTGTGACGCTGTAACTGAAGAGAAACTGTCGGCGCTCCGCCGACGACTGCGACGGCACGAAGGCCGGCCGGACGATCACCCGCACGCCGTCGGTGACGGTGTCGGAGCCGTGCTTTGGCGCAGCGCTGGAAAGGGTGGCGGTCGTCATGGCTGCACAGGATAGGCGCACGGACGTGCCGATCGCTAGCATTCGCACGACATGTTGCGTTTGCCACACTCTCCCCGCATCGCCATCGTCGGTGCGACCGGCGCCGTCGGCCGCGAGATGCTCGCGATCCTCGACCAGCGCGCGTTTCCTGCGGCGTCCGTGCGCCTCTTCGCCTCGCCGCGTTCGGTCGGAGTGAAGATTCCGTTCCGCGGTGGCGAGATTGCCTGCGAGGCGCTCGAGCACGGCATGCCGACGGACATCGACCTTGTGCTGTTCTCCGCAGGCAAGTCGATCTCCAAGGAGTGGGCGCCGAAGTTCCAAGCCGGCGGAAGCCTGGTCATCGATAACTCGAGCGCGTTCCGCGCCGATCCTGCGTGTCCGCTGGTCGTGCCTGAGGTGAACGGGCACGCGCTCGATGCGATTGACTTGCCGACGATCATCGCGAATCCAAACTGCTCCACCATCATCGCGCTGGTCGCGGTCACACCGATCCATCGTGCGCTCGGCGTCGAGCGCATGGTGGCGGCCACCTATCAGGCCGCGTCGGGCGCGGGCGCCGCCGCGATGGCCGAACTCGAGTCGCAGGCGAAGGCCTTCGCGAACAACGAGCCGTTCGACACGCGGATCTTCGGCCGCCAGTACCTCTTCAACGTGTTCAGCCACAACTCTGCCATCGGGCCCGACGGCTACAACGAGGAGGAACGCAAGCTGCTGACCGAGACGCGGCGCATGTGGGAGTCGGATGCGGTGCGCGTGAGCGCGACGTGCGTGCGCGTGCCGACGCTGCGCGCACATGCAGAGGCGATCCACCTTGAGCTTGCGCGCGCGACCACCGAGGATGCGATCCGCGCGCTTCTTGCGAAGGCGCCGGGCGTCCGCATCATCGACGACCGCACGATGAACCGCTTCCCCGAGCCGCTCGACGCCGCTGGCGGCGACGACGTGCTCGTTGGCCGCATTCGGATGGATCCGAGCGTTCCAGGGAACCGAGGAATCGCGCTGTTCGTGTGTGGCGATCAGATCCGAAAGGGCGCCGCGCTCAACGCGGTTCAGATCGCCGAGCGGTTCCTGCACGCGCCCGCGCCCGGTGGGGACGCTACGCGAGCACGGGCCACCTCCGGCTCGCCCTCGGCGTGACGCGGGACCTGCGATAATCGCGGTGGACTCGGCACGCGGCGCGAAATCGCCGCTTTCGGACGCGAATCCAACCCCCCGGCGCTGCTGCGACTTGATCTCCACGATGTCGCGGCTACCATGCGGCGACACCGATTGGGGATTGGTGTAACGGTAGCACAAGTGATTCTGGTTCACTTTGTCCTAGTTCGAATCTAGGATCCCCAGTTCCTCCGGAAGTCCGGTGAAGTCCCTCCCGCTGAAGCGAGGGGAACCAACCGGGACGACCAACGGCGCGGCCGCGACGCCCGACTTCTGCAAGCGAGACGCTTGCGAGC
>JBIKXP010000106.1:0-10849 GCA_044355685.1 Phycisphaerales bacterium
GGCTGAGACGGCTGAGAGGGCCGGGACGGCAGAGCAGCCTTCGGACACGGGCGTTTCTGGTGGAGGTCGCGGCACGTGATCCCCAACGGCAACCAGCGACCGGGCGAGAACCCCTTCAAGCCGCCGCTCGCCGGAGCCTCCGACGCGAAGCCGGTGGATGCGAAGCGCTCGGACGTGTGGGGCGCACCGCGCCATCTTGGAGCCATGCCGGCACCAAGCCTTCCGCCGCTCATCGGAGTCGACGCGGGCGATGTGCGCGAAGTGCCGATGGCCGACTGCGTGCTCTCAAGCCGTGTCCGTCTCGCGCGCAATCTCGTCGGCTTCAACTTCGTCAACCGCTCGACGCCTGAGCAACTCGCCGACGTCGTTCACCGCGCGCAAGCCGCGCGGCTCTCCGGTCCGTTCGACGCCGGCACGCGCTGGGTGAACGTGCAGTCGACCTCCCCGATCGACCGGCTGATGCTGTTCGAGCGCAACCTCATCTCGCGCCCGTTCGTCGAGGCCACGCACCCCCGCTGCGTCGCGATCTCGGCCGATGAGACGACCAGCGTGATGGTGAACGAAGAGGATCACCTCCGCCTGCAGATGCTCGCACCGGGCATGCAGCTCTCTGCGCTTGCTGACCGCATGATCGCGCTCGACCGCTCGCTCGAGCATTCGCTCGAGTTCGCCTTCCATCCGCGCTTTGGCTACCTCTCCGCATGCCCGACGAATGTGGGCACCGGCATTCGCATCAGCGCCATGATGCATCTTCCCGGGCTTCGGCTCCTCGAGGAGCTCGAGAAGGTCCAGCGCGCCGCAAGGGACATGCATCTGGCGGTGCGCGGGTTCCACGGCGAAGGCACCGAGGCGCTCGGGGACTTCTTCCAGATCTCGAATCAGACGACGCTCGGCCGCAGCGAGCATGACATCGTCGAGGAGTTTGTCGGCGTGATCGTTCCCCGGTTCGTCGAGTACGAACGCGCCGCACGCCGCGCGCTGCTCGAGCGCGACCTTCCCTCGCTCGACGACCGCGTCCAGCGCGCGCTCGGCATCCTGCGCTCATGTCGCCTTCTCAGCCTCGACGAGTCGATCAAGTTCCTCTCGCGCGTGAGGCTCGGCGTCGCGCTCGGCAGGATCAACGACGTCGAGCGGACGCTCGTCGACCGCCTGCTGCTCGAGGTCCAGCCCGCGCATCTGGCGCGGCTCGGCGGCCGCGAGCTCTCGCAGGGAGAGGACGATCGCGCCGCACGCGCCGACGCGGTCCGCGGCGCGCTCCGGGGCTAGGTTCTGTCTGACGGATCCGCCGGGCTTCAATCCGCACGGCATCCCGGCTGGCCATGATTCGTCTTCGTCGGGTTCAACTCGCTGTCTCGCGTGGTTGGATCATTGGGGATACAGCTTCGTTTCCCCTCCTTCCCATCCGGGCGCCGATGCGGATTCCAAGGATCATCTGTCTCGGCCTCCGGCGATCCGTCAAACAGAACCTACGCACAGCATTCGCCGGTCGATCGATACGGCGCCCACGCAGACTCACCACGCAGACTCACCACGTCGACGCACCACGTCGACTCCTTACTGCCCCGCACGGCCGCGTGGCGTCACGCCATGCGGAGGAAGTTCTGCAACAGCCGCGGTCCCTCTTGCGTCAGGAAACTCTCCGGGTGGAACTGCACCCCTTCGAGCGGCGCGCAGCCGGGTGGCGCCTTCCAGCGGAGGCCCATGACTTCTCCCTTCGCCGTCCACGCCGTCCGCTCGAACTCAGGTGAGATCGTGGCAGGATCGATCACCAGCGAGTGATAGCGCGTCGCCACGAATGGGTTCGAGAGACCTTCGAAGAGGCCGAAGCCATCGTGATGGATCTCCGAGGTCTTGCCGTGAACGGGCTCGTCGTTGCGGCGGACGAGCATGCCGTGACAGTCGCCGATCGTCTGGTGACCGAGACACACGCCCAGAATCGGAATCCTTCCCCGGAAGTTCTGGATGAGCGCCGCACTGACACCCGCCTCGCGGGGCGTGCACGGTCCGGGCGAGATGACGAGCCGGCTCGGCCGCAGCGCCTCGGCCTCCTCGACCGAGATCTCGTCGTTCCGCACGACCTCGATGCGTAGGAACCGGTCGAGCTCGCCGAAGCGCTGGACGAGGTTGAAGGTGAAGCTGTCGTAGTTGTCAATCAGGAGCAGCACGGCCCCGCATGGTACGCGGGACGGAAGTGTGTATCTTCCCCGAACGAACTACTGCCCCGAGCGGGCCCGCGAGATCGATCTATGCAGACTGCACCCACAGCCAACTCGACCTGCACCGTTCGCCTTGAGGATGTCCGTGCGGAGGCGAAGTCGGGCGCGAAGGGCTCCTACGTCGTCAGCATCCCGGGAACCGAGTACGTGCTCGACCTGGTCTCCGGCGGCCCGACCGCGACGGCCCACGGCAAGCGCGTGCACGGCGTCGTCTCAGGCCGCGCGCAGAAGCTGCACCGCGCGAGCGCCGGCGGCGAGTTCATCGAGCCGGTCGAGGGGCACCCCCGCATCGTGCAGGGGCGCGCGCGCGAGGTCGATGCCGCCGGCAATCGCATCCTCCTGCAAGCGGTCATCCCTATGTGGATCACGCTCGCGACCGACCAGTCGGCGCGCGAGTTCCATGCGGGTGACATCGTGAACTTCTACATGGAGAGCGGCGTGGTGTTCACGCCGCAGGCGTGAGCGCGGGCGGCTCGGCCGCTGCGCGTCCATCCGTCGAGAGGACCCGCGATGGCGTGGTCGGCGTCGGCGTGGTCGGCGTCGGCGTGGTCGGCGTCGGCTTCATGGGCCGCACCCACCTCGCGTCCTACGCGTCGACCGAAGGCTGCGCTGTCCGCGCGGTGTACGACCCGGCGCAGCGCCAGGCCGCGGCCGGCAACCTCATCACCGGACAGAGCGCGGACGCCGCCATGGCAGCCCTTCCGCGCGCGGCGAGCCTTGAGGAGCTGCTCGCTCGCGCAGACATCGACCTCGTCTCGATCTGCACCCCCACCGACACCCATGTCGCGCTCGTCCGCGCCGCGATCCGCGCGGGAAAGCACGTCCTCGTCGAGAAGCCGACCGCGCTCGATGCACGGGAGATCGAGGCACTCGACCGCGAGGCGCGTGCGGCCGGCGTCCTGGCGATGCCGGCGCATTGCATGCGCTTCTGGCCGGCGTGGACGTGGATGGCCGACGCCGTGCACAGCGCCCGCTTTGGCCGTCCGCAGCGCGCGTCGTTCCGCCGGCTCGGCGCACGCCCCTCGTGGAGCCAGGACTTCTATCTCGACGTGACCCGTTCCGGCGGCGCGGCGATCGATCTCCACATCCACGACGCCGACTTCATCCGCTTCGCGTTCGGCGAGCCGGACAAGGTCGTCGCGTCGGGATCGCGCATGCATCTCAAAGCGCGCTATGGCTTCGACGCCGGACCATCGGCTGGGCTCGTGGTCGAAGCGGACGGCGGTTGGATGGAGGATCGGGACTTCGCGTTCATGATGGTCGCGTCGATTCAGTGCGAGCGCGCGGTGATCGACTTCCGCCTCGGTCGCGAGCACGAGCTGATCGTCCTCGAGAACGGCGTCCAGCGCGCGATCGTCGCCGGGCAGGACTATCCGTCCGGCACCGGGTACGACCATGAGATCGCAAAGCTGGTCGCTGCGATCCGCGCGGGGGCCCGCGAGGCACCGGTGACGCTTGCGGACGCTGCGGCGACGCAGCGCCTGCTTGATCGAGAGATCGCCTGCCTCGCCCAATAGGCTCGGCGCCGGCAGACCCCAACGCTCAGGATCACAGCTCAGGATCACACGCGCTTGCGCCCGAGACCGTCCGCAGCGCCCGCGAAGTCGAAGTCCTTCTGCGTGATCCCGCCCGCGTCGTGGGTCGAGAGCGACAGCGTGACGCGGCCGTAGCGAATCAGGATGTCCGGGTGGTGCTGCACGGCCTCTGCATGGGCGGCGACAGCCTGCACGAAGGCCATCGCCTCGACGAAGTCCTTGAAGCGATAGGTTCGCTGGATCTCCTCGCCGGGCTGGGACCACTCGGGAAGCGCCGCGAGGCGCGCTGCGATCTCCGCTTCGCTGAGTTTCGTGAGCGACATGCCGTGCAGTGTAGATTCTTCCAGCCCGCCGTACGCTGTGGCCATGCCTGCGGAGCCCCGCACCACCCGACTTGCCCCTACGCCATCCGGAGCGCTTCATGTGGGGAACGCGCGGACGTTCCTGGCCACGTGGGCTCTCGCGCGACACGAGGGTTGGCGCATCCTGCTGCGCCTCGAGGATCTCGACCTCGGGCGGGTCAAGGCGGGCGCCCACGAGGCCTCGATCGAGGATCTCCGCTGGCTCTCGATCGATTGGGATGGCGAGCCCCTCGTTCAGTCGAGCGATCTCGCCCCATACCGCGCCGCGCTCGCAGGGCTCGCAGCACGCGGCCTCACGTTCCGCTGCGATCGCTCGCGCAGCGAGATCCGAAACGCGGCCAGCGCGCCGCACGCCGAGGATGGCGAGACGCGCTACCCGCCCGAGCTTCGCCCCGCGACGCCGTGGCCTCGCACGCTCCGCGAAGCAGAGGGCGACTGGCTCGCGAACCACCGGCTCGGGGTCGATCCCGCGCCCGAGCACGTCTCCGATGAACTGCTTGGCGCGCACACGTTCGATCCCGGCCTCGAGGCAGGCGATCTTGTCGTGTGGACGAAGCTCGGGGTTCCGGCCTACCAGCTCGCCGTCATCGTCGACGATTCGCGCCAGGGCGTGACGGACGTCGTTCGCGGCGACGATCTTCTCGCAAGCGCCGCACGCCAGCAGCTGCTTGCGCGGCATCTCGGTATCTCCCACGCGCGCTGGTGGCACCTTCCACTGGTGTACGGTCTCGATGGAAAGCGCCTCGCCAAGCGCCACGGCGCCCACAGCCTCGCCGCACTCCGCGACGCGAAGATCGACCCGACGCGCGTGATCGGATGGTGCGCGTGGAGCCTCGGCCTTCTGGCAACGCGTGCGCCGCTGACTGCACGCGAGTTTCTCGGGCTGGTGTCGCCGGAATCGCTGCGGATGGCGGCGCTGAGGACTCGCGCGCGACCAACGGTGTTCGACGACACCTCGCTTGCGGGCGACCTCGCGTGGCTCCACGGCCAATGCGCTGCGGAAATGCCCGAGCGAGAGGCTTGACGGAGCCGCGCCGCGCGAGTCTCATGCCTCCATGCGCGGTGCGTTCGTTCCCCCGGTCGTCCTTCTCCTGGCCACCGCCCCTTTCGTCGCCTCGTGCGACCGCACGCCTGCCAACGCGCCGACCACGATGGCGGTCAAGGCGGGCGACAAGACCTTCAACTGCCGACTGGCACTCGATCCCGACTCGCGCGAACTCGGCATGGGCGGTGTGACCAGTATCGGCCCGGACGAGGGCATGTTGTTCGCGTTTCCCGACGCGCAGGACCGCACCTTCTGGATGCGCGGCTGCGTGATCGATCTCGACATCGCCTTCATGGACGCGATGGGCTTCGTGACCGCCGTCCACACCATGCCGAAGGAGCCCCCGCAAGGCCCCGACGAGTCGGAAGAGGCCTACCGCGCCCGGCTTGTCCGCTACCCGTCGGCCGGGCGGGCGAAGTACGCACTCGAGGTTGCGCCAGGAGCCCTCGCGCCCCTGGGAATTCGTCGAGGAAGCCGCATCGAATTTGACCGCGAGGCCCTCAAGCCCCTCATCCGTTGAGCCGATGGAGCCTGCGTGCGGCGACTGTCGCCGCGTCCGGTATCCCTCCATGGACTCAGCCCGAACCAGCCTTCGAGTGGCAATCGTCAGCACCGAGTCCGTCTTTACGGCGGCCGAGGATTGGCGCAACCGCATCGGCCGCGAGATCCACGGGGTCGCCGCCGCGCACTTGACGACCGATGCCCTCCGGACCTCATCGGGAGCCGCGGTGCATCTCGACGTCGAGGCGATCATCGTCTTTGCCGGCGAAGACCCGACGGCCGCACGCGAGACGATCGACGCCACGCTCGAGAGCATCGAGCAGCCGGAGAGCGAGGCGCATCTCCCGAACGCGGTGCGCGTGATCGTGGTGAGCGACGCCGTGGCGGCGATGGAGAGCCGGCCAGGAATCGACGTCGTCCGCACGTCGCATGCGACGAACGAACTGATCCCGTTCCTGCGCGGCATCATCGCCTGCGCGCCGACGCTGCGCGATGCGCGCCGCGAACTTTCGCTCATCAACCGCTTCGTGGGCTCGATGCGCAACGAACTCGAAGAGCGCAACGAGGAACTCCAGCTCGCGGCGCTCGTCCAGCGCGACTTCCTGCCGCTCCCGGTGCCAGAGCTCCACGGCGTGCGCATCGGAACCTTCTACCGTCCGCTCGCGCAGGTTTCCGGCGACGTCTATCACGTCGAGCAGCTCGACGACGACAAACTCTCGATCTTCCTCGCCGACGCGGTCGGCCACGGCATTCCGGCGGCGCTGCTCGGCATGGCCGTCTGCCGTTCGCTCGAGACCACCGAGCGCGTGCATGGCCAGCTTCGGCTGCTTGGGCCCGGTGAAACGCTGGCCCGGGCGAACGCACGGCTCGCGGAACATCAGCGCGCGACGACGCGATTCGCCACCGCGATCGCGGGCGTGCTCGATTGCCGCACACGGAAGCTTCGACTCGCGGTCGCCGGGCATCCGCCGGCAATTCTCCTGCGGCCCGGACAGGCGCCTCGGCAGATCGAGTGCGACGGCGGCCTCCTCGGGATCTTCCCCGACGAGGTCTACAACGAGATCGAGCTCGACCTCGAGCCGAACGACAAGATCCTCTTCTACTCCGACGGATTCGAGCAGGCCTTCACCGACGACGGCACGCCGAGCCACATCAAGGAGTTCGGCAACATGACCGAACTCGGCGACCCGGATGCGATCGTCCAGGAGATCGCCTCGCGAATCGACGCACAACTCGGTTCGCTGCACCAGGCAGACGACCTGACGCTGCTGTGCATTTCGGTGGGCGAGCTCGAGAGTGCACGCCTCGCCGCGTAGGCAGAGCACGCCTCGCGGCGTGAGCCTCAGCGCCCCTTCATCCACGCCAACTGCCGAGCAACCAGTTTGCCGAGATAGTCCGCCTCGACGTGGACTCGATCGCCCACCGCGCGCGAGCGAAGATTGGTTCGCGCCAGCGTCTCGGGAATCAGGCAGACGTCGATCGTGGTGCCGCGCGGCGTATCCTCGACCCGCGCGATCGTGAGCGAGACCCCGTCGAGCGCGATCGAACCCTTGTCGACCGCGTGGCATCCGAGGTCGCCGGGGAGAAGCAGCCGCACCCGCCACTCTCCAGTCGTCTCGAGGCCAACGATCTCCGCCAGACCGTCGACGTGCCCGAGCACGACGTGGCCGCCGAGGAACGTGGTCGGCGTCGCGGCATGCTCGAGGTTGACCGGTTCGCCAACGCGCAGCGCGCCGAGCGCAGTCACCGCCAGCGTCTGCGGAATGACGTCGAAGCCCGCCCACGCCGGGTGCGCGCCTGCCGACCCGGCGGCCGAGGCGTCACTGCGGCCGGAGTCGCCGTCGCCCGCCGCAGCGACAGTGAGGCAGCATCCATTGACGGCGATCGAGTCGCCGGCGGCGGGCCGGTGCGCCCAATCGCCGAGGGAAATCTCGAGCCGGGTGGCCTGGGGGCCGGGGCGGATCGCACGAACGCTGCCGAGGGCTTGGACGAGTCCGGTGAACACGGCGCGAGGATACCCGCGTGGCGCGCACGGGACCGGCGGGGCGCTGGGGGCTCCGCTTGACGCTCGGTACACGTGGGGGCGATACTCCACGACCCGGCCTCCCGGCCGGCGGAGTACCCCTACCGATGTTCCAGAACACAACGACGATGCCCCACACGCCCGCCACCGCGCTCCCGACCTCGACGGCCGCTCCCCGCCTTCTCCACGGCGCCGTCGGCGCGTGCGCTCTGGCCGCACTCGCGTGCACCCTGAGCATCGGCCCGGGCGCTCATGCGACCGCGGCGCAGAGCGAGCGACAGGTCGCGGATGCGGCCGAGGTCGAGCGCGTGTACCTCATCGGTCCAAAGCAGGCGTTTGAACTGGGCTGCTCGGTCGCGTGGCAGACGGCGATTCCGATGCCCGCGGGCCAGTCGCTCCGCTTCGTCGGCATCGACAACGACGCGATCCTCGCGCTGAATTCGCGGAACGAGGTTTCGCTTATCCGCCCCGGCAACGGCGACCGCGGATGGACCGCCTCCGGCGCAGAGTCGATCGACAAGATCCTCTCGGTGGATCTCGTGCGCGTCACGACCCCCGAAGGCGTCTCGCCGCGCGTGATCGTCACCACCGACACCGGCGTGTACGGACTCGACTTCAAGGACGGCGCGTCCGTTCTCCGCAAGCCGTTCAAGCTGGTGCCGAGCACCGCGCCGGTTGCCTCAGGCGACACCCTCGTCTTCGGAACCCGCAGCGGCCAGATCTCGTGGTTCAACTGCTCCTCGGGCTTTGAGCGCCGCGCGTACACCGTCGACGGTCCCTTCGGAAAGAGCCCGATTCTTGCGAAGCCTGTCATCGCCGACGGCAACATCGTCGCCGCGTCTGCCGAAGGCACCGTGATCGCGCTCGACGAATCGAGCGGCAACGCGTACTGGCGGAAGAAGCTTCTCGCCGGCGTGCAGGCGACGCCCGCCGTCGCGAACGGCGTCGTCTTCGTCGCAAGCGAGGACCAGTACCTCTACGCCTTCGACCTCGACAACGGCAACACCCTCTGGAAGTACTTCACGCAGACGCCGCTCACTTCCGCGCCGTACGCCACTGGCGACATCGTCGTCCAGGACGTTCCCGGCGAGGGTCTTGTCGCGCTGACGCAGAAGCCCGACGGCGCCCTTGGCGGCGACGTGCGCTGGAAGCGCAAGGGCCTGATCGGCGCGCCCATCGGCACCATCTCGGTGCGCGGCAGCGACGCGATCCTGCTCTGGTGCCCGACCAGCCGAACCGCGACGATGGTTTCCCCCGCCACTGGCGACATCGTTGGCATCATGGAACTGCCCAAGGTCGATCGGCTGATCGCCGACGCGCTCGAGCCGGGCGGGTTCATCGCCTGGTCGAAGGATGGCCGCATCGAACGGCTCTCGCCCCTGAAGGCTGCCGCGCAGCCAGTGGCGGCCGAGACGGCGCCGGCCGACTCGAACGGCTGAGCGAACCCCGCAGGAACCCGCCATGCATGGAATCGTCCGCGTCCGTCGCGCGCTGATCTCGGTCAGCGACAAGCGTGATCTCGTCCCCTTCGCCCGCACGCTCGCGTCGTTCGGGGTCGAGATCGTCTCGACCGGCGGCACCGCGAACGCGCTCGCCGCAGCCGGCATCCCGGTCGTTCCCATCGAGAAGCTCACAGGCTTCCCCGAGATGATGGACGGCCGGGTGAAGACGCTGCATCCGCGGGTTCACGGCGGACTGCTCGGCCGGCGCGACATACCCGAGCACGTGAAGGCGATGGAAGAGCACGGGATTCCACCGATCGACCTCGTCTGCGTGAATCTCTATCCCTTCGAAATGACGGTGCGCCGCGAAGGCGTGCAGGAGCACGAGGCGATCGAGCAGATCGATATCGGCGGACCGTCGATGCTGCGCTCGGCCGCGAAGAACCATGAGTTCGTCGCCGTGGTGACCGATCCTTCGCAGTACGACGCCGTCGCCAGCGAGCTCGCCAAGAACGAAGGCGCGACGACGCTCGAGCTTCGCCGCACGCTTGCAGCCGCCACGTTCGCCCGCACGGCGGCCTACGACACGGCCATCGCCGCATGGATGAGCCAGCGCGCAGGCAATCGCTTCCCGCCGGTGTTCGAACTGCGCGGCGTGAACGAGGGCGAACTCCGCTACGGCGAGAATCCGCATCAGGCGGCCGCGGTCTATCGCGACCCGACCTTCCGCGGACCGAGCGTGGTCGCTGCGGAACTCCTTCACGGAAAGCCGCTCTCCTACAACAACCTGCTCGACGCGGCGGCGGCGCTCGAGTTGGTGCAGGACCTGCGCGAGCTCGCGCACGACATGGCCGGCGCCGTGGTCGTCAAGCACACGAACCCTTGCGGCGCCGCCGTTGGCGCGACGTTGCGCGAGGCCTTCGCGAAGGCATACGCCGGCGACCCGCTCGCTGCGTTCGGAGGAATCGTCGCGCTGAACGCACAGGTCGACAAGGCAACGGCAGAGGAGATCGTCGCGGGCGACAAGTTCCTCGAGGTGGTCGTGGCTCCGGGCTACGACGCCGATGCGCTCGCTCTTCTGGCGGCCCGTTGGAAGAACGCACGCCTCCTCGCGGTGGGGCCGGTCACTGCAACGCCGAAGACCGTGCTGGTCCGGTCGATCGCCGGTGGGTTTCTCGCGCAGGAGGCGGACACCCACGCGATCGTCGCCGAGGAATTCGTGCTGGCGGCCGGACCGAAGCCGACCGATGACGTGCTGCGCGACGCAGCGTTCCTGACCGCCGTGGTGAAGCACCTCAAGTCGAACGCTGTCTGCATTGGAAGCAATGGCCAGCTCTACGGTGCCGGCGCCGGACAGATGGATCGCGTGGCGAGCTGTCGGAACGCCGTCGAGAAGGCAGGCGCACGTGTTCGCGAGGCCGGCGGGCTTGCCGTCGCGGCGAGCGACGCGTTCTTCCCCTTCGACGACGGACCGCGACTCCTGATCGATGCCGGCGTGAAGTGCCTGGTGCATCCGGGCGGCTCGAAGCGCGACGAGGACACCTTCAAGCTCTGCGCCGAACGCGGCGTGACGTGCCTGGTGACCGGCGTACGTCGGTTTAGGCATTAGGGCGCTTCAGGAAATCGTGTGGGTGAACTGCGATGGAGGCGCCGATCGGGCTCCGGTTTTCTCACGGAGGCACGGAGGCACGGAGGCACGGAGGCACGGAGGAAGGACGAGAACCC
>JBIKXP010000107.1:0-10845 GCA_044355685.1 Phycisphaerales bacterium
GGGCTCTCGGCATAGCGCTCGAGCGCGCGGCGCGCCTCCTCGCCCGCCACGAACTGGTCGGCCTTGTCGACCACGATCAGCTTGTGCGTGGCAAGCAGGCCAAAGGTGCGGAGTTCGTCGATCACGTCGACCACCCGCGCGGTGGCGCCGTCGAAGTCGAAGCGCGACACCTCGCCGTGGGCGTCGGTGAGCGCGCGTTGGAACCGCTTCAGCCGCTCGAGGATCGTGAAGCCGTCCTTCCCATGCAGGATCACCACGCGCATCGAGGGTTGGAGCGGCTCGGCCATGGAGCGCATGGTAGAGGCGGCTCCCGTAGGATGGACTGCATGCTGTCGCTCGCCGTCGTGCGTGGCCCGGACCGAGGGCGCGTCTACCCGCTCCCCGAGCGGGAGCCGCAGCTCATCGGACGCTCGACCGAGGCGCTCGACCTGACCGACGCCTCGATCAGCCGGCGCCACGCCGAGTTGACGCCGGACGTCGACGGCTGGCGGGTCCGCGACCTCGGCAGCCGCCATGGAACGTTCGTCAACGGCGCGCGTACCGACGGGCTGGTGCGTGTCGGCCAGGGCGACCGCATCCGCTGCGGCGACAGCGAGTTCCTACTCGTCGCGGAGGGTGCTGCGCCGCCCGAGACCCGAGACGATGGCATGGCGTCGGACGCCGCGCCACGTTCGAGAGGATCGGCCCCTGCGGACCTGACATCGCTCCTCGTCGCGCGCGCGCTCGAACCAACCGATGCGGACGCCTTCCTCGCCGAATCCGCGCGGGCGATTGCCGCGACGCTTGCCTGCGAGACTGTGGCGCTTCGCGCGACCGACGCGCGACTCGAGACGTTCGTCGCGCCCGGCGCGTCGAAACATGCCGGCGGCGCGGCCGCACCGCTTCGCCTCGCGCGACGCGCGCTCGACTCGGGCGAGATCCTCGCCGCAGGCGAGGCGGGCTCCGTGCTTGCGGTGCCCTTCGGCGCCGTCGGCGGAGTCCGCGGCGCATTCGTCCTGAAGCGCGCCGAGTCGGCGACGTTCTCGCCTGACGACGTGACGCTCGCGGCGCGTGCCGCGGAGGCGACGACGCTCGGGCTCTCGGCGCGCGCGCATCGGGCGCCACACGGCTCGCAGGAGCGTCTCGCCTTGATCGGCGAAACGATCGCCGCGCTCAGCCATTCGATCAAGAACATGCTGCAGGGCATGCGCTTCGGCGCCGACGCGGTCGACCTCGCGCTTTCGCGCGGCGACCTCGCGCGGGCGCAGGAAGGCTGGCCGGTCCTCCAGCGAAACCTCGACCGAATCCACGCGCTTGCGCTCAACATGCTCGCGTGGGCGAAGGAGCGACCGCTCGAGCCGGAGCCCTCCGATGCGAACGAACTCGCCCGGGAAGTGCGCGAACTCCTCGCTCCTGCGGCGGGCCGTCGCCGCGTCGGCGTCCTGCTCGAGCTCGACGACGCGCTTCCGCCGGCCTACTTCGACGCGCCATCGGTCCATCAGGCGCTCACGAATCTGGTGCTGAACGCAATCGAGGCGGCACCCGAGCGGATCGGCATCGTGACGATCTCCTCGCGCTACGACCCCGCGCGCGACGAAGTCCGCCTTGGCGTGCGCGACAATGGCGCAGGCGTGCCGGAGTCGGTGCGGGCGCGCCTCTTCGAGCCGTTCGTCTCGTCGAAAGGTCAGCGCGGGACGGGGCTCGGCCTTGCAGTTGCCCGCAAAATCGCCGAGCGCCACGGCGGCCGCCTCGAGCTTGCCGCAAGTTCCGCCGCGGGAACCGAGTTCGTGCTTGTGCTTCCAGCGTCGGCAGATGGCGCCGACCCGGGCGAGACGCGGACGCCCCGCGGCATCGCGCCGGACGAGTTTGCGTGGAAGTTCGCGTAGTTTTCGCGCATCCCGCGACGCCCGACGAGGCGCTCCGGCATCGACGCGAAGCGTCAGCCGGGGAAAGTTCCGAAAGGTTTGCGAAGTTCTCAGCGTCGCTTGCCGATCAACCCGACACCGTTACGATCCCGCCGCCACTCGGCTGCGGGCTGACGCTGACCGGATGGCGTTCTCCCGACTTTGCTCGAACCAAGATAGGCCACGCGCATGCATTCCACTCTCGACGCGCATCTGCCGCACATTATCGCCTCCTTGCCCCCTGAGAGGCGCCACGAGGTGCTGGCCGCGACCACGTACCAGCGCACCCGCGAGATGACGATCGACGAGCTCCTGCTCGAGAACCGGGTCGTGTTCCTCATCGGCGAGATCAACTACTCGTCGGCCGCGCGCGTGATGATGCAGATGCTCTACCTCGAGAACCAGAAGAAGGGGCAGGACATCAACTTCTACATCAACTCGCCCGGCGGGTCGGTGGACGACACGCTTGCCGTGTACGACACGATGCAGTTCATCTCGTCGGACGTCGCGACCTTCTGCATCGGCCGTGCCTATTCGGGCGGCGCGGTGCTGCTCGCGGCGGGCCACCCCGGCAAGCGCACGATCCTTCCGCACGCGAAGGTGATGATCCACCAGCCGCTCGGCGGCGTGACCGGCCAGACCACCGACATCCAGATCCAGGCCGAGCACATCGTCAAGATGAAGCGCACCCTGAACGAGATCATCGCGCGCCACACCGGCCAGCCGTTCGACCGGATCGCGAAGGACGTCGAGCGTGACAAGTTCTTCAGCGCCGACGAGGCGAAGGCGTACGGCCTCGTCGACGAAGTCGCGGCATTCCCGGACAAGAGCAAGAAGTAGGCCTTCCCTTGGCGTCGCGCACGGAACCATCCACGCTGGACTCGAGCGAGGGCGACGGCCCCGACTTCGTGCCCTACGTCATCGAGTCGAGCGGCGGGCGCGAGCGGCAGTACGACATGTGGTCGCGCCTGCTCGCCGACCGCGTGGTGATGTGCTCGGGCGAGATTCGCGACAGCATGGCGAACTCGATCTGCGCGCAGCTTCTCTACCTCGCCTCGGACGACCCCGAGGCGGAGATCTCGATGTACGTGAACGGCGCGGGCGGAAGCATCAGCGCCGGCATGGCGATCATCGACACGATGCGATCGCTCCCCTGCCCGGTCGCGACCTACGTGATCGGCTGCGCGCCGAGCATGTCGAGCCTCATCGCGTGCTGCGGCGCGAAGGGCCGCAGGTTCGCCACGCGCAACGCGTGGAACCTGATGCACCAGGGCCGCATCCTCGACGTGATCGAGGGCCAGGCGACCGACCTCGAGATCGAGGCGCGACGCATGCTCGCGATCGAGGACCAGTGCAACGAGCTCTATTCCGAGATGACAGGCAAGACGAAGGAACAGATCGCGGCCGACTGCGACCGCGATCTCTGGCTGAACGCCGAGGAAATGCTGGCGTACGGTCTGATCGATTCGATCGTCGACCGCGCGCCCGCCATGAAGAAGCACCATTGAGAACCAGCATTGAGAAGCGGCCGCGGCGATCAGGTCGCCCCGGCGCGCAGATTGACCCACGGAACGACATCTACCAGTTGACCATGCGCTGCGCCCCCCACGCCGCGCGAACAGCACAACGAGAGGTTCGCACATGACCATCATCCCCATCGTCATCGAGAAGACCGGTCGCGGCGAGCGCGCCTACGACATCTATTCGCGCCTGCTCAACGACCGCATCATCTTCCTCGGCGGCCCAGTCAACGACCAGATGGCGAACCTCATCGTCGCGCAGCTCCTGTTCCTTGCGAGCGAGGACCCCGAGAAGGACATCTCGCTCTACGTGAACAGTCCGGGCGGAAGCGTCACCGCGGGGCTCGGCATCGTCGACACGATGAACTTCATCAACTGCGACGTCGCGACGTACATCGTCGGCTGCGCCGCGAGCATGGGTTCGGTCATCGCGTGCTCCGGAGCGAAGGGCAAGCGCTACGCCCTGCCGAACTCGGAGAACCTCATGCACCAGCCGCTGATCGGCGGCGTGCTCGAAGGCCAAGCCACCGACCTCGAGATCGAGGCCCGACACATCCTTCGCATGCGCGACCAGCTCTACGAGATCTACGCTCGTTCGACCGGCCAGCCGAAGGAGAAGATCGCGGAGGACTGCGAGCGCAACAACTGGCTCACCGCCAAGGACATGCTCTCGTATGGCCTCGTCGACAAGGTGCTCGACAAGCTTCCCGCGCGCACCGACGCGCAGCGCCCGAAGGCCTGAGCCGAGCCGCACGCATCCGACGCCGACGAGCCGCGCGGCGCGAGGAGATTGTGAATGGCGCTGCGGTTTTGCGACGGCTCGCAAGGACTTACGCGCGCATGATCGGCCGGGCGCAGCGACGGCGGCGGCGGTTCGGAAGCGATCGATCGGACGCCGGTCCTGTTGATTCGCGCTGAAACGCCTGCTTCTATCGGACTTCGGCCGAGGCGCGCCTTCACGGCGCGGAATCATTCGCGCATTTGTCGCTCAATCGCGCGTCGACGCTTGCCCTCGGCCGAAACGGATGCATCGTGTACTCGGTTTCCCCGTTCCCTCTTCAATCGCTCCGACGCGCGTGGCTTCGTAGCGGGTGAAGTCGGGTGAACCGAGTTGTCCCTGGTATTGCCATGTCTGTTGAGAAAGTGCGCCCTGATGTCGGGGCCGCTATGTCGTCCGCTACGCGGATGCGGGCGGTCTATGACGGCTTTGGTGCCATGTATCCGCAGTTGCGCGCGCTCGCCTCGAGCCTGATGAGTCGAGAGCGCATGTCGCACACGCTGCAACCGACCGCCGTCGTGAGCGAGGCCTTCCTGCGCCTCGCCGACCGCCGCGGAGCCGATTTCGAGAGCGAGTCGCACCTGCTCGCGTACGCCGCCACGGCGATGCGCTCGATCCTCGTGGACCACGCGCGGCGACGTCGCTCGAAGAAGCGCGGAAGCGGCGCCCAAATTGGATCCGATGCAATCGCCGACCTTGCGATCGCCGAAACCTCCGACGTGGACCTCCTCGAGATCGACGACGCGCTGCGCGCCCTCGAGGCTGCGGACGCGCGCGCCGCGAAGGTCGTCGAGGCACGGGTGTTCGGCGGACTCTCGATCGAGGAAACTGCGGAGGCGCTCGATCTCTCGCTCTCGACGGTGTCGCGCGACTGGCGGTTTGGCCGGGCGTTCCTGGCCGGGCAGCTCTCGCGCGACGGATCGGCCGGCACCGAATGCGACGACGGGGAGGGCGATCAATGACCGCGTCCCCTTCCGTGATCCGCCGCGCACGCGCCGTGTTCCAGTGCGCCCTCGAGCTCGAGGGCGCCGAACGCGAGGAGTTCGTGCACGATGCCTGCAACGGAGACGGGGCGCTGCTCGAGTTCGTCCAGTCGCTTCTCGCCGCCGATCTCGAGGAGGGTTCGTCGTTCACGTTCGCGGCCGATGTGGTGCGCCCGAGCGTTCGTGAGATGGCGGACGAGCGCGCGTCGTCACCGCTTCCCGAGGGCTTCGCGCACGTGCGCGAACTCGGCATCGGCGGTTCCGGCCACGTCGAGCTCTGCCGCGATCGGTCGAATGGCTCGCTGGTCGCCATCAAGGTCATCGACCTCCGAGGCCTCGGCCAAGGCGGCGTCGACCGCGTGCGGCGCGAGTGGCGCATCCTGAGCTCGATCGTGCATCCCGCGCTGGTGCGTCTCCGGTCCGCGGGCACGCTCGAGGATCGCTACGCATACCTCGTCATGGAATTCGTCGACGGGCTCGACATCCGCAGCCACGTCGAGGTCGGCATGCTCAGCGCCTCCGCGGTGGCGGAGCTCATGCTCCCGGTCGCGGACGCGCTTTCACTCGCGCACGAACGCGGCGTGATCCACCGCGACATCAAGCCGTCGAACATCCTGATCGATCCCGAGGGGCGCGCACGCCTTCTCGACTTCGGCGCGGCGCGCATCTCGGTGGGCGGGGCGGTCAGCATCCATCATCACACCCTGACCGGCGAGATGGTGGGCACGCTGACCTACATGAGCCCCGAGCAAGCTGCAGGACGGCCGAGCGAAGTCGACGGCCGCACCGACGTCTACCAGCTCGCGACCGTGCTCTACGAGTTGATCGAGGGTCGTCCGCCGTTCGAGCTCGATGGCCTGACGCTTGCCGAGACGATCTCCGCGATCGTCAGCTCGAAGCCTCAGCCGATGTCGAAGTCGGTCGACGCAGGCGGCGCATCGCCGGCGCTCGCCCGCGTCATCATGAAGGCACTTGCGAAGAAACCGGCTGGCCGCCAGCGTTCGATGAAGGCGTTCGTGGGCGCGCTGCGTCGTGCGCTCGATTCGACGAAGAAGCCTGCGATCTTGACGGCCTGAGATCGACACGCGTACACGGAACAGCGAAACGCTCCGTCAGCCGACGGAGCGTTGTCGTGTCTGGCGCACGCGACGCGCGGCGGCCCGGAGCAACACGACGCTGATCGACGACTTTGGAAGCAAGCGCGCCTCGACGGCGAACCGTCCCATGCCAAGGTCGATCGTGAGGCTGGGCGAGCCGTGGATCGCCTGCAGGATCTCACGCCCGAAGGCGTCGCGAAGGAGTACCTCGCTGCCGTCCGAGATGATGCCCTGGAAACTCAGCCGCGGCCCCGCGGCCGGCACGTGGATGACCGCCCGCAGCCGCAGTTCTTCGGTTTCGCTGCTTGCATGCAGATCGACGGACGTCGCCCGGAAATGGACGCCTGGCACGGCGGTCGACGAGATTCCCTCCGGCGCGATGTCGAACCACTCTGTGTCGCAGTCGGCGCCGGCCCACAGCTGAAGCCACTCGAGACGCGCTGTCGGCGCGGCCTTTGGCTCGATGGGTTGATTGGCGTTGTGGCGCGTGCGAGTCATGATCAAATCCGCAGGTCGATGCCTGCGGCCTCTGGAACCCGTTTCCCCTATGGCCTTTGCGGAAAAATCGCGGCCGGCCTATCAGCGACACCCTGCGAATCGCAAATTCACGCGTTCAGCGCCCAAACGAGGGGTGTCCAACGAGGGGTGTCCGGGGCCGTCGGTGCGCGGCCCGGAAGACGCACCGAGGCGCTCAGCGCCACGCCGAAAAAGTGGCCGCGCGAGCAGGCAAAGGGGACCTGCTCGCGCGGCCGTGCGTGGATCGTTCCGAACAGACGCCGCCTGGCGCGGCGCCTGCCCGGGGAGAAGGCGCAACTTGCGGTGACCGCCTGTCAGAATCTGGAGCAGTTTGCCGGAGATTCATGATTCTCGTTGCGGGTACGGTTGCGGGATGGCGACATTGCCCGACGAGACCCCATCCCTGTTTCCCGATCTACCGCTTGATGCGCCCGGCAGCCGGGGGCGGCGGGCTGGTGCGGCCGGCGCCGGGGCCGACGTTCGGGTAGAGGCTGGGGTAGAGGCTGGGGTAGAAGTCGGGCCGACGACACCGTCCGAAGAACTGACCCTCCTCGGACAGTCGCTGCCGAGCATGCTGTACCTCGGCACATCGAGTTGGAGCTTCCCCGGCTGGACCGGCCTCGTCTACGACCGGGACGCCGGGGAGTCACTCCTTGCCCGAAAGGGCCTCGCCGCCTACGCGCGACATCCGCTCTTCCGCTCGGTCGGCGTCGACAAGACCTTCTACCGACCAGCGCCCCGCGCCGAATTCGAGCGGCTCGCGGCGCAGGTGCCGACCGGCTTCCGCTTTCTCGTGAAGATGTGGCGCGGCATCGTCGAGCGCGATGTCCGCGGAACGGCCGGGAGCGCAGGCGCTGCCGCCGATGCGTTTCTCGACGCGCGCGTCGCCGAGGTCGAGTGCATCCGGCCCGCCATCGAGGGCCTTGGCGACAAGGCCGGTCCGCTGCTCTTCCAGTTTCCGCCAATGCACCTCGGCGGGGGCCGAGCGCATCGTGGATTCCTGGCGCAACTCGCAAACTTCCTCGGAGCGCTTCCGAAGGGGCCGCTCTACGCAGTCGAGCTTCGGAATCGATCGCTGGTGTCGCCCGAGTATGCAGCGCGCCTGGGCGAACTCCTCGCAGAGCATGGGGTGGCGCCGTGCCTCACGGTGCATCCGACGATGCCAGACGTCGAGACGCAGTCGCGCGAGTTGGCACTGAACCCCTCGCTTCCACTCGTGATGCGATGGATGCTGCGCAGAAACCAAACGTACGGCGAGGCGAAGGATCTCTATGCGCCGTTCGACAAACTGGCGGAGCCGGACGACGCAAGCCGCAACGCACTGGCGCGGCTCGCGAAAGGCGCGCTGCACGCCGGGCTCGGAGCGTGGGTGATCGTGAACAACAAGGCGGAGGGCTCGAGCCCGCTGTCGGTGGAACGGCTCGCGAAGGCGATCGTCGATTGAGCGGCGGCTGCTTGCGGCAGCCGCCTTTGGTGTGACTCGCACCAGAGCGAGCGAAGGCCTGCGGCCGCGGCGAAGCCGCCCCGCAGGCCAGTTGCGAGCGCTCAAACACGTCGCGAGCGCCAGATTTCACGGGTGCCCTTGGACGAAGTCCAAGGAACGGATGACGTCAGCCGTGGACCTCAACGCCCCCAGGCCGCCGCGATTCACTCGCGGCGAGCCTGACCAGAGGGAGCGGCCGCAGCCGCGACCGCTCAAATCACGGCCGCGGCGAAGCCGCCCCGCAGGCCAGTTGCGAGCGCTCAAACACGTCGCGAGCGCCAGATTTCACGGGTGCCCGCATGCTTCAGCATGCGGAACGGATGATGTCAGCCGTGGACTCCGACGTCCGTGGTTCAGCAGGCTGAAGCCTGCTGGCACCCATGTCTCTCGCAGCCTTCGACTCCGACGCGTGTCGTTCCGGGGACTGACGTCCCCGGGCACCCGTGGTGTGCGACTCCGACGTCACCAGGCCGCGGCCGTGCGGAGTCGACGTGGCCGGGAACGGGCGTCGTGCCGAGGCGCGTACGAGCGCGCAGCGCGAGCAATGAAACGCGCGACTGCGACAGCCCTTCATGGGTGCCACTACTTCTAGTAGTGCGGAGTCGAAGTGGCCGGGAACGGGCGTCGTGCCGATGCGGCCGCGAAACCACCACTGGAAGTGGTGGCACCCATTTTGGCTGTCGACTCGAACGTCCGTCGTTCCGGGGACTGACGTCCCCGGGCACCCGTGGTGTGCGACTCCGACGTCTCCAGCCCGCGGCCGTGCGGAGTCGACGTGGCCGGGAACGGGCGTCGTGCCGAGGCGCGTACGAGCGCGCAGCGCGAGACATGAAACGCGCGACTGCGACAGCCCTTCATGGGTGGAGTCGACGTGGCCGGGATCGGGCGTCGTGCCGATGCGGCCGCGAAACCACCACTGGAAGTGGTGGCACCCATTTTGGCTGTCGACTCGAACGTCCGTCGTTCCGGGGACTTCGTCCCCGGGCACCCGTGGTTTCGGACTCCGACGTCTCTAGGCCGAGGCCGTGCGGAGTCGACGTGGCCGGGAACGGGCGTCGTGCCGATGCGCGTACGAGCGCGCAGCGCGAGCAATGAAACGCGCGACTGCGACAGCCTTTCATGGGTGCCACTACTTCTCGTTCGCTTCAATACATGGGTGACACCTATGTCACGACATAGGTGACAGATCGCCGGCGCGCTCCGACGATCCCCTTATGCCCTGGACGGACCAAGACCCCATGCATTCACGCATCCGATTCATCGAGGCCGTGCGGCGTCACCGCGCCACGGTCGCCGACGCCGCCGCCACCTTCGGCATCTCCCGCAAGACCGCCTACAAGTGGCTCGCGAGGCACGACGCGGGCGAGCCCGACGCGCTCAAGGACCGCTCGCGCAGGCCGCACGAGCATCCGCAGGCCGTCGACCCCCGCATCGCGGCGATCATCCTCGAGATCCGCAGGGAGCAGCCGCTCTTCGGTCCGCGCAAGCTCATCGTCGTCGCAGGCCGCAGGCATCCGCGCGCGGAGCTCCCCTCCGAGAGCACCGTCGCGCGCATCCTCCGCAGGGAAGGACTCGTCCCGCCGAGGCGGCCGGGAAGATGCAAGGCCGTCCGCTCCGCCTTCGCGCCGCTCGGGGACGCAGCCGCGCCGAACGACGTCTGGACCGCCGACTACATGGGTCGCTTCGCGATGCGCGGCGGCGGAAGCTGCAACGTGCTCACCGTCCAGGACGCGCACTCGCGGAAGCTCCTCGCCGCCGCAGGCCATGCGCGGGCCGACGCCGAGTCGGCGAAGCGCGAATTCCTCGCGCTTTTCCGCAGGTCCGGCCTTCCCGCCAGGATCCACACCGACAACGGCGGGCCCTTCGCCTCGAACGGCCTCGGAAGGCTCTCCGCGCTGAGCGTCTGGTGGATGAAGCAGGACATCGACGTGACCCGCTCGCGCCCCGGGCACCCCGAGGACAACCCGCGCCACGAGCGCATGCACCGCGACCTGCGCGCGAAGTCCGCGAGGCCTCCCGAGCGAGGGCTCGCCGCGCAGCAGCGCAGGCTCGACGAGTCGGCGAGGTGGATGAACGACGACCGCCCGCACGACGCGCTCGGCGGCCGCATGCCGTCGGAGGCGTACGCGCCGAGCGCGCGCGAGTACGTCGAGCGACCGAAGGCCTTCGACTATCCCGACTGGTGGGAGAAGCGCAAGATCCAGAGCAACGGCCACCTCAAGCTCCGGGGCGAGTACGTCTTCGTCGGCCGCGCGCTCGAGGACGAGTACGTGGCCCTCGAGGAGGTCGATGACGACACATGGCGGCTGATCTACCGCAGGACCCTGCTGGCGATGCTCGTCAGGCGTGGAAAGCGACTGGTGACGCTGTCCCCGCCGATCGACGATGAAGAACACGACGCGGAGGAGACCGAATAGAGTCGACCTCTTGTCACCTATGTCGTGACATAGGTGTCACCCATGACTTGACACCGTACCTCTAGTAGTGCGGAGTCGACGTGGCCGGGAACGGGCGTCGTGCCGATGCGGCCGCGAAACCACCACTGGAAGTGGTGGCACCCATTTTGGCTGTCGACTCGAACGTCC
>JBIKXP010000108.1:0-10778 GCA_044355685.1 Phycisphaerales bacterium
AAGGCCGCATCCTCGCCGCGCTCCTGATGTTCGTGCTGGCTGGAGCGGTATGGCTCGTGAGTTTCGGGCTACTTGGCTGGGTCATGCACCTCGTGGCGTGCATCGAGGCGGCTCGCTGGAAGCGGCGATAGCCGAAGGGCGCGATGTGTGACGCTGGGGCGAGGAAAGTTGCACGCAGCGCGGCACGCGCGCGGGTCGCCGTCATGGCGGGTGCGCGTCTGCTGGCGCCCGTGCTGGCATTTCGGCATTTTCTCGGCGCGGTTGAGAGATGGCCCAGGGCAGGGCGGAAGGTCATGGGAGGCAGCAGCGCCTTCCACGGAATCCAGCCTTTCATCCTCAACCAATGACCGGAGATCATGCCATGCAGCAGCACACGAACCGTCGTCGTCTCGACTCCCTGACCAGCGCCGTCGCGCTGGCGTTGATCGCAACCGCGAGCGCAAGTGCCGCGATCGTCGCGACGGACCCGGGAGCGATCCAGATCGCACCACCGGCGTCCGCCCAGTTCGGCGCACTTGCCGGGCCACCCATCTACTGCTGGGACGAGCAGCAGAATGTCGCAGTTCCCCCGAGCGGAATCCCGGTGAACACGCTTGGGAGCGGAATCTGGACCGGACCTGGGGTGAACAACGCCACCTACTTCGGCGTTGGCGTCGACTCGCACATGATTCACTTCGACGCCACATCCGGCGTGTCGAACGCGAACGCCGGAGTGACCTTCAGTTCCTCGATCGTCGCGGTGATCTATGAGAACAACCTGCTCGCGGCGACCGATGGCTTCCTCGGCTCGCTGACGACGACCTACGAGCCGGCGACGTTTCTCCGAAGCTCCGGCGCGGCGCTCTTCCAGAATTGGTTCCAGGTCACCGGAAACCACATCAAGTTCTCGCTGTGGGCGTCGACGCCCGGGCTGCCGAACCGCATGATGCAGCTTCGTGTGCTGACGGAATCGGCGATTCCCGCGCCGGGGGCGCTTGCGCTGCTCGGTGCGGCAGGTGCGATCGGCGCTCGGCGTCGGCGGTGAGCGGGCGGCGGCGCACCCGCCCCCGCGACGTTGCGCACCAGTAGCCGTCGTGCGACACTCGAGTCATGACGCTTGCGATTGCCGCCGTCTTGATCGGACTGCTCGCGTTGGCCCTCTGGCTGCTTCGCGACACCCCCATCCGCACGCGGCTCGGCGTCGTCGCGATCGGTGCCGCAGCCGCTGCGATCGTCGGACTCTGCGCGTTCGAGATTGCCCGCGTCGGCTCGATGTACCGCGACACGGCGACGCTCAGGTCGCTGGTTCGGGTTACCGCGAGCGCACTCGACGCGGGAGAGTGCGAAAGGGCCCGCGCCGCATTTGTGGCGGCCGAGGACGCGATCGCGCGGGGCAATGGGGGGCTCATCAAGACAGCGCAAGGCCTCGTTCGCGAGCTCGACTCGGGAACGGCGACGGAGTCCGAACCAGCGGCAGACGGCGGCACTCTGGATGCGGACAAGCCTTCCCAATCGACCAATGGATAGCGGAAGCCGGCCCGGCGGCGCTGGCGCAGACTTGGATGGATGGGCGACAGGGTGGCCCGCGTGCGCGTACCCTTGTGGTTCTTCCAGATCCCGTGCCGCCCTGTCGGCTGCGCATGGTCAATCCACGATGTCCGTCGATCTCTCGCCCCCAAACCTGCCCGACTACCCGATCTCGCGACCGGTCGAACAGATCGCTCGAGAGTGGAAGGTCGACCCGCGCATCCCGGGCACGGTTCGGGGATTCGATGCGCCGTTCTTCCAGGCGGGACTTGCCGGCTACTCCGATGGCGCGATGCGATTGGTGGCGCGTCGGCACGGCGCGCCGTTCTGCGTGACCGAGGCGCTGCTCGACCGGACGCTGATCAACGGTGGCAAGGGTCGGCGCAAGGAAGACCCCGATCTGCTTGCGACCGAGTGCGGCATGGGCGAGATCGAGGACAACATCGCGGCGGGCCTCGACGACCATCCGATTGCGGGTCAGGTGATGGGCACGACACCCGACGAGATGGCGCGCGCGGCCGAGATCCTCGTCGGCATGAACTACGACGTCATCGACGTGAACCTCGCGTGCCCGGTGAAGAAGATCAAGAAGGCGAACCGTGGCGGCCACTTCCTGGCGTATCCGGACGACGCGGTCGAGATTCTGCGGGCGGTCCGGGCGGTGGTGCCGCGCGAGATCCCGTGCACCGTCAAACTGCGGCGCGCCTTCGACGACACCCCGGAGATGGCCGAGCGGTTCGAGCAGATCTTCGCAGCGACCTACGAGCTCGGGTATGCATGGGCTGTGGTGCACTGCCGGACCGTGCAGCAGAAGTACCTCGGCCCCGGCAAGTGGGAGTTCCTGCGTGACCTCGTGCGACGCTATCCCGATCGCGTGATCTTTGGCTCGGGCGACATCTGGACCGTCGACGACATCTTCCGCATGCACGACTACACGGGAGTGCACGGCGTCTCTGTGGCGCGCGGATGCATCGGCAACCCGTGGATCTTCACGCAGGCGCGCGCGCTGATGCGCGGCGAGCCCGCACGCAGTCCAACGCTCGCAGAGCAGCGTGCCGCGCTCGAGTCGCATTTCGAGCTCGCGATGCAGCTTCATGGCGAGGCCGTGGGCGGTCGACGGATGCGGAAGTTCGGCATCAAGTTCGGGGCGCACCACCCGCAGGCGAACGAGGTCAAGTCCGCCTTCATCGACTGCGAGACCGTGTCCGACTGGCGTGCGACGCTCGAGCGCTGGTATCCGCGGGGTTGACGCCCGACACCCTCACGGCGGGGCGGGGTCCTGTCGTTGGCCCGCGGGCATCGGATAGAAGGCTGCTCCCGCGCTCGGGGCGATCGACTCCTCCTCGACGTACCGGTGGCCGACGATGGCGATCAAATCGCCCTCGACGACGCCGGTCAAGGCTGGCGCACGGCGCATCGGTGGCCACGGGCGCGCAATCCGCGCGGCGATGCTCGCGGACATGTCTGGCGGCTGCCCTCGGTCAGCGTTCGAGGGTGCGTCGGTGTGGCGTCGCGGTGCTTGCGTACCCATGAGGATTGAGTGGTGGTCCGCGCTGTGACCTAGGGCGTGGTGTGACGCATGGCGCGCGGCATGGCCGGCTGCATGACCGGCGGTGCGATAGGCGCTGCGTGCCGTTGCGGGAGGTGCCGCTGGTGTCGTGTCGCTGTCTGGAGCTTCCTCCAACGCCTTGGCCGATGGTCGATCCTGCGCGCGAACGAAACGCCGCGCAGGCCGCTCGGTTGCGAACTCCGGCTCCGGTCTCGCCGCAAGACCCCCGCGTGGGATGGCGAGCGCGACAGAGGCGCCGAAGTGCGCGGAGGGTCGGATTCTTGGCGCACGGAGCTCGCCCACAAAGTCACCCGCGGAATCACCCGCGTGCTGGCCCGGCGCGAGCGCGTAGAGCCATGCGGTCCCCACGTCTTCGATGAGATCGCCGTTCGGTGCGCCGCCATCCTCGTGGCGCGCCGAGCGCGCGACATCGGCGCTTGGTGCGCCGATCAAGAGCATGCCGCTTCGCATCGCGACAGTCTGTCCGAAGCCGCTTGACGGAGTGGAAGGAGCGCCTGTGTCCGGCGGGTTCACGCGCGTGGGCGCGACGCCAGGGCGGGCGAGGTCGTAGAGGTACACGCATCCGACGGCTGCCAGGCCGTTGACCTCGTCGCGTGTCCGCGGTGCGCCGACCGCGAGCACGCCATCGTGAAGCGCGACTGCGAATCCGAACCACGCCGCCTGCGCGGGATCGGGTGACACCAGCACTCGCAGCAGCTCGACGCGCGTTCGGGCATCGAACGTACGCGGAGTGTGCACGCGATAGAGATAGACCGCGCCGGCAGCGTGGATCGGGCCTGGCTGATCCGCACCATCGGTGTCCTGTCCAGGGCTCCCGACGGCGAGGTACTCGCCTTCGACTGCCACACTGCTGCCAAACCAGCCGCTCATCTGCGGCGTCGGTGGCTCGACCGTCGCGACCTCGTGCCAGTGGCCATCCGGCACATCGCCAGCGGCCGCGGGGCGGCGCTCGAAGACATGTATGTGTCCTGCGTCGAACGAATCCGTGATGTCGGTCCGTGGCGCACCTACGGCAAGGCGCGCCACCGAGACGGAAGCGGCGGGATGTGCCCGGGAGGGATCTCCGGTGGACCGAACGAATCCAAGCGCGAGCGACGCACCGAACTCCGAGCCGGGCTGCGATGGATGCGGCGCAAGCCGTGCGATGTGCGACCACGTCGACGCGCCTGCACCATCGGACCGAGCCTCTCTTTCGAAGAGATCGACGGCGCCGCCCATCGTGCCAAGGCCCGACTCAGGCCACTCCGCGCGGTCCGCACCGACGGCGATCAGACCGCGGCCGCCGTGGTCGCCCTCACCGAGCGCGACCGCGACGGCGGCGCCGAAGTGATCGCCGGGCGCAGTCGAGATCGACCGCAGCACGTCTTCGCGATCGACGACCAGCCGTCCCCCCGCGTCCCACGTGAGACGGTGCACCGCGACTTCGCCCGGCTCGAGCGCATCGTCGCCGTCGGTTGGCGCCGCGATGGCAACGACATCGCCATCGGCCGCGACCGCCTCGGCGAATCGACGCACGTCGGGGAGCGCCGGTTCGATCAGTCGCACTGGCTCGATGATCGGCGGAGGCGTGCGCGTTGCAGTGGTCGCGGCGATCGCGAGCGTGGGAAGACACGCCGCCAACAGGCATGCGCGGGCGGCGAACGATTGAGCTTGAACGCCACCTTGCTGGATCGGACCGAGGGCCGCGCGTCGCGGCCGCCACCGAGGCCGCGGCAGTGCGTGATCGATCGCATGCGCGTTGGCGCGCGCGGGCGGCGCCGAGGTCTCCTGCACGCGCGACGGATTGCGCAGCCGCACGATTCCGAGCGATAGCCGGCCGCTGCGACCATGCGCCGCCGCGTTGTTCCCACACCGTGATGTTCGAAGCATCTTTCTCCCTTGTGCCTTTCCGTCGGCGTTTCCGACGATGCGACGCTACCACGCGAAACCAGAGGCTCCGGAAAGTCTGTCGGATTTACGTGAAGATTCTTGAGCGGTCGGAGCGCAGGCTGAGTCCGCGCGCGCTCTCGAGCATTCGATGTCGGCGTCAGGCGCTCCACGCGACGCGGGAACGGCTCGCGTCAAGCGGCGCCCGGCTCGACGCCCTCGACGGCGCACGGAAGACGTCATAGACTCGCCGCATGACTTCGACACCTTCACGAGGCAGCTTCTTCGCCTATCACGACGGACAGCAGGAGCTCGAGGGATACGTCGCCCGCCCGTCCGCCGTCGCCGGCGGTCGCATGCCGGTCGTGCTGGTCGCGCACGCATGGGGCGGGCAAGATGACTTCGCCCGCGCGAAGGCAGACATGGTCGCGTCGCTTGGTTCCATCGGCTTTGCGATCGACGTCTATGGCAAGGGTCGGCGCGGCAGTTCGCCTGACGAGAATTCGAAGCTGATGACGCCGTGGGTCGAGAATCGCACTGCGCTGCGTACGCGACTCTTGAGCGCGGTCGACGCCGCGTCGAGACTCGAGGGCGCCGACAGCACGCGCGTCGCGGTCATCGGCTTCTGCTTCGGGGGGTTGTGCGCCTTCGACCTCGCGCGTGCGAACGCCCGCGGACTGAAGGCAGCGATCGGCTTCCACGCCCTGTTCGGCGCGCCGAATCTTGGGGTGCAGGCGCCGATCAGCGCCAAGGTCCTGGCGCTGCATGGCTACGACGATCCGATGGCGACGCCTGAGCAGATGGTCGGCTTCGCCAAGGAGATGACCGATGCGCAGGCTGACTGGCAGGTCGTCGCGTACGGCGGCACTGGTCACGCCTTCACGAATCCGCATGCGCATGACCGCGCCAGCGGAATGTTCTACCGCGAGGTCATCGCGAACCGCGCGTTCGCAGCCATGCGCAACCTCCTCGCAGAGACGCTTGCGTAGGCGGTGCGCTTCGGTGCTCCGACCCACGGAATCTCGCGGGACTCGATGAGAGGGTCGGCGGGGCCGGAAATACTCGATGTGCCACCGGATTCCCGCTTCCGGCAGACGCGCCCCGCGGCGATACTGTCGGCATGGCTCGTCGGCCGCTCCATCCGCTTCCTGTGACGGTTGCTGCTGCGCGTGGCACGGTGGCTGCGCGTGGCGCGGTGGCTGCGCGTGGCGCGGTGGCTGCGCGTGGCGCGGTGGCTGCGCTGCTGGCAATGGTGCCCGTCGTGCGCGCCGAGCACGCGGCTTTCATTCCCGAAGCCAGCGCCCTCGCCCACGTTGATGGCGAGCGAGTGGACTTCGACCGCGCCGTCCGCCCGATTCTGGCTGCGAAGTGCCTGACCTGCCACGGCCCCGACGCGGATGCGCGCAAGGCGGGGCTCAGACTTGATACCCGCGAAGGAGCGATCGCAGCGCTCAAGAGCGGTCATCACGCGATCCTTCCCGGCGACCCCGCAGCGAGCGGGATCCTCGCTCGCGTGGTCCACGAGGATCCATCGAAGCGCATGCCGCCTGACGGGCGGGAGCCGCTGACGGCGGCTGAGGTCGAGACGCTGCGCCGCTGGATCGAGCAGGGCGCGGACTACACCCCGCCGTGGGCGTTTGGCCCCATGCGCGCGATGGAACTGCCCGAGGTGCGCGACAGCGCGTGGCCGCGCAGCGACATCGACCGCTTCGTCCTGCGTTCCCGCGAGGCACGAGGGCTTCCAGCACCCGCCGACATCGACCCCGCTTCGCTTCTCCGGCGCGCCAGCTTCGACATCCGGGGACTTCCCCCGAGCGAAGCAGAGGTCCGTGCCTTCGCAGCCGATCCAAGCGACGCGGCGTTCGCGGCATTCGTCGATCGCGCGCTTGCGAGCCAGGATTTCGGTGAACGGTGGGGGCGGCACTGGCTCGATCTTGCGCGCTATGCAGAGAGCCTCGGACACGAGTTCGACTACGACATTCCCGAGGCGTGGCGATACCGCGACTACGTGATTCAGGCGTTCAACGCCGATCTTCCCCCAGCCCGCTTCATCGCCGAGCAGATCGCCGGCGATCTCCTCGAGCCGCGCGCCGCGCTTGGGCTTGCGAACGCAGCGCCGATCGGCACGGCCTGGTGGTTCTTCGGCCCAGCGACGCATGCGCCGGTCGACGTTCGTCAGGACGAGGCCGACCGGATCGCGGGGAAGGTCGACGTGGCGGGACGCTCGCTCTTCGGCCTGTCGATCGCGTGCGCACGCTGCCACGACCACAAGTTCGACCCGATTCCGGCGCGCGACTATTTCGCGCTTGCCGGCGTCGCGCGCAACACGCGTCGCGTCGAGGGGTTCCTCGACACCGATCCTGCCGCCGATACGCACGCGGCCGCCGCGTTGCGCGCGCTTGGCGCCGCCGCCGCCGCGGCTCGGCTGCCACAGCCTGTCGTGCGCGCGAGGGGCGAACTCTCGGGTGCGGTGATCGTCGACTCCGCCGCCGATGGCGGACATGGCTGGCAACGATCGGGCCATGCGTTCGTCGCCACGGGCGCACCTCTCGCACTCGCCGCCGACGGCGCGCTGCGCGTCGCTGAGCCGGGCACGATCGACAGCGCCCGCGTCGATCTCGCGCAGACGGGAAGCGCGCGCTCGCCGACGTTTGCGATTGCCAAGCGTTTCCTCCACGTCCGCGTGCGTGGACACGACGCCTGGCTGCGCCTCGTCATCGACAACTACTGGCTCGACGACCGGAACGCACTTCTCTTCGAGGGCATGCGGCGGCGGCTCGAGGCCTCGGACGCACAGCCTCGCGATCCGCGCGACGTTTCCTGGCGCATCGAGACGTTCGATCTCGCGCGGTTCCCGGGCGAGCGGGTCTATGTCGAACTCATCGACGATGGCGGCGGATGGATCGAGGTCGACGCGGTGCTTGCGAGCGACACGGCGGCGGTGCCGTCGATCGAGGCGTGGGACGAGGATCCCGCGCCAGATGCGACGTCGGTCTTGCCGGCGCCCGAGGTCGAGCGCGCGCGTGTCCGCGCCATCGCCGCGCGCGAATCCCTGCGCGCCTGCACGCCGCCTGCGCGGGCGCTTGTCGCGGAGGAAGGCGGCGCGTTCGACGAGCCGATCCACGTGCGGGGTGCGTCGCGCGCATACGGCGAGATCGCGCCGCGCGCGCGGCTCTCGTTCCTCGCGCCGTTTGGAAGTGCGGCCGACGGTGCGGTCGAAGGCAGCGGACGCCTCGCGCTTGCGAGCGTCGTGACGTCGCCCGACTCGCCGTTCCTGTGGCGGACGCTTGCGAATCGCGTGTGGCTCAAGCTGCTCGGTCAGGGCATCGTCGAGACGCCCGACGACTTTGGGCAACTCGGCGCCGCGCCAACGGACGAGGCGCTGCTCGATCACCTCGCGCTGAAGCTCGCGCGTGGCGCGACGTTCAAGTCGCTCATCCGCGAGGTGGTGCTCTCGCGGACGTACCGTGCTGCGCCGGACGACGGCGAGATCGCGGCGGAGGCGTGGCATGCGGCGCGCGTGCGCCGGCTCGACGCGGAGGCGATCCGCGACGCGATGCTCGCCGCTTCGGGCAGGCTTGATGCCACGCGCGGCGGGCCGAGCGTCCCCGTCCATCTCGGCGAGCACATGCAGGGCCGCGGGCGCCCCGGCGAGAGCGGCCCCGTCGACGGCGCGGGTCGCCGAAGCGTCTACATCGCGATTCGTCGGAACTTCCTCGACCCATTCATGCAGGTGTTCGACCAGCCGCCGCCGGCGACTTCGTGCGGCCGTCGACACGTGTCAAACGTGCCTGCGCAGGCGCTCGCCATCCTGAACAGCGAACTCGTGCACGCGCTTGCGGATCACTGGGGCGCGCGTCTTGCGGCCGACGCGCGCGGCGATGACGAGCGTATCGAGTCGATGTGGTTCGCCGCATACGCGCGCGCGCCGCGTGAGGACGAGATCTCGCTCGCGCGCGGCTTTCTGGCAGCTGAACGCGCCGCGGTCGGCGACGAGGCGAGACGCGAGGCCGCCGCGTTCGCCGCGCTCGCGCATGTCGTCTTTGCATCGAAGGAGTTCATCTACCTCCGATGAATCACCGACCGACGCATCACTGTGGCCGCTTTGGCGAGGCTCCATGCACGCGTCGCGACATGCTTCGCGCCGTGAGCGGTGGCTTTGGCATGGCTGCCTTCGCCGGACTGTTCGGACGTGCTGCATGCGCCGCCGATGACACTGCGCCGCGCGTCGACCGCGCGCTGGCCGCGACGCACATCCCTGCACGCGCGCGCAGCGTGATCTTCCTCTACATGGACGGTGGTCCGTCGCAGGTCGATACGTTCGACCCGAAGCCGCGACTCGCCGACTACGACGGGAAGCCGTTCCCCATGGAGATGGCGCCGACGCAGTTCAACAACAACGGCAACACGCTCGCGTCGCCGTGGAAGTTCCGAAGGTACGGCCAATCCGGGCTTCCGGTGTCGGACCTCTTCCCGCACGTCGCGTCGATGGCCGATGAGCTGTGCGTGGTGCGCTCGATGACGAGCGACTTCAGCGAGCATACGAACGCCAACTACTTTCTGCATACGGGCTCGGGCATCGCGGGGCGGCCCTCGATGGGCGCGTGGAGCTCGTACGGCCTCGGCAGCGAGAACGATGATTTGCCGGGCTTCATGGTGATCGATGGCGGGCTGATTCCGCCGGGCGGACTTGATTGCTTCTCCGCCGGATTCCTCCCGGCGCGGCATCAGGGCTCGGTGATGCGGCCGACGGGCGACGCGATTGCGAACGCGACACCGCGCGAGCGAGGCGACGCGCAGGACCGCAAGCGGCAGCTGCTTGCGAGGCTCGACTCGGCGTTCGCGCATGACACGGGCGCGGAGGCGGTTGAGAGCGCGATCAAGAACCACGAGCTGGCCTACCGCATGCAGATTGCGATTCCAGAGCTGGCATCGCTCGACGGCGAGAGCGCGGAGACGAAGGAACTCTACGGATTCGACGCACCGGATGAGTCGACGCGCATCTATGCGCGCGAGTGCTGCCTGGCACGGCGGCTGGTCGAGCGTGGCGTGCGCTTCGTCGAGGTGACGTGCCCGCGCACGATCGGCGACCGGTGGGATCAGCACGGCGACCTGCGCGCGGGGCACGAGGCGAATGCGCGTGCGGTCGACCGGCCGATCGCGGCGCTGTTGAAGGACCTGCGCAGGCGCGGGCTTCTCGAGTCGACGCTCGTGGTGTGGGCGGCCGAGTTCGGGCGTACGCCATTTGCACAGGGCACCAACGGTCGCGACCACAATCCGTTCGGGTTCACCGTGTGGATGGCGGGTGGCGGCGTGCGGGCCGGCGCGGTGATCGGCGCCACCGACGAGTTCGGCTACCGCGCCGTCGAGAAGCCCTACAAAATCCACGATCTGCACGCGACCATGCTCTCCTTGATGGGCGTCGACCACCGTCGGCTGACGTTCCGCTCGGGTGGCCGCGACCACCGCCTGACCGACGTGCATGGCGAGTTGATCGACGGTGCAATCGGATGAAGCGTCTCGCGCAGACGGATTCGCGCGCTGCGGATGGTGGCGCCGCATGACGGCCCCGCAGGATGAACGTGCACATGCCCCGCACTGCGGGAGCTGTGGGAACAATCTTCCCGGAACCACGTCGCCATGACCGGGACGCCGTAACTGCCGGTGATGCTTCGACATGCGGACGGGATCCCGCCGGAAATGACGGTGCGGGGGATGCGATTTGCTCGTTTTTCAGCCCGGCATGTATCTGGCGACCGCGGTTTCCCTCCTCTGGGGCACGGCCAGAGGTGGTCGGACGTTGCCCCCGACTGGTTCGCAGGCATCAAACCCCACT
>JBIKXP010000296.1:0-3224 GCA_044355685.1 Phycisphaerales bacterium
CAGTCGATCGCGGCGTTTGCGGGCGAGGCGAACGGCGTACGCCGCGAGCCGAACTGGACGCCCGAGAAGAAGCTGAAGTCGGGTGATGTCGCGACGGCCTTCGAACTGAAGGAAACGGTCTTCGACGCCGCGCAGCGACCAGGGCTCGACACCCAGCGGCTGGTGCAGCAGTTCATCTTTGGTTCGCGCGGCTTGAACGGATTGCTGCGGCAGTCGGCCGATGGCGTCGTCATCACCTTCAGCCAGCGGCCGGACGTCTTGAGCCGCGCGGTTGGCGCGACCCAAGGCGGCAAGACGCTTGCGAACGACGCGACGGTGCAGTCGATCGAGGAATGGCTGCCCGCGCAGCGTGACGTTGAGGTGATGGTCGGCGTCGGGCAACTTGTGAATCTCGGAACGCAGATCGCCTCGAGCTTCGTCAGCGAGGAACAGCTGAAGACGCTGGTTCCACCAGTCGACAAGGACGCCGAGCCGATTGCCCTCACGATCGATATCGACGGTGGCCGCGTGCGCAGCGCCATCGTGCTGCCTGCAGCGGTGCTGAAGATCGCCGCGAGCGCAGGCGCCCGCGCCGGCCGTGGTGGTGGCGGTGGTGGTGGTGGTGGCGGTAGTGGTGGAGTGGGAGGCGGTGGCCCCGCCGCAGCGCCGACCTCGCAGCCGCAGCCTCCCGCAGATGGCGGGGGCGCAACCCCATGAGTGAATCCGAAGCGCCGCGATTCTGGCCAATCGGCCCTGACCGCGTGCTGTCGCTCGATCCTTTCGCGCTGATGGGGGTCGTCAACATGACGCCCGACAGCTTCAGCGACGGCGGCCAGTTCGCCTCTGTCGAGGAGGCGCTCGCGCACGCGCTGCAGCTTGTGGACGAGGGCGCGACCATCATTGATGTCGGCGGCGAAAGCACGCGCCCCGGTGCGCTGCCAGTCTCGGTCGACGAGCAGATCCGCCGCGTGGTGCCGCTCATCGCGCGCATCCGCTCGCGATCGAACGTCGCGATCTCGATCGACACGACTTCCGCGACCGTCGCGCATGCGGCGCTCGAGGCTGGCGCGGACATCGTGAACGACGTGAGTGCGGGAGGCGACGACCCCGAGATGTTCCGCCTCGTCGCGAAGCGCGGAGCCGGCATCGTGCTCATGCACCGGCTTGTGGCGCCGAATGAGGACAGCTACTCCGACCGCTATGTGAAGGAGCCGGCGTACGGCGACGTGGTGCGCGACGTCTGCGATTTCCTCGTCGAACGTGCGGATGTGGCCATCAACGCCGGCATCGCGCGCGACCTGATCGCAGTCGACCCTGGCCTCGGCTTTGGGAAGAGCGTGTCGCAGAACTACGAACTGCTGGCGCGCACCAGCGAGATTGCCGCGCTTGGTTTCCCGGTGCTGATCGGCGCGAGTCGCAAGAGTTTCCTCGGCGCTGTCAGCGGTCGGAACGATCCCGAGCAGCGCATCATCGGCTCGGTGGTCGCGGCCGTCGCCGCGTTCGGTGGCGGGGCACGGATCGTGCGTGCGCATGACGTCGGCGCACATCGCGAGGCGCTGCTCGTCGCGCACGCGGTGCTGCGCGGCGCCGGGCTTGGTTGATCGCGCGGAGGGCTGCGCGTCCCCCCGGTTTTTCCGCGCGCCGACCGCGAGTTCGCCTCGCTACCATGCCGTCCCCACGTCGGCACCCGTCGCACGCAGGGCCTCACGCGGCATCAGAAATCAGGAATCAGGAGTCATCCATGGCAGGCGCAGCCACCCTCACCATCACCGAGTCGAACTACCAGTCTGAAGTCGCGCAGAGCCAGATCCCCGTGCTCATCGACTTCTGGGCCGAGTGGTGCCAACCCTGCCGCATGATCGGTCCATCGATCGACCAGCTCGCGGTCGAGTACCAGGGCAAGGCGAAGGTCGGCAAGGTCGACATCGACACGAACCGCAGCCTCGCCCTCCAGTTCAACGTGCAGAGCATCCCGTGTGTGATCGTGATGAAGGGCGGTCAGGTCGTCGCGAAGACGCAGGGCGTGAAGCCCAAGGCCGAGTTCGCGAAGATGATCGACGCGGCGCTGTGAGGCGCTCCGGCGTCGCTCTCACGCTGGCCATTGCGTTCGCCCCCGTTCTCGCAGGTTGTAGGCCGCCACAGCCGCCGCCACCGCAGCAAGCGGGCACGGCGGTCGCCTCGGCAACCGTGTCCGCGTTCTGGACGGGCTTCACATCGACCGACCGCGCGAAGTACGACGACGCGCTGCGGCTCCTTCTCGAGAACCCGGAGATCCACGACGCGCCGTTTGCAGCGACGTGGTCGATGTTCGGCGGCGGCGCGCTTGGGACGAGCGTCGGCGATTGGTCCTTCGCAGACGGCACGCGCATCACGCTCGAGCCGGGCGGCCTCAAGCAGTTGCCGGCGGCGATCGATGCGGTTGTCGCGGCGAAGGAGCCCGACACTTCGAAGCAGGCGGCGCTCAAGCTCGAACTCATCGAGCTCGTCGACGGCGTCGGCATCAATCTCTGGGCGACCGGGAGCGCGTTCGCGACTCCGTCGGGAGGCATCTTCGGGGAGTCGGACCTCGACCGCGTCGCGCGCGAGTCCGCGCTGACGGACATCCGCTCCTACGCGATCCTATTGCGAGCCGTTGCACACGATCAGCGCGAGAAGATGCCGGCCGGGCTTGTCGATCCGGCGGAACTCGCGAAGAAGAAGGACGCGCTTCTTCGCCTGCGCCGCGAGTTCGTATCGAAGGCGCCGCTTCTCGGGAAGCCGTGACAGATGAAGCGCATGCGCGATATGCGCTTTTCGGTGGTATCGTCGGGAACTGCGACTCTGACAACGGAGCCCCCGACATGCCTGATCTTCAACCAACCATCCGCGGCGAGCGCGTGACGCTGCGCCCGATCCGCGCCGATGGCCCGTCGTCCGACCTCGACGCGATGCATGCGGCCGCGAGCGACCCCGAGGTCTGGGCGCAGCACTCCGAGACGAACCGCCACGAGCGCGCGGTGTTCGAGCGCTTCTTCAAGGGCGC
The DNA here is from genome assembly GCA_044355685.1 of Phycisphaerales bacterium. Lineage (GTDB taxonomy): Bacteria > Planctomycetota > Phycisphaerae > Phycisphaerales > SM1A02 > QWPT01. The sequence continues at coordinate 3,002 of JBIKXP010000296.1, forward strand.
GGTCGAGTCGGGCGGCGGGCTCGTCGTCGTCGACAACGCGACTGGCGCCGTGATCGGCTCGAGCCGCTACTACGACTGGAACCCCGCCGACGAGTCTGTGGTGATCGGCTACACCTACCTCGCGCGCGCCTACTGGGGCGGCGCCTTCAACGGCGAGGTGAAGCGGCTGATGATCGCCCACGCGTTCGGCTTCGCGCGCACGGTGTGGTTCCACGTGAGCCCG
>JBIKXP010000297.1:0-3222 GCA_044355685.1 Phycisphaerales bacterium
GCCGCTCGGCGTCGACGCGCTCGTGGCGACGGTCGCTGGGTCGGGTGCGCTGAGCGGCTCGCAGACGATCACTGCCGCGCGTTCGCCGTCGACGACAACGGTGTCGCTTCCGGTGAACACCTCCGTCGCCGGCGCGCTGACCGGCACGGCCACCATCTCCACCACGGTCGAAGGCACGCAGAACGCGCTCATCTCGCGCACCGTCACCGGAACGGTGCTCGTGCCCTCGAGCCCGTCGTGGAGCGCGAAGGCGAATCAGACCGCGCGCACCGTCACCGCCAGCTTTGTCCGCGACAGCGGCGTACAGGAGCTTCAGGTCGAGCTCTTCAACCGCGGCTTCACCAGCGCGATGGCGCGCCTCGATGCCGACGGTGCGAGCGCGGTGTCGGCGCCATTCGCGATCCTCGACGCCACCGAGCCGAATATCGGCGCGACTCCGGCCACGCTGCGTTTCTCGTTCAACACCGCCGGCCTCGCCACGGGGACGTACACGCAGAACGTCACGGTGTGGACGAGCGACGAGAATCTTCCGGGTGCGCAGTCCCGGCCGTTGACGCTGTCGTTCTCGATCACCGTCACGTCGTCGGGCATCCCCGGCGACATCGACGGCGACGGCTTTGTGAACTCCTCGGATCTTGGAGCGCTGCTCTCGCAGTGGGGCACGTCGGGGTCTGCCGATCTCGACGGCAGCGGAACGGTCGATTCCTCCGACCTCGGCATCCTGCTCTCGAACTGGACATGACCGAAACCCGCGTCGCCGGTGCCCTCGTCCAGCACCTCGCGCCTCGCACTACGATGGCGACCCCATGAACCCCCCCGCAGCAACGGCATCGATCGCTCGCCCCGCCCGCACGCCGCGCCGCGCGATCGGCGCCATGACGCTGATGGTCGCGCTCGGGGTCTCGGCTGCGCTCGATGGCATTGCGCAGGCCGATCAAGTCGTGCTCATCCCCGTCGCCGACAACACGCTTATCGAGGATCCAGCCGGAGCCTTCAGCGCCGGGCGCGCCGGCTACTTCTTCGCTGGCCGGGTTGGCAACAACGGCGGCGCCACGCGTCGTCGCGGCGCGGTCCGCTTCGATTTCTCGACCATTCCCGCCGGCTCGACCATCACCAGCGTCTCGCTGCGGCTCGTCTGCTCGTCCGCTGGAGCAACCGCGTCGCAGACGATCTCGCTTCGCAAGATGAATGCATCGTGGGGCGAGGGCGCGAGCCTGGCGTTCGGCGGCGGCGGCGCGCCCAGCGAGCCCGGCGACGCGACATGGCTGCACCGGTTCTATCCGTCGACGCCGTGGTCGACGGTCGGCGGCCAGTTCAGCACGACGGCGAGCGCAAGCCGCGCCGTGACCGGGACGGGCGCCTACATCTGGAGCTCGACCACCCAGCTCGTGGCCGACGTGCAGGGTTGGGTGAACAACCCCGCGGCCAATTTCGGCTGGCTGGTGCAGGGAAACGAGACGACCTTGCAGAGCGTGAAGCGCTTCGACAGCCGCGAGGCAGGGGCGTCCAACCGCCCGCAGCTCACGGTCGTCTACACGCCGCCGGTGTCGAACCCCGCCGATCTCAACAACGACTCCGTCGTCAACTCGGCCGATCTCGGCATCCTGCTCTCATCATGGGGCGGCACCGGCGCCGCCGACATCAACCAGAGCGGTTCGGTCGACTCCGCCGATCTTGGCATCCTGCTCTCGGCGTGGACGGTGTGAGTCGTTCCGCCCGTCTTCAATAGCTGCGTGCGCGAAGTTCCGCGCGCAACCACGCCGTGAACGCAGCAGTTCCCGCGCTTCGGTCGCCTTCGGCCTGTGCGGTCGTCGCGAAGAAGTACGCGCCGTTCAGATCACCGCGCGCGGCGGCGCTCGCTGCGGTCACCACCAACGCATCGATGTTCGGCGAAGGGTCGATCGTCGACGGCTCGAGCGAGCGCTCAAGCGCCTCGAGCCGCGCGATGAAGCGTCCATCGGACGAGGTGCGCGTGACGCTCGACGGATCGTCGAGGAACGCCTGACGGAGGATGTCCGACGCCCACGCCGTCTCGCCGCGGAACGCCCTCGCGAAGCCCTGACCGACGAACCACGCGCGCTCCGAGGGATCGGCGGCCGCGAGCACCGCGAACCCATCCTCGGCGTCGCGGTCGTAGCCCTCGGCGAGGAACGTCCACAGCGCGGACGGATTCGGAAGCGAAGGCGGCGCGGGGACGGGCGTCACCACCACCGTCTGCACGGGCACGAATGTCGTGCAGATCACAGGCGAGTAGGTGAAGCAGGGCGTCCAGATCGGACGCGGCGCGGGCGCGCAGATCGCCGGATGTGCATACCAGCGGCCATGCCACCATGGGTCGCAGGCATCCCAGTAGTGGCAGCTCGTGAGCCACAGCGAGCGGCGCCAGTATGGCCTCCACGGCGTGGTGCAGCCGACGTAGGTGGGCGTCGTCGTCCAATAGGTGGCGTAGCCATCCCACCACGGGTTGTACCAGCTTGAACAGAGCGGAGCGGATGAACTGCTGTAGAAGAGTCCGAAGCTGAAGCCGCCGGATCCGAAGCCGATCGAGATGGAGAGGCCATCTCTGCACACGTACGGCTGCCACACGTCGCAGGGGCCGGCGCTCGACCACGACGAGTTGTGCCACCAGCCGTTCGCGCGGGCGACGTTGGTGACGTACGTGTTGTAGTTGTTGGTGGTGTTGTAGATCGTGTTGTTGTTCACGATCGTCGTGTTGTTGATCGTCGTGTTGACGTTGCTGTTGTTGATGGAGACGTTGTTCCCGCCGCCGCCGCCAGCACCAGCGCCCGAGTTGATGATGAACGGATCGGTGGTGCGCGCCATGGGCACGCCGGCGATCACGTCGCCGACGAAGCGCTCGGGCCGATCGACGACAGGATTGAGCTTGGTGGAGTCGTCGCCGGAGCGCGGCGCACGGACGTCTGGCGACTTCGGTTGCGGTAACTCTGTCTCAGATTGCGGACGCCGCGGCTTGCTCGACGTGCTGTCGTTCGACGTACTGTCACTCGGCGGAGACCCAGGCAGTTTCCCCTCGGGGCGGATTTCCTCGGGGCGCTTGCCCGTCGGGCCGCGTCCATCGGGTTGCTTCTGCGTCGACACCGCGTCGTCCGTTGCACCAACACCGGGGCGTTCTTCGGCGGGCTTGCCGGTACCGGGCCGCTTCGACTCTGCGTCGACGGTTTCCGGCGACGGCACGCGCTCGACCGGCTTCGAGTCGGGCTT
>JBIKXP010000109.1:0-10749 GCA_044355685.1 Phycisphaerales bacterium
ACCTCAAGGGCGCGTTCGGCGCCGTCGTCGGCCATGCCGAGGTCCTCGCTGAGACGCGCGTGATCCCACAGTTGGTCGTTCCCATCCACGAGGCGCTGCAGGCCCGCGGATAGCGGCCCGAGCACCGATCGACAACCCTTCCCCACGTCCGTCTCGAGCACCGATGCCTCCCGCCGCTTTCTTCGCCGCCGTCGCGCTTCTGGCGCTCTCCGTTCCGCCCAACGCGGATTCGTCGAAGCAGCAGCAAGCCTCGCCGAAACAACCACCCACTTCGACGGAACGCGCTTCCCGAACCGACGATCCGGCGCTCGCTGCGGATCTCGCGATCCTCGCGAAGCTCGACGATCCGCTCGCAACGCCGCAGAGCTTTCGCTCGGCAGACGCAGGCGCCGTGGTCGAGGCCATGCGCGTTGCCACCGGGCTTCCCATCGAGATCGACCATGCGATCGTCGGCGAGTCGGGAGGCTGGGAACTCGCGCGGGTCAGTTGCGACGCGGTCACGCCGCGGGTCGCGCTCGACGCGGTCGCCCGCGCGATCTCGACCGGCTACCGCGTGATGGAACTCGATGTCGTGGCCGGCATCGCCATATTCACCGACAGCGCACGCGCCTCGCGCATCACGTCGATCAGGCGCTACGACCTCGGTCCGGTCCTGCGCCGCATGGACCGCCGCGACGAGCCGGCGGCGGAACTCGCGCGAGGCGTGGCGCGCATGGTGATCGACGCGATCGACCGCGAGGGCTGGCGCGACAATGGCGGCGAAGTCTCGTGGCTGCAGGCCGTCGATCAGACGCTCGTCGTCTCGACGACGCCCGCGCGGCACCACGGCATCGGCCGGTTTCTCGACGGACTTGCTCGATCGCTGCCGGAACCCGCGATCCGCTGGACGATTCGAATCGCCGACATCCGCGCGGACGTCGCCGATGCGGATCTCGCGCTCGCCCTCGATTCCGCGCGCGAACTCGACGCGCTCATCTCGCTCGGCGGTGCATCGCTGCGCTCGCGACCCGTGCTGCTTGCCCTCCGACACGACGGGGCGAGCATCGAGATTGGCCAGGCGTCCGAACGTGGAGCGAAGAGCGTGGCGCTCGCAATCGACGTGAAGCCAGTGATTGGAAGCACGTCGTACGCCGTGACCGTGCGCGAAAGTTCGACCGACGGGTCGCGCACGCTGTCGCTCCGCGCGCTCGAGGGGATTCGCTCGGCAGGATTCATCGAGGCCGGTGGGAAGCGGCTGCTCGTCGAGGTGCTTGGGATCGACGTGCTTGGGATCGACGCGCTTGGGATCGACGCGCCACCGCCGCCCGATGCGACCAACGACACCTCGAGCGAGGAGCCGCGCGCAGATCGCACGTCGTTGCCGCAAGGCGATGCGTCACAGCGTCCGTGACCACACGGTCCGACTGAGACCACGGGATTGGAAAACCACGAGGTTGAAAACCACGGGGTTGAAAACCACGGGGTCCGAACACACGCGACCGGGATGTTGGATCAGCCGACCTTCTTGAAGTCGAGGTACTCCGCCACGCTCGCGAGATCCTTCGCGAGTTGCGGCGTCACCTGGATCGTGAAGCTCTGGCCGGGAGCCACGCGCACGAGGCGCGTGCAGCGGGCGCGCACGAGCCACATGCGGCCCGCGCGCGGACGACGCTCATTGAGCTCGTTCACGCGGGTCTTCTGAAGCTTCTTCAGCGCGCGCTGCGAGCCTCGCTCGAGGCGCATGAGGCGCTCGACCGTCCGGAACCCACCGTTGGTGGGCGGGACAGACTTGATCGTGAAGGTCACAGTGCCAGTAGTCGGGATCGTGCTCATGCTCGGCTCGCTTTGAAGAGTCGAGTAATCTAACCGAAACCGACCTGCCCGGCAAGCGCTTGGAAACGCCGTGAAAACCGGAGGTTCACGCCCTCGCGCGTCGCCGCATCCGTTTCTCGGACCATCAGCGCTTCCCGCCTGCGCTGGTTCCGGAGTAGAGAAGATAGACCCCCTGCGTGCCCTTGCGCCCGAACCCGGCCGCAAGCAGCGCCTCGTAGCGGGCGAGGCACAGTTCGACGAGCGGGAGCGACAGACCCAGTTCCCCGGCCTCTTCACGGGCGATGCGAAGGTCCTTGACGAGGTGCTCGACGAGGAAGCCGGGCTCGAAGTCGGCGTTCAGGACGCGTGGCGCCAGCACCGAGATCGACCACGACGCCGCGGCGCCGCCTCCGACCGACGCAAGCACCTTCTGCGGATCGAGCCCCGCCTGTACAGCGAGGTGAACAGCCTCGCACATCCCGACCGTATTGGCGGAGACGAGTACCTGGTTCACGATCTTCGTTCGCTGGCCGGCACCTGCCGGGCCCTGATGCACGACGGTCTTTCCAAGTGTCGCGAAGATTGGCTCCGCGCGGGCAAAGGCCGCGGCGTCGCCTCCGACCATGATCGAGAGCGTGGCGTTGCGCGCGCCAATATCGCCGCCCGAAACCGGCGCATCGAGCGCATGTGCGCCACGCTCGGCGGCGGACGCAGCGATGCGGCGGGCCGCGGACGGCTTCGACGTGCCGAAGTCAATAAAGATCTGCCCGGCCCGTGCCGACCGCATGGCCCCGGCGGCCCCGAACATCGCGTCGTCCAGTTCCGAAGGCATGCCCACGTTCGTGCAGACGATGTCGGTGCCCGCAGCGGCTTCGGCCGGGGTTTCGGCCCAGGTCGCGCCGGCGGCCAGCAGCGGCTCGCATCGCGCGCGGGTCCGCGAGTGCAGCACGACCGGGTGGCCCGCGCGCAGAAGGTGGCCGACCATCGACGACCCCATGATTCCTGCGCCAATCCAGCCGATTCGCGCGGGTTTGCGCCCCGCGTCCGCACGCTCGTCCTGCGTCATGGTCAAGTCCTCGTCTTCGGTCTCCGGTTCACCTGCGCGCCGCGCTTGCGAGCGCGCGCCCGCTCCATCACCATGCGGACGGAAAGGCGTCCGCGCCGCATCCCCGGAACGACCGTCGGTATACCACGTTACAGCGAGGTCAGGCCCCATATGGCGACAGCATCACGCGACATCAGTGCGATCGAGCGAGAAGTCATCGAGCGCAGCAAGCCGTTCCAGCTCCTCCAAGGCGCGATCCACGGCGTGATCGTGGGGCAGGAGGAACTTGTCCACGGTCTTCTTCTCGGGCTCCTCGCCGATGGCCACATCCTGATCGAAGGCGTGCCCGGCCTCGCCAAGACGACCGCAGTCGCAGCACTGGCAAGCGGCATCGAGGCACAGTTCCAGCGGATTCAGTTCACGCCGGACCTTCTGCCCGCCGACCTCATCGGAACGCTCGTCTACCGCCCGAACTCGGGCGACTTCGTCGTGAAGAAGGGACCGATCTTCACGAACATCGTGCTCGCCGACGAGATCAATCGCGCGCCCGCGAAGGTCCAGTCGGCGCTGCTTGAGGCGATGCAGGAGCGCCAGGTCACCATCGGCAACGAGACGTATCGGCTCCCGGAGCCGTTCCTCGTGCTTGCAACGCAGAACCCTGTCGAGCAGGAAGGAACCTATCCGCTGCCCGAAGCGCAGGTGGATCGGTTCATGCTCAAGATCCTCGTGCGCTACCCGACGCAGCGCGAGGAACGGCAGATCCTCGACCGGATGTCGCGCATGTCGGCTCCGACGAAGGTCGCGCCCGTGCTGCGCCCCGATGAGATCGCTCGTGCGCGCGCCGTCATCGATGAGATCGCGATGGACGACCGGCTGAAGGACTACATCGTGCGACTCGTGGTCGCGTCGCGCGATCCGAAGTCCGCGAAGGTTCCGCTCGACGGGCTGATCGCATACGGAGCGTCGCCGCGTGCGACGCTCGCGCTTTCGCGCGCCGCTCGCGCGCACGCGTTCCTCGATGGCCGCGGATACGCGGTTCCCCAGGACGTCAAGGACGTCGCGCCGCTGGTGCTGCGCCATCGGCTCACGCCGAGCTTCGAGGCCGAGGCGGAGGACAAGACCGGCGACGACCTTGTGAAGATCCTCCTCGCGAACGTCGCGGTGCCCTGAAAGTTCGAGCGCGACGCATGCTTTCGCCTGAGATCCGCCGCAAGATCCGAACCATCGAGATCCGCACGAGCCGCATCGTGAGCGATGTCCTTGCGGGCCAGTATCGATCGGCGTTCAAGGGCCGCGGCATGGAGTTCGAGGAGGTCCGCCCGTACCTCTACGGCGACGACGTGCGCGCCATCGACTGGAACGTGAGCGCGCGCGTTGGCACGCCACACGTCAAGGTCTTCCGCGAGGAGCGCGAGCTCACGGTGATCCTCGCGGTCGATCTGTCAGGCTCGCTGTCCTTCGGAACCCGCGCGCAGCTGAAGCGCGAACTCGTGGCCGAGATCGCGGCGACGCTCGCTTTCTCGGCGATCCGCTCGAACGACCGGGTCGGCATGCTGCTCTTCACCGACGGAGTGGAGTCGTTCGTGCCGGCGCGCAAGGGCGGACGACACGTGCTGCGCATCGTGCGCGATCTGCTCGCCTTCGAGCCACGGCGCCGGGGCACCGACATCGCGAAGGCGCTCGATGAACTCGCGGCCACGCTTTCGAAGCGCGCGGTCGTGTGCGTCATCAGCGACTTTCTCGCACCAGAGGGCGCGCCTGCATGGGATCGTGCGCTGTCGAGGCTGCGTCGCCGTCACGACGTCATTCCAATCATCGTCGCCGATCCGCGCGAGTACGAGATGCCGAACGTGGGAATCGTCGAGTTCGAGGATCTCGAGTCGGGTGAGCGACGCATGTTCGACACGAGTTCCCGCGCGGTGCGCGATGCGTGGAAGAGCAGCGCACGCGAACGCGCAGCGGCACGCGACCGGATGCTGCGCCGCTCGCGCACGGAGCCACTCGTGCTCGAGACCGGGTCCGACTTCGCGCCGCTCCTCCGTGCCTATTTCGCGCAGCGCGAGTCGAGGAGGGGGCGGTGAACGCCGCGCTCGCACCCACACTCGGCAGCGCCGGGCGCACGCGCTTCGCGCGCATGGCGATCGCCATGCTCGCGACGAGCGTCGCAGCATCCTCGCCCGCCCCTGTGGCGTCGGCGCAGACAGAGCGCCCCCCCGCCGCGGTCGCCACCCCCACACGCGCAGCGACAACCCCCACACGCGCAGCGACAACCCCCACACGCGCAGCGACAACCCCCGCGTTCAAAGAAGTCCGCTCCGACCTGGAAGGAATCTCGGTGACAGCCCGTGTCGTGTTGTCTCGGCCTGGCCAACCGATCGCGTTCGAGGTTGGAGTCCCCTTCGACGTCGAGCTCATCTTCGCACCGGCGCCCGGCACGATGGCTCCGACCGTTGATGTCGTGCGGGCGCTCGGTGACTTCGATGTGTTTGCGACGCTCCAGCCCTCGCCGGGAGCGAGCGGCCCGCCCATCGCGCGGCTGACGCTGATGACGCTCGCCTCGGGCACCGTCGCGCCACCCCCCGTCACGGTGCGCTGGACGCGAAATGGCACGCTTCAGGAGGGGAAGGCGGCGATGCCGGCGGTGACGATCGCCAGCGTCCTCGGCGACGAGACCGCGCCCGAGTCCTATCGCGACATTGCGGGCGAGATCCCGCTTGCTGAGCCTTGGAGCACCACGACGCTCGCGACCGTCCTCGCGGCGTTGACTGCCGTCGTACTCGGTGCGCTCGTCGGGTGGAAGTTCCTTCGCAGAAAGGTCGCACCCGCCTCCGCAGACAGTGCGGCGATGGACGAACTGGTGGCGCTCGAGCGCGAGGCGCTGCCCGCACGCGCGGAGTTCGGCCACTACTACGAACGGCTCTCGGGCATCGTGCGCCACTACGTCATGCGCCGCTTTGGGATTGCCGCAGAACGACAGACCTCGGGTGAACTGCTCGCGGAGGCAACCGCACACGCCGAGTTTCCCGAGGCCGAGCGCGAACGTCTGCGAGGGCTTCTTCGCCTCGCCGACCTCGTCAAGTTCGCGGATACGACGCCTGAACGATCCGAGTGCGACGCACATCTCGCAGACGCGCGTGCCTTCATCGCATCGACGCGCGCGCAACCGGGCGCGCACGAGGCCGCGATGGCCACTCCGACCTCTCCACAGGAGGTGGCGCGATGACATTCCATCCCACAAGCGCGTGGGTGCTCTTCCTGCTGCCGCTTGCCGCGCTGCCGCTCGTCCTCCATTGGCGGCGTCGGCGACGGGCGACCGTCGCCTTCAGCGCGCTCGCATCGGTCGCGAAGGTCCCGGGAGGCCTCGGTGCGCGGCTCCTTGCCGTACCGCCGATCCTGCGCGCGCTTGCCATCGCGCTGCTCATCGTCGCCGTCGCGAGGCCGGTGATCGCCAACGAACGCGCGCAGCGGTTGGTCGAGGGCGTCGCGATCCAGCTCGTTGTCGATCGCAGCGACTCGATGCGCGCGATCGACTTCTCGATCGATGGCGATCCAGCGAATCGGCTCGATGCGCTCAAGGACATTGCCCGCAAGTTCATCGCAGGCGGCGATGGCTTCGAGGGACGGCCGAACGACCTTGTGGGCGTGGTGGCATTTGCCCGCAACGCCGACAGCATGGTGCCGCTCACGCTCGATCGCGAGGTGGTGCTCGACGCCCTCGCGCAGATCCGCTTCCCGGAGGGATCGGCCGAGCAAGGCACGGCGATCGGCGATGCGGTGGCGCTCGGCGTCGACAAGCTAAAGGACGCCGCGGAACGCGCGAATCGCGATGGACGAACGCGGATCAAGTCACGCGTCATCGTGCTTCTCACAGACGGCGAATCGAATGCCGGAGAGCTCACGCCGCAGGAGGCTGCAGCGCTCGCGAAGTCGACCGACGTGCGCATCTACGCGATCGGACTCGGAACGCGCGGTCTTGCGCCCGTGCCGGTGCAGACGCCGTTCGGCACCGTCATCCAGCGCGTCGAGGTCGACATCGACGAGGACACGCTGACCGAGATCGCCACCGCGACAGGCGGACGCTACTTCCGGGCGACCGACAGCGACAGCCTGAAGCGGATCTACGAGACGATCGACGCCCTCGAGAAAAGTTCGATCGACGAGACGAAGATCGTCCGCTACCGCGAGTTGGCGGTCGAGCCGATCCCGTGCGAACTCCCGCTGCTCCCGCCCATGACGCTGCCCCCTGTCCTCGTGATGGCGATGCTCGTGCTGGCGGCCGAGATTGCGCTCTCGACCACCCTTCTGCGGAGGCTCGACTGACATGGGCGCTTCGAGCAACCCGACCCTTCTCGCATGGGCGCTGACCGGGCTCGAACTGATGAGCCCGGCCTCGCTTGCGTGGCTCGCTGTCGCCGCGCTGGCTGCCCTCGCGCTCGCGGGCTTCATGCGCTGGCGCCGCGTGGCGCTCGCCCGGCTTGCGGACGCGAAGCTTCTCTCCCGACTCGCCCCAAGGCTTGGGGCATCGCGCGTCGCGGCGCGCGGCGCCTGCGTCGTTGTCGCCTTGGCGCTGCTTGGAGTCGCGGTCGCAGACCCACGCGGCGCCGAACGGATCGAAGCGGTCGAGCAGCGCGGCATCGACGTGATGGTGGTGCTCGACGTGTCGCGCAGCATGCTCGCAGAGGACGCCAGCCCGAATCGCCTCACGCGGGCCAAGCAGTTCGCGGCGGATCTTGTCGAGGCGATCGGCACGGACCGGGTCGGACTCATCGAGTTTGCCGGAGTTCCTGCGCTGCGATGTCCACTGACCTTCAACCACCGCGCTTTCCTGACGCAACTCGATCTGCTTTCGCCGCAGACGACCGTCCGCGGCGGATCGATGCTGGGCGACGCGATTCGCCTGGCTGCTGCGAATCTCAAGGACAGCGACACCGGACGTGCGATCATCGTGCTCTCGGACGGCGAGGACATGGAGAGCGAGCCCGTCGAGGCCGCTGCGACGGCAGCACGCGACCTCGACATCCGCACCATCACGATCGGCATCGGCGACCGGAGCGAAGGTGCGCGGATTCCGATCGGCGACGCACGCGGCGGCAAGCGGTACCTGACCTTCGACGGCCAAGAGGTGTGGACCAAGATGGACCCGGCGCTCCTGTCCGAAGTCGCGGCGAAGGGCAACGGGTTCTTCGTCGATGCGGGCACGTCGCAGGTCGACATGCGCGATGTGGCCGAGTATCTGACGGCCACGATCGAGTCCGCGACGCGGGAACGGGCGGACGTCCGGACCCGCGAGGCCCTGCACCAGTGGTTCTCCGGCGCCGCGCTCATCGCGCTTCTCTCGGCGTCGCTGGTCGGAGTCGGCGGTCTGCCCGCCATGGTCGCGCGCGCCTCGCGCCGTGAAGGAGTCGCACCATGAAGTCCATGTCCGCACGCCACAGTCGGTTCCACGTCCCCTGCGCCGCGTTCCTCGCCGTTGCCGTTGCCATCGCCATCGCCATCGCGGGAGTCGCCTCGGCCGACGTGCAACCGGCGCCGTCGATCGATGAACTGATCGCCGACCGCGCCACAAAGGCGGAAACACTCTTCAATCTCGGGGTGGAGCGCTATCGCATGGGCGATCTCGAGGCAGCGCGAACACTCTTTTCCGCAGCGGCGACGAGAGGCAGCGCGTCGGTTGCGGCGCGTGCCATGTACAACCGCGGCACAACGCGCTATGTCGAGAGCCTGCCGGCCGATGCGTCGCCCACTGCCAGCCGAGCGGCGCCGGCCGCTGGCACTCCGTCGCAGTCGACTGAGGTACTCGAACGAGCGCTTCAGGAACTGAAGGACGCGATTCGCGCAGACCCGACCAATCGAGATGCCCGCGCGAATGCCGAACTTGCGTATCGCAGGCTGAAGGAACTCAAGCTTCAGCAGCAGCAAGATCAGCAGCAGCAAGATCAACAGCAGCAAGATCAGCAGCAGCAAGATCAGCAGCAGCAGGATCAGCAGCAGCAAGATCAGCAGCAGCAAGGTCAGCAGCAGCAAGGTCAGCAGCAGCAAGATCAGCAGCAGCAGAATCAGCAGCAGCAAGATCAGCAGCAGCAAGATCAGCAGCAGCAGGATCAGCAGCAGCAAGATCAGCAGCAGCAAGATCAACAGCAGCAAGATCAGCAGCAGCAGAATCAGCAGCAGCAAGATCAGCAGCAGCAAGGTCAGCAGCAGCAAGATCAGCAGCAGCAAGATCAGCAGCAGCAGAATCAGCAGCAGCAAGGTCAGCAGCAGCAAGGTCAGCAACAGCAGGCTGCCAACGAACGTGCCGAGCAAGCCGAGAAGCCCTTGACGAGGCAGCAGGTCGAACGCTTACTTCAGAAGATTCGGGAGCGGGAGAAGGCCCGGCTTACCGAGCGCGCCCGTCGTGAGCGCGGCAAGACGGCACCTGCCGACCGTGATTGGTAAAGCGTGATTGGTAGAACGTGATTGGTTGAGTACGGTGACTCCATGCCTCAATTCCGCTTGATCGCGATCTCTCTCCTCTGCCTCCTGGCGTCGCTTGCCGCGACGCGCAGCGCCGTGGCACAGAGGGTTTCGCTCGAACCCGAGTCGCCCCAGGCGTTCGCGAACGAGCCGACCCGGGTGTTTCTCCGCATCGAGGACGTCGAGGATTTCCAGGAACCAGAGCTTCCGAAGATCGAGGGTGCCGAGATCCGCCGGCTGCCGGGCCAGCAGTCCTCGACGAGCATGCAGATCATCAACGGACGGACCACGCGCCGCAGCACCATTGAGATCACCTATGAGGTAACTCCCAAGCGGACCGGCACGATTGAGATCCCGGCGCTTGCCGTCCCGGTCGGCAACCGCACGCTCGCAACCAAGCCCTTCGCGCTCAAGGTCGTGGTTTCAGAGACCGGCGACCTGATGATCGTTCGCGTCGCTTCGCGGCCGGACACGTTGTACGTCGGCCAACAGGGCTATCTTGACCTCGAGATCGCCGTGCGTACCTACCGCGACGAACGGCTTGGCATTTCGCTCGACGAGGGACAGCTGTGGTCTCTGATCGATGGTCGCTCGGAGTTTGGAACCTTTGCGCCGGCGCTGCAGAAGCTTGCCTCGGAGAACCGGCGCCCCCTGGGGCACAGCATCGAGCTCGATGGCCTCGAGTACTTCGTCTACACGCTGAGCCGGCCCTTCGATCCGATTGCGTCTGGCGCTCCCGACGTCGGCGACATCCGGATCCGCATGCAGTACCCGACCGCACTTCGACGGGCCGGCGACGCCTTCTTCGGTGATCGGCTCTCGCTCGCGGGAGCTCGGCCTATCTCGGCGGAGCCTGCCTCGATCGACGTGACCGTCGCGACTCCGCCCGATGAGGGCCGTCCGGCGGCGTGGACCGGGGCGGTCGGCGACTTTGACATCGTGGTGAGCGCGAAGCCTCTCGAGGCTGCTGTGGGCGATCCGATCACGATCACGATGAGCATCACCGATCGCTCCGGTACCGCGAGCCTCGCGGGCCTGCTGGGACCATCGCTTTCCGATCAGGCGCCGCTGGTGAGGAACTTCAGGGTTTCCGCGGAAGGAGCGAGCGGAGCCGTCGATGGTCGCACGAAGGTCTTCACGCAGACGATCCGCGCCCTCGACGACACCGTGCGGGCTGTGCCGCCGATCGACTTCCCCTACTTCGATCCTGCCTCCGGCGTCTACCGCCTTGCGCAGAGCGACGCGATTCCCATCGTCGTCAAGCCAAGCGCCATGGTTCGCGTCGAGCGGCCTGTCGCGGCGTCGGCGGAAGACCCTGCATCGGGCGAACTCACGCGCGTCGAGGGAGGCATCCTCGCGAACGCTTCCATGTCCGAAGCCTCCGCCGCTCCGACCACGAATCTACGCTGGGTGGCGTTGACTGCGGTGCTGCCGCTTGCCGTGATCGGCGTTGGCCTCTG
>JBIKXP010000110.1:0-10690 GCA_044355685.1 Phycisphaerales bacterium
GTCGCGCCGGACGGCTGCGCGCCGGACGGGTCGACCGACTGCAGCAGGAGGGCGGTGAATGCAAGTGCGAACGACATGGCCTGCGCATCGTACGCGCTTCGCCCGCCATCCGGACCGCCCCCGCAGTCGACCGGCACACGTCGTCGACCGATCGGTGGTAGTTTCCGGGCGTCCCGACGCGCTTGTCGCGGTCGGCAGGAGGTTTCCCATGAAGTTAGGCGTCATGGCCGCGTTGTTCGCAGGCCGCAAACTCGAGGATGTCGCCGCCTATTGCGCCGAGATCCGGCTCGATGCGATCGAACTTCCCGTTGGCGCGTATCCGGGGAAGCCCTTCTTCGATCCGGCGAAGGTGCTCGCGTCTCAGAAGGACCAAGAGCGCATCAGGGCCATCCTCAAGGATCATGGCCTCACGCTCTCGGGGCTCGCCGTGCACGGCAACCCCGTGCACCCGGACAAGCGGCACGCGGCGAAGGATCACACCGACTTCGTGAACGCGGTCAAGCTCGCGCCGCTCCTCGGCACCGACGTCGTCATCACCTTCTCCGGTTGCCCGGGCGGGTCGAAGGCCGACAAGACGCCGAACTGGGTGACCTGCGCGTGGCCGCCCGATTACCAGGGAGTTCTCGACTACCAGTGGAAGCAAGTGCTCGTGCCGTACTGGTCGGCGCAGGCGCGGCTGTGCGCGAAACATGGCGTGAAGGTCGCGTGGGAAGCGCATCCTGGCTTCTGCGTCTACAACCCGGACACGCTCATTCGCCTGAGCGCCGCAGCGATGAAGGCGTCCGGGCTCAAGGGGAAGCCGGTCCTTGGCGCGAACCTCGATCCGTCGCACTTCTTCTGGCAGGGCATCGATCCGATCGAAAGCGCGCGCGTTCTCGGCGAGGCGGGGCTCCTCTTCTACTGCCACGCGAAGGACACCGAACTGCATCTCCATCAAGGCCGCGTCAACGGCTACAACGATGCGCGCCCCTACGGCGACCTCAACAACCGCTCGTGGAGCTTCCGCACCTGCGGCTACGGACACGGACACGAGTTCTGGAAGCCGTTCATCTCCATGCTGCGCCGACAGGGCTACGACCATGTGCTCTCGATCGAGCACGAGGATGCGCTGATGTCGGTCGAGGAAGGTCTCGAGCGCGCGGCCACGTTCCTGGCGGAGGCGATCATCGTCGAGCCGGCCGTGAAGCCGTGGTGGTGCTGAGACGTCTGTGGCCGGAGATTTCGCTGACTCGCGCCGGCAGGTGCGGATGAGGAGAAGCCAGTGCGCCCCGAGGAATCACGAGCCCTGTTCGATGGATATGGAACCGGTGGCTTCGGCGGCGGCGGCTGGCGGCGATCCATGCCGTGGCTCGTCGTCGGGCTGCTCGTCGGCGCGGCTGGCGTGAGCGGCGTGTGGGCCTACCGTGAGCGGGGCCGTGCCGTCGACGCGGAACTCTCGCGCGGTCAGGCGATCGCTGAGCGCGATGTGGCGGTCGAGGCGCGCGCGGCTGCCGAGAAGCAGGCCGCCGAGGCGCTCGAAGCCGCCGAGAAGCTGGCTGCGCTCGCCGCCGAAACCGAGCGCGAACGCGAGCGCGCCGTCGCGGAACTGGCTGGAGCCGCCGAGGCGCGCGACCTCTTGCGGGGCGTGGTTTCCATCTGGGCTGGTGGCACCCCGGCGCTGCCGGCGCCCGCGCTGCACGAATTACTGCGGGGCGAGGTGCTCGAGCGGCTCGAGACGCGGCTGACGCGCGCGGAGTACCTCGATCTCGCCGGCGCCATCGTCCGCGCCATGGCGATCGATCGCCGCGTGCGCGACGGCTCGCGCGTCCGCGTCGACTTCGATTTTGCGAAGGAGTATCTCGCCGCCGCGCAGGCAACTCTTGGCGCCGACAGCGCCGAGATGGGCGTCGCATTCCGATCGGTGGCCGAGATGTGCTTCGCATACCAGGCCATTCCGGCGCTCGACGAGCCAGCACGGACCGCGCTGCGAGAGAACGCGCGAACCTGCGCCGAGCGCGCGGCCGCCATCGAACGCGCGTCCGGCGGACGGCCGCTGTCGCGTTCGCTCTTCATCCTCGGCGAACTCGCGCGCGCGGAAGGCGACATCGCGCGCGCATCGGAGCTTCTCGGGCAGGCGCGTGCCGCGCTCGGCGATGCGGGCGTCGCCCGCGAGCACGCCGAAATCGCCTTGTCGCTTGCGCGCGCCGAACTCGACGCCGCGCAGAAGACCAACGACGCCGCGCGGCGGGCCGAGGTCGTGTCGCTCCTGCGCCGCACCGCCGACGCGCTGATGCGCGCGCATCCCTTCGGCGAGGCGACGGAACTCGAGGTGCGCTCGCTGCTCCTCTCGGTGATCGCCTCCGACGAACGCGCCGCGATGGAGGAGCGCATCGCGCTTGGGCGGGTGCTGGTGCAGCTCGATCGCGCGCCGCTTGGGCTTGAACTCCTCTCGCAAGCCGCGCGCTACTTCACGCAGGACCAGTCGCGCTTCCGCGAGCGTCTCGAGGCGTCGCTCTGGCTTGGGCGCGCGCTCGACCGGCTTGGTTCGCCAGACGCGGCGCTCGCCATGCTCGACCAGCCGCAGCTTTCGGAGGATGCGCGCGTGTACGGCGTCGAAACCGTGCTTGCGAAGGAAGTCGAGACGACGCGCGCGATGCTGCGCGCGCGACTGAAGAAGTGAGGCGGCACGGGTTCCGGAGGACTTCGGTCCGCTGGCACCCAGCCCGCTGCCGGGAGCATGGAGAAGTCGGGCGTCGTTCGCGCCGATCAGATCCCCGCGCGTGCGCCGCCGCGCTCGAGGAGCGTCGCGATGTGATCCTTATCCGCAAGGTTCGATGCGCGCACCTTGGCCACGATGTCGCGGTTCGCGAGGTCGCTCTTCATGTAGCGCCGCGCGAGGTCGGCCACTTCCGCCGGCGTGTAGCCGTCGAAGAAGTCGAGGCCTTCGCGGTAGGAGATCGAGCTCGCCAGGCGGTTCGCGATGATCCACGTCTGGTACGACTGCGGCAGGCTCTTCCACACGCGGTCGCCCGCGAAGTCAAAGAGGATCTTGGGCAGGTGGTCGCGGATCATCTGCTTCGCGAGCTCGCGGTCCTCGGCGGGCCAATTCGATACGCCCGCCGCGATCGCAGCGGCGCTCGTGTTGATGACCTTCGAGAGTTCGACCGAGATCTTCGGAAGCGAGAGATTCGGATGCGACTTCGCCGCGCGCATGAGGAACTCGGCCTCGACGCGCGCAAGTTCGCGCAGCCGCTCGAGGACCTGCGCGACGTAGGCATCCTTGATGGAGAGGAACTCCGCATCGGAGAGCACCATGCACGCGCTGATCTCGTAGCTCGAGCAGATCACGCCGCACTTGTTCGCCGACGAGTCCTTGATGACGGTCGCGCCGCGCTTCGAGATCTCCTCGCGTGCCGCAGGCGTGATGAAGAGGTTCGCGCCCTCCGAGATCACCATCGAGCTCGGCTTGCCGTCCGCGGTGAGGAAGTCCTGCCAGTTGCCTTCGTGGATGGTGGCAGGGCGGCCGCCGCCCGGCACGAACGCATCGGTGACGAGGCGGTTGTGCAGCGTGTTGCGCAGCTGCGCGCCATCCGGCTCGTCGACCGAGACGACGCGGCCCTTCGGCGAGAGCTTCTTCTTGTCGAAGCTTGCGATCGGCAGGCCTTCCTGGAAGAGACGCAGGAGCTCGGCGTGGTCGAGGCCCTCGGGGTCCTCGCCGGACCCCGAGCCGTCGCCCACCCCGACGATCACGGCGTTCTTGCCGTAGTCGCGGTCGAGGATGCGCATCATGTTGCCCGCGACGTCGCCGTCGGGACCACCCGTGATCTTCACGGTGAACCTCTGCTTGCGCGGGTCGATGCCGCGCGAGCGCAGCGCCACGTCGAGGAACACGTTCACGCCTTCGCTCGTGACGCCGTAGACCTTGTGGTTGATGCCGGCGCCGGGCTTCGAGCTCATGAACGCGGTCGGCATCGAGTAGCCGCGCAGGCGCGCGCGCTCGACGATCCACACGATGTGCGCCGGCGTGATGTTCTCATCCGGTCCGAGGTAGATGAGCTCCTCGCGGCCGAAGCGGTCGACGACGAGCTTCTTCACGTCGGGCGTCTGCACGATCAGATCGAGGACCGAATCGACGAACGCCTTGACGCAGCGGTCGACGGTCGCGTGCGGCTCGAGCAGGATCGCGGCCTTGGCGCCGCCCTCGGGAATGTCCTTGTTCTTCAGTTGCTGCGCCCACGAGAGGCCGTAGACCTCGTCGAAGAGACGCTCGCTCTCGCGGGTGTGCTGCGACGCGTTCTGGGTGCGGATCACGCGCAGGCCGCCGCGGGCGATGTCCTGGAAGCGGTTGTGGAAGCCGTCGAACTGGCGGCCATGCACGAAGAACGTCGCGTACGGCTTCTCCGGGCGGTCGCCGTTGGCGAGGTAGGCCGGATCGATGCGCAGGCAAAGCGCGAAGCGATCGGGAAGGAAGAAGTTCGTGCGCAGCGTTGCGGCCACGCCTTCGAGCATCTTCGTGAGCGCGGCGCGGTGCATCTCGCTCGGATGGCGCGCGATGTCGGCCTCGATCTTCGCGCGCGTCGCCGTGAAATCCGCGTCTGACGCCGGCTTGGCCGGGTCGAATCGCTTCACGAGCAGATCGACGATCGCCATCGAGATCTGGATCGCCTCCTCCGCGAAGCCCTGGATGCGCTCGCGCGTCCAGAGATAGCGGTTCTGCGGCGAAAGCACCTGATGCGCGAGGTTGCAGAGCGCGACCATCGCCTCGGCACGGTCAAGCGCGATTCCCTGCTGGCGGCCCGCGATCTCGATCGCCTTGTCGTCGATCCACTTGATGCGGCGGAGGTCGGCGACCACGGCCCTCCAGTTGTCGCCTGTCGCCGAGAGAGCCTTGCCATCGCCACTCTGCACGACAAAGCCGACGAAGGTGACGGAGCCGCCCTTGCCGTCCTTCACGATGTCGAGGTAGGCGCGGTGGATCGACACCTTGTGCCGCGCGAGGATCGCCGCCGTGCGCTCGAGCATGGTGCGCGTGCGCGCGTTCTCGACGACGACGACGATGCGGCTCATCGTCGGATGCGACTCGGGCTCGAGCTCGATGACGGTGCCGTCGGTGCCGCTCACGCGGCTGAAGAGCTTCCAGTGCGCGGCGACGCGCAGCGGCGTGCAGGTGAGCACGTATTCGGCCGAGCAGCCGGCGAAGTACGCGGAGATCTGATCCGGCGTCCAGTCGAGGTTGTGCTCCTTCGCGTACTTGATCGTCTCTGTCAGCTTCGCGGCCTGGCGCGCGTCGCGGCTGTCGAAGGGCTCCGGTTCGCCGAACACGAAGGTGTCGAGCACGAGGCTTCCGTCGAAGCTCGAGTGGATCTTGGCGGCGCGCAGCGATCGGTCGAGCGGAAGCTGGGCCACGAGCTCCGCGAGGATGCCCGGGTAGTTCTGGCTTCGAATCAGCGTGAGTTGCCGCCCGTCCTCGCTCTTGAGCGTCAGGTCGATCGGCCGGCCCGACGCGCGCGCGGCGATGATCGCCCGCAGGTGCGCAAGCTGGCTGGCCCGGTCGGTGTCCTGGAAGTAGCTCGGCGGCATCTGGCCTACGAACCAGGGAACGACGCTTCCCGCCGTCTCACGGAACGTGCTCGCGAGTTCATCGACGATGGCAGATGCATCCGGGGTGACGGCGTTCGAAGAGGGCGCGGTGGTCATTTCGTGTATGTTCCGAAGCATGGGCCCCGCGGAATAGTCCGTAGGGGGAGGGACAGGATAGCCAAGGCCTGCGCGTACGCCGAAGGGCTGGCGCGCTGAGAGTCACCGATGTCTCGTCAGGTCATCGTCATCGGCAACTTCGACGGCGTCCATGTGGGACACCAGCATCTGTTTCGGCTTGCCCGCGAGGCGGCCGGGGGAGGTCGGGTGACCGCCGTGACGTTTGAACCGCTGCCGGCGGCGGTGCTGCGGCCCGACGTGCCCATGGGGCGCCTGACCCCGGGCGCGGAGCGAGCGGAACTGCTGCGGACCCGGTGCGGGGTAGACGAGGTCGTGGAGATCGAGCCGACGCCGCAAGTTCTCGGACTCTCCCCGGAGGCCTTCATTCACGGGCTGCACGCTCGACTGCACTTCGACGTCGTGGTCGAGGGGCCCGACTTCCGCTTCGGCAAGGGGCGCGCCGGTACGCTCGACACGCTGCGCGCGCAGGGTGCGCTGCACGGCTTCCGCGTCGTCGAAGCCGGCGCGCACGCGATCGAGCTTGCCGATGGGACGCGGGTCGAGGCACGCAGTTCCGTCGCCAGGGGGCTGCTGGCAGAAGGCCGAGTGGCCGACGCTGCGCGCGTGTTCGGGCGCCCGTACGAGTTGCGTTGTCCGACCGCACGCGGCGACCAGCGCGGTCGCACCATCGGATGGCCCACCATGAATCTCGACGCGCGCGGCCGCATTCTGCCCGCCGATGGCGTCTATGCGGGCGAGGCGACGCTTCCCGATGGGAGGCGCGCAATCGCCGCGATCTCCGTCGGCACCAAGCCGACCTTCGGAGAAAGCCCGCGCACGTGCGAGGCGACGCTGCTTGAGCGCGACGGGCGCCCGTGTGCGCTTCCACTCGACTGGTACGGCTTCGAGCTTCGCCTGCGCTTCCACGCGTTTCTGCGCGGGCAAGAACGTTTTTCCGGGCTCGACGCACTTCTTGCGCGCATGGAGATCGATCGGGCCGCCGTGCTTCGAGCGATCGGCGATGCCGGGGCGGTGTAGACTCCCGGCCCCGCGTCGGTCTGACGAGCGGGTTGCGATGGCGTACGAGACGAACAGCTCGATCGAAGCGCTGGCCGAACTCCTCCGGGGAGCGCGGCGCGTTCTCGTGACCACGCACCAGAAGCCCGATGGCGACGCGATGGGCTCCGTGCTCGCCGTTGTGCGCGCGTGTCGCGCGATCGGCGTGCGCGCCGAAGGCTGGATGGTGGGGCCGTGCGAGGGCAACCTCCGGCTCTTCCAGGGCGACGATCCGGTTGCGATCGTCGATCCGCGCAATCCCACGCTTCCGGACGGCGACTTTGATCTCGCGGTTGTCGTCGACACCGGTGCGTGGACGCAACTGGAGATCCTCGCGCCCTGGCTGCGGGCGATGGCCGACCGCGTCGTCGGCTTCGACCACCACGCGCGCGGCGACGCTGTGGCGGCGCGGCGCGTGGTCGACGTGTCGTGCGGGTCGTGCACGGCGCTGCTCGTCCGGCTCGTCGACGCGTTGAACGTCGACCTTGCCTTCAACGGCGACGCGCGCGGCCGCTACTCGATCGCGGAGGCGCTCTGCCTCGGGCTCGCGACCGACACCGGTTGGTTCCGGTTTCCCAATGCGCGAGCCGCCGAGTTCGCGTTGGCCGCGCGGCTGGTGGCGGCCGGCGTCGACAAGGATGCGATGTACCAGCAGATCGAGCAGTCAAGCCGCGCCGGGCGCGTACGCCTCCAGGGCCGGGCGCTCTCGAGCCTCGAGTTCGCTGCGAAGGGCGCCATCTCGATCATGCGTCTGCGCGCGGTCGACTTCACCGAAACCGGCGCCGAGATGGAGGAGTCGTCGGGCGTCGTCAACATGCCGATGGAGGTCGCCGCAGTGCGCGCGTCGGTGCTTGCGGTCGAGGACGCGGGCAACAATGTGATCAAGCTGAGTTTCCGCTCGAAGCCGGCTGGTCCCGACGGTGCGTTCGTCGATGTGAACGAACTCGCGGCGCGCTTTGGCGGCGGCGGTCATGTGCATGCGGCCGGAGCGAAGCAGAAGGGCACGCTTGAGGAAGTCGTCGCCCGCGTGCGCGCTGCTGTCGAGGCGTGAGGCCTCAGTTGACGGTGTAGCCGAGCTTCTTGATCACCGCCTCGATCGCCTCGCGCTGCTCGGGCGGCGCCGTCACCACAACGTTCTCATCGACGTGGCTCGCCTTCACGGCGGTCACGCCTTCGATCTTCTCGATCTTGCCGCACACCGCGCCTTCGCAGCCCTCGCAGTGCATGCCCTTCACGGGAATGCTCATTTCGACGGGGGCGCCCAGTTTCACGGTCTCCGCAGCCGGAGCCGACGGCTTCCGCTCGCAGCCGAGGGGCGCGATCGCGATCGAGGCGGATACGGCAAGAGCGCAGAGGAGGGGGACACGAGTCATGGCGGGATCCTAGGTTCAGTGCTCGCGTCGGTTCAAGCCCTCGCGTCGGTTCAAGCCCTCAAGCCTTCAAGCCCTCAAGCCTTCAAGCCTTCAATTCCTCAAGCCTTTAAGCCTTCGAGCGCGCGACGATCAGTTCCGGCTTCTCGAAGCGTCCGCGCAGGATCTTCTCCGAGGGCGCCTTCATCCAATCCTCGAGCAGCGACGCATACACCGAGCGGAAGTCGACGCCGTACTTGAGGTCGCCTTGGTCGAGATCGGTGAGCGATGGGTGGTTGCCGAACACGCCGCCCTTGAGCGCCGGACCCACGAGGAACACCGGTGCGGCCGTTCCATGGTCGGTTCCGCCCGAGGCATTCTGCCGCACGCGGCGGCCGAACTCGCTGAACACCATCGTGACCACGCGGCCGTCGTTGCCCTGGGCCTTGAGGTCGTTCTGGAAGGCGAGCACCGAATCGCCGAGCTGCCGCATGAGGTTGCCGTGCGGCCCCAGCTGGCCGCCGTGGGTGTCGAAGCCGCCGATCGACGCGTAGTAGACGCGCGTCGGCATCTCGGCGCGGATCATCGCGCCGATCGTCTTCAGCTGGTTCGCGAGGCCATGCTGCGGATACGGGACAAGCGGCTGCTTCGCCACGGCAGCGCGGATCCGCTCGCTCGCCACCTGTGCATCGAGCGCCGTGCGCATGAGGAACTCGCGCTGCGTGCCCGCCGCCGCGCCGCCCACGGCGCCCGCGCGGTTGATCGCGTCGTAGGGGTCCTTCATCGCGCCGTGCAGATCCTCGCCAAGCCACCGGAAGAGCGACGGGTTCTCGAACGCGATCGGCTTCTGGATGTCGCCCTGCATCGCAAGCGGCGCAGTGCGGCCGATCGCCACCGCACCCTCGGGCACCGGTGTCCCATTGCAGATGTTGTCGAAGTAGCGACCGATCCACCCCGAGCCCTTCGCGTCGAGGCGCCCGGTGTGCCAGACGTCCATCGAGGTGAAGTGCGAGCGGTTCGGGTTCGGGTAGCCGACGCCCTGCACGATCGACAGGAGCCCGCCGTCGTAGAGCTCCTTGAAGCCTGTGAGGTTCGGATGGAGGCCGATGCCTTGCGCGTTCGCGAGTTCAAGCGCCGGCTGCTGGCCGTTCTGCGCCGCGCTTCCTGGCGCACGCAGCGCGATCTGCGGCCGGGCGTTGAAGTAGTCGGGCGAACCGTAGGGGACGACGGTGTTGAGGCCGTCGTTGCCGCCGCCAAGCTGCACGATCACGAGGATGCGGTCGTCGGGAACGCCCGGCTGCGATGAGAGCAGCGGGTTTCCCAGCATCCCGAGCGCGCTTCGCTCGATGAAGCAGGGAACCGTCGCCGCGAGCGACGCGAGGGTGAGGCTCCGCTCGAGAAACAGACGTCGGGTGAATGCATCGTGTGACATGGTGGGCTTCCGGTTCGCGTCGTGTTCCATCGGTTCGCGCGTTCGTTGCGCTCAGCAGAGTTGGAATTCGGGCATGGCGCCGATCAGGCAGAGCAGGGCCTTCACCCGGTCGTCGGTCACGGTGCCGCCGAGCGATCCAAGGAACTCGTCGAGCTGGGCGAGCCGCTCCCGCGCCGGGGGACCGCCGAGCGCGAATGTGGCCAGTCCGCGCACCGCCTCGTGCGGATCGATCCCGCCGCCCGAGTCGCGGAGGTGCGCGAGGAGCGCCGAGCAGTCGTAGGCCATCTCCGACGGATCCCAGTCGAAGGCGGCGGGGCGGCGTCCGGTGACGAGGTAGACCACGAGGTTCTGCCGGACGAACATCGTCGCGGTGTTGATCCACGAACGTCCGCCGTCCCAGCCCTTCACGCTCGGCGGCTGGAAGAGCTGCTGGCCCATCAGGTCGCCCGCCTGCACCAGCGCGCGGATCTCGCGCGTCGGCGTGCCGAGGCTGCGGATCGACTGCACGATCAGCTGCACCGGGCTCTTCACGATCGAGAGCCTGTTCTCCGCCGCATAGAAGTGCTGCGAGCGGAACAGAAGCCGCAGGATCGGGCGGATCTCGTAGCGCCGCGAGCGCAACTCGCGCGCCAGCCGCTCGACCGCTGCGCCGGCGTCCTTCGGCGGCGTCGGCGAATCGTTCACGAGGAAGCGGTAGAGCTTCCCGCAGATGAAGCGAGCGCACGCCTGCTGCTCGAGCAGGATCGAGACGAGCTCGTCGCCGGCGAAGTTGCCGGTGCGGCCGAGGATCGTCTTGGGCGTCGGATCGTGCTCCTGCTGGTTGAAGTAGAACTCGTTTGCACGGAAGGTCATGCCCGTCAGCGCGCGGGCGCCTTCCTTGATGTCGCGCTCGCCGTAGCCGTTGCCTTCGCCGAGCGTGAAGAGCTCCATGAGTTCCCGCGCGAGGTTCTCGTTCGGGCTCCGGCGGCGATTCTCGTCGTTGTCGAGGTACTTCAGCATCGCCGGGTCGCGGATGATGCCGCGCACGAGGTCGCCGAAGTTGCCGGCGGCGTTTGCGCGGAGGAATGCGTTCTGGCGCTTCATGTGCCAGCTGTTCTCGATTGTCCGGTAGCCGGTGGCGAAGTGGCCGTGCCAGAAGAGCGTCAGCTTCTCCTCGAGCGGTCGGCCGGTCGAGATC
>JBIKXP010000111.1:0-10643 GCA_044355685.1 Phycisphaerales bacterium
CCACCGCCCGCGAACTCCTCATCACCTTCGAACGGCGGGGCCTCGCCCACCGGATCGATGGCGACGACAAGCGGTACTCGCCGGCACGGCCGCCCGAGTCGATCCTCCAGCGCGACGCGCTCAGCGCGGGATTCGCGCTCTCGGATGGCGGAGAGGAGGCAAGCGTGCAGGACGAAATCAGCGAACTGCGCGCGGCGCAGCTGGCGAAACTCGGCGAGGCCAGCTTCGGGAAGGCGTAGCGTTCGCCGCGCGAGCGCCATCGAAGGGCTCGCGCATCACCGTCTCACGGACACGCGCCCCATGCCGACAGCAGGACGCCGAGATCGGCCGAGTCGGTGATGCCGTCTCCCGTGAGATCGGCAGCCGCTGTTCCCCAGCCCGACAAGAGCGCCCCGAGATCGGACGAACTCACGTTGCGGTCGCCATCGAGATCGGCGTTGCATGGAAGCTGCGTCGGCGCGGGAAGCTCGAGCAGCGCGACGCCTGCGAGCGTACATCTCGCGTCGTTCCAAGTGCCATTGAAGATCATTTGGACGCAATCCTCGTCGCCGGCAGAGCTGTTTGGCTCTCCCCCGGCCCAGTTCGCGAACGAGAATGGCGTGCCGTCGGTCCAGACGAAGATTCCTTCGGCCGCACGGTCGTTGAGCCCGATCCACACGGGTCCGCCCTGCGGAAGGGCCGCAAGGGTCGACTGCACGAAGGCCTGTTCCACAGGGCTTCCGATCGAGACAAGGTTCCCGCGCAGGGCGACCGCCAGGCTCTCGCCGGCGGTCCAGTTCGGGGCGTTCCACGCGACGTACCGCTTGTTCGTCGCGGAGCTCACCACATCAAGCACGAAGGTCGGCGACGGAATCTCGATGATCGCGAAGTTGCCGAAGCTTCCGCACTGCTTGTCATTCCAAGCGCCGCCCCAAACGGCGCTCAACTCGGCGCAATCCTCGTCGCCGGCAGAGTTGTTTGGCTCTCCCTGGGCCCAGTTGGTGTACGAGACGGCAAAGCCGTCGCTTGACTCGAATACGCCCTCGACGGCGCGGTCGCTCAGGCCGATCCAGAGGCCGAGCGACGAGAATCCGCCGCCCAAGAGGCTCGACCAGATGAAGTTCTGCTCGGCCTGGCTTCCAATCGATGCGAGGTAGCCACCAAGCCTTGTCGCGTAGGCCGCCGCCTCAGTCCACGTGAAAGTCGAGGTCGGGCGCACGACGACATAGCGGACTCCAGTCGCAGGATTGGTCGCGCTTGCGAGGACCGGAACGGGCGCGATACTGATCGAGCCCGAGCCAATGCCGGCTGCGACGTTCGCGCCGACGCGAATGAGGTAGATCTGGCCCTTGACCGCATCGAACGTCACCCTCGACTGCGTTCCACACGCGTCGTCCGAGCATGCGAGCAATGGCGCGGAGCAGACGGCCCCGGCGTACACCGCGATCTTCGTGTTGAGCGACGTCAGCCCACAGGTCGAGATGTCGACGATGAACGTCTCGGGTGCCCGGAACCGGTACCAGACGTCGTTGTGGATGGTCTGGTTTCCCGAGCCGTTGCAGAGGACGTTTGCGGCACCATCGGTCGTCGCGCCCTTCGTATTGAAGGGGTACGAGCCGTAACTCGTCAACAACGGCGCCGACGCGCAGTTGTTCGTCGCTTGCGCGAAGGCGAAGCTCCCCGAACCGAATGCGACGAGCGCCACCAGACGAACCACGACCGATCGAAAGCCCATGCCACGCTCCCTTGATGCCGTTCCAACCGCGGTGCACTCTGGCGGACGTCGCCGAGAGCGAAGGTTGGTCTGAACCCGAATAATGGGGCATGAATTCCGAATTGCAAGGGCCCGAGGCGCGCAAGCCTCAGATTGGTCATCCATGCTGCCCCGATCGGGCCACACCAGACTTGGCATCGCTTGAAGTCAACCGCACGAGTCCTCGCGAAACCCTCCTCCGCCAGACCCCCGCGGGCTCGTGCGCATGCTCTCCCACGGCGTGCCGGAAGAGTGGCCGCGAAGCACGGCGCGGCGCGTCCGGCAACCGTAGGTTCTCAGCCCCTCCGACGGATTCCCGCGAAGCGCCATCCAATCAAGCCAAAGTGCCGTCGTCAACCCCTCTCGCTGCAATCACCCGCCCTCGTCCGGCGTTGGTCCGCCAATGAGGACTCCTACGGTGCAATCCCAACGTTGGCTGACCGGGACGGTGGCCTCGACCGCGTTCCTCGCGGTGGCCATTGGAGTCGGACCGCTTCCGACGATGTCGGACGACCCGATGCAGGACGGTACCGGCGGCGAGATGGGCGGCGGCGCGACCGCGCCCATCGCGGAGGCCCCGCCCAGCGCGGATGAGCTGAAGTTCTTCGAGTCGAAGATTCGGCCGCTCCTCATCGCCAATTGCTATGGCTGCCATTCCGTCTCGAGCGGGAAGTCGAAGGGCGGCCTGCGCCTCGACACCCGCGACGCCATGCTCAAGGGCGGCGACTCGGGACCGGCCGTCGTCCCCGGTGACGCCGACTCGAGCCTTCTGATCCGCGCCGTCCGCTACCTCGACAGCGACTACGAGATGCCGCCTGCGGGCAAACTGAAGGACGAGGACATCGCGCTTCTCGAGCGGTGGGTTGCGATGGGCGCACCTGACCCGCGCGTCGAAGGTGCGGCGGCGGTTGGCTACTCGCCCGGAACCGTGCATCGTTGGACTTCCGAGGATATCGCGCGCGCGAAGGAGAACCACTGGGCGTACAAGCCTCTCTCCTCGCCCGAGGCCCCCGCCACCAAGAACCGCGACTGGGCGCGTTCGCCGATCGACTCGTTCATCCTCGCGGGACTCGAGGAGAAGAGCCTTGCGCCTGCCCGCGACGCAGACCCTGCGACGCTCCTGCGCCGCGCGAGCCTCGATCTCACGGGACTTCCGCCCTCGAAGGCCGATGTCGAGCGCTTCGTGCGGAATCCGACGCCTGAGGCGTTCGCACGCGCCATCGACACGATGCTCGCGAGCCCGCAGTTCGGCGAGCGCTGGGGCCGACACTGGCTCGACGTCGCGCGCTACGCGGAATCGAGCGGCAAGGAGTCGAACATCTTCTACCCGCACGCGTGGCGCTATCGAGACTACGTGATCGAGAGCTTCAATGAGGGCAAGCCCTTCGACCAGTTTCTAACCGAGCAGATCGCAGGCGATCTGCTGGACGCATCGAGCGACGCGGAGCGCGCCGAGCAGCTGATCGCCACCGGCTACCTCGCCATCGGCACGAAGAGCCACAACGCGCGCGGACGCCCGCAGTTCCAGATGGATCTCGCGGACGAGCAGATCGACGCCGTCACGCAGGGCATGCTCGGCCTCACCGTCTCGTGCGCGCGCTGCCATGACCACAAGTTCGATCCGATCCCGCAGAAGGACTACTACGCGGTCGCGGGCATCTTCCTCTCGACCGACACGCGGTACGGAACCTTCGAGGCGCAAGGCAACAACCATCCGGCGGGGCTCGTCGAACTGCCTGCGAACGCAGACGTTCCGCTTGGCCCGACCATGAACTCGCAGCAACGGTCGCAGATCGCAGGCGCGAAGGAACGCGCCGCGCAGGAGGCGATGCGCGCCGACGAGCTCCGTGAGCAGGCGCGTACGGCGCGCCAGCGCGGCGAGGAGCCGCCGAACCTGCAGGCCCAGCTCGTCCGCGCACGCGCCGCCGAGGGCGTCAACAGAAACCTCGAGAGCATCCTCGAGCGCTACGACGAGTCGGGTAAGCCGACCGAAGCGAACCTCGTCGCAATGGGCGCGGCGGAGCGCGGCCGCTCGGTGAACGCGCGCCTGCTTGACCGCGGCGAGCTCGACAAGCCGGGCGCGGTCGTGCCGCGTGGATTCGTGCAACTGATCTCCGATGGCGACGAGCCGAAGATCACGAAGGGAAGCGGTCGGCTCGAGTTCGCGCAGTGGGTTGCCGACGAGGAGAATCCGCTCACGGCCCGCGTCTGGGCGAACCGCGTGTGGCTGCATCTCGCCGGAACGCCGATCGTCCCGACCCCCGACAACTTCGGCATGAGCGGCCAGCAGCCGACCAATCCGGCGCTGCTCGACCACCTCGCATCGCGGTTGATCGCGAGCGGTTGGAGCACCAAGACGCTGATCCGCGAGATCATGCTCTCACGCGCGTACGCGATGTCGAGCGATTTCAACGAGTACGCCGCGTCCGTCGATCCCGACAACGCGCTCATGTGGCGCATGCCGAAAAAGCGGCTCCAGGCCGAGGCGATCCGCGACTCGATGCTCCAGGCGGCAGGCTTGCTTGATCTGCGTCCCCCGCCGGGATCGCGCATCGCCTTCGCAGAGGGCGGCCTGCGCGGGCCTCAGCAGGAGCGGCTGATGTCGTTCATCTCCGGCAACTCCGACAGCTATCGCAGCGTCTATCTCCCGATCGTGCGCGACCGCGTCCCCGAATCGCTCGAGGTCTTCGACTTCGCCGAGCCCGCGTTCGTGACTGGGCAGCGCGATGTGACGAACGTGCCGACGCAGGCGCTGTACCTCCTCAACAGCGCCGAAATGGCTCGGATCTCCGACGCCTTCGCGGCGCGCGTCGTGCAAGGTGCGGCCGACGAGAACGGCCGCATCACGCTGGCCTTCGAGCTCGCCTATGGCCGGAAGCCGTCGAGCCGCGAATTGCGCGCGTGCCGCGAGTTCCTCGACGACTTCAAGTCGGCGTACGGCCGCGAGCAGGCGGCTTCGAACAGGAACGGCGCGCAGAGCGACGGCCGCCGCGCCTCGATGCGCGAACGCGCGCGCGCCCGGCTTGAGGGTGCGCGCGGAACGCAGGCCGAAGCGTCGGCTGCCACGCCGCGTCACCCCGAGTACTCCGCGCTCTGCCAGGCGCTTCTCCTGAGCGGCGAGTTCCGCTCCGTCGACTGAGCACACCGAACCAAGGCACAGAACACCATGTCCGACCTCTGCAACAACCGCCTTCCCAACGCGCTCTCGCGCCGCGAGATGCTGCGCCTCGCCGGATGCGGCTTCGGCTCCGTCGCGTTCGCCGCCATGGCTGCGCGTGCATCGGGCTTCCCGTCACTCCTTGGCGACGACGTCGCACTGAGCCCGCTTGCCCCGAAGAAGCCGCACTTCGCGCCGAAGGCGAAGCGCATCATCTTCCTCTGCATGGCGGGCGCGCCGAGCCATGTGGACACCTTCGACTACAAGCCCGAGCTCAACGCGATGGACGGCAAGATCTTCCGCGGCAACGCGAAGCTGCTCGGAAGTCCGTGGAAGTTCAGGCAGTCGGGGAAATCCGGGCTCTGGATCAGCGAGCTCTTCCCGAACCTCGCGAAAGAGGCCGACAAACTCTGCCTCCTCCGCGGCATGAAGGCCGAGATTCCCGCGCACGCGCAGGCGTCGATCCAGCTCCACACGGGCTCGTTCCAGTTCGTGCGGCCATCGATGGGCGCGTGGGCGCTCTATGGCCTCGGCACCGAGAATGAGAACCTGCCCGGGTTTGTCGCGATCAATCCGCGCGGCGACAATGGCGGTGCACAGCTTTACGGAAGCGCGTTCCTGCCAGCGAGCTACCAGGCGACGCCCGTCCGCCTCGGAAATGGCCGCGGAAACCAGTCGGCCGACCCGATCCCGCATATCGACAACGACCGCTACGGCGCGAAGTCGCAACGCGAGCAGATCGACCTGATCCAGCGGCTCAACAAGGAGCGCCTCAAGCGCGAGAAACAGGACCGCGAGCTCGAGGGCGTGATCGAGAGCTACGAGCTTGCCTTCCGCATGCAGGCGGAAGTGCCCGACCTCGTCGATCTTTCCGACGAGAAGAAGGCGACGCTCGACATGTACGGCGTCGGCAAGGAGCCGACCGACGCGTTCGCGCGTCAGTGCCTTTTGGCGCGGCGCCTCGCCGAGAAGGGCGTGCGCTTCATCGAGGTGAGCCACGGCGGCTGGGACACGCACCGCAACCTCCGCGAGGAACTGTCGAAACAGTGCAGCGAGATCGACCAGCCCATCGCGGCGCTGCTCGCAGACCTCAAGCAGCGCGGCATGCTCGACGACACGCTTGTCCTCTGGGGTGGCGAGTTCGGCCGCACGCCGTACGCGCAGAACGGCGACGGCCGCGACCACAACGCCAAGGGCTTCACCATTTGGATGGCCGGCGGCGGCGTGCAGGGCGGCCTCAGCTACGGCGGCACGAATGAAGTCGGTGACACCGCGGTCGACGGCGTGATGGACATCCACGACTGGCACGCGACGGTCTTGCATCTGACGGGCCTCGACCACGAGCGCCTGACCTATCGCCACGCAGGCCGCGACTTCCGCCTGACCGATGTGAAGGGCA
Source organism: Phycisphaerales bacterium (assembly GCA_044355685.1). Taxonomy (GTDB): domain Bacteria; phylum Planctomycetota; class Phycisphaerae; order Phycisphaerales; family SM1A02; genus QWPT01. The sequence continues at coordinate 6,289 of JBIKXP010000111.1, forward strand.
AGGCGAACACGGCTATCCTGCGCGGGTGAGCCTCGATTTGAAGCCTGATCGTGTCGACACGCTCGCGGACCTTCCGTCTGCGACGGCAGATGCGGTTTGCGCCGAGCTCCGTGAGGGCGAGCGCGTGGCGTATGCGGCGGTGCCTGTGACGGCGCTCGACGCGGGGACATGGGGCGGCATGGGCGTGAAGTCGATGGTCGTCGTCGCGATCATTGCATGCGGCTTCGCCCTCTTTGGCTCGATCGCAGTGTTCATCGCCGGTGAACTCCGCGTTCACGAGCTGATCATGGGCATCTTCATTCCCACATGCTGGCTCGGCATGGCCTGGGTCTTCATCTGGTATCTGCGACTTGCCCGACGCATTGCCGCCGCCGGCGCCTATGTGGTGACCGACCAGCGCGTGATCCTGCTCGAGACCTGGCCGGCCCGCGCAATGAGAGCGTGCGAGTCGCGCGACATCACCGAGGTGTACTGCTGGATGATCTCGCCGAAATTCGGCAACATCCGACTCAACGGCAAGGCGACGCTCGACCGGACCGAGTCGCGCTGGTATCTGCCGCACCCGCGTGCCTGCGAGGCCGCGGTACGCGAACTTCTCGCGCGCTCGATCGGGCGCTGACGCAGGTGGCTCAGACGTGTGAATACGCCCACACGCATGGCGGCGCGAGACTCACTGGTCCGACTCCTCAACCCTCGCCTCGCTCGTGGGCGGCGCCTCGAGAATCGTCCGCGTCAGCTGTGCACGGCTGCGCACGCCCAGCTTGCGATAGAGACGCCTCGAGAGCGTGGCGACGGTGGGCAGGGAGATCCCGAGCATCTTTGCGATCTGTGGCCGTGACAGCCCTTCGGCAAGCGCTCGAGTCACCTGCAGCTCGCGAGGCGAAAGCGAGGCCACTGAGCCACCGAGCGCCATCGCCTTCCGAGCCCGCGACTGGCCCGTGAAGAACTCGACGCCGAGCTCGGGCGGCAGGACCGCGCGAAGCGGTCGCACCCGCAATTCGAAGACATGCTGTGTCGAGGGCTCGACACGCTCCCCGGCGCGCTTGCGCACGGACTTCCGCGATCCCCGACGCTCTTCGAGCATCCCCAGATACTCGACCACCCTCTGGACCCGCGCGATGAGTTCGTCTCGCTCCTTCGCCGTCATCACGGGGAGATAGAGCGAGTCGAACGACCACGCGGGACCGCTTGGCTTGCCGACAGTCTCGGCTTCCGCGATCCGTCGCTCGATGCGCGCACGCACCACGCGAACGAACTCTGCGAGGCGAAGCGCATCCTCAGGATGTCCTTCCCGAAATCGGATCCGGAGCGGCGGAGGAACCGCCACGTATCGAATCGATCGGTGACCCCGTCCCGCGCGCACCACGTTCGCCAGGTTCGCAGCGCAGAGGAGGTTGATCTTGGCCTGCACCAAGGTCGCCGGCTGCGCGACGAGTGCCGACAAGTCCTTGATGCCAAGAGGCACCGCACGAAGCTGCATCTGCCGTAGGAGTTCGGCCGCTCCGTCGTCGTTGAGCGCCTCCATGAGATGCGGCGCGTCGATGATGAACTCGGTGCCCATGCAGGCATCATAGAGCGAGCGGTTTCGCACGCGCCCTGACAACCGGGCTCGTACCGAGGCGAGGCTGCGTGCAGTTCAACTGTGTCACTTCGAGGGAGCTTCGAGCTCCCGCACGACACGGAATCCGAACCGGTTGCTCAGGTGGTTCGGCGGAGCCCACATGCGCTTCGAAGCGCGCAGGTTCGTGCGAGCGTCGCCGAACGAGCCTCCGCGCAGGACCCTCGCTGGTCCACTGTCGGGTCCCGTCGGGTTTACGACGGGGAACGAGGGATACGGACCTGTCCAGTCGTTCGTCCACTCGTAGACGTTTCCCGCCATATCGTGCAGTCCGAAGCCGTTGCCCGCCTTCCAGCCGACGGGATAGGTCTGGTTGCCAGAGTTCCCTCCGCACCACGGGCACGCTCCCCACCAGGCGATGTCGTTGGCGAGCACATCGTCGTTCGTTCCATCAGGATGGCCAGGGAGCGAGTGGTAGGCGGTGGTTGTGCCCGCGCGATACGCGTACTCCCACTCCGCCTCGGTTGGAAGCCGCAGCTGGGGACCGTTCACAGATCCACCGAGGAAGTTCTGGATGGTGTCCCAGCTCGTCGTGTCGACCGGCCGGTTGGGAACCTGATCGGCAGGCACCTCTGGGCTCGGGTTCTTCCAGAGCGACGGGTTCGACCCCATGCGCGCCGTCCACTGCGCCTGCGTGACCTCGTAACGCCCGATGTAGAACGCGTTGGTCAGCGTGACCGTGTGGATCGGGCCTTCGTTGCCGCTGCAGAGATAGGCGTTCGAGACCGAGCAGCCCATCTGGAACGAGCCCGGCGGGATCAGCACCATCTCGATCTGCGTCTCGTTGTCGCGCACGCGCCACGGAAAGCCGGTGGCCACGATCGCATCGCGCAACGCGGCGTTCGTCACGATCGCGGGGTCGGGCGACTGCTCGAGCACCGTCGCCCACGGAAGCGGGTTGCACGACTCGCCCCACAGCGACAGCAACGCGCCGAGGTCGGACGAATCCACCTGTCCGTCACGGTTCAAGTCGGACCCGCAGGCCTTGCATGGGCCCCACTGCGACAACAGCGCACCGAGGTCCGCAGAGTCGACGGCGCCGTCGTCATTCGTATCGGCGTCGCAGGCACTCTGCGCGCGCGCCGCAGGAGCGAGCGCGAGCACGATGCCTGCAGATGCGATTCCCAGCAATCGAAGTGTCGAGTGGTTCATGTGGAGGTTCCCGCTTCAGGCGTTGCGATGCGTCCGACCCAGTCTCCGAGACAGGCCGGTCCACAACGTTCGATGCAAACGTACAAGACGATTGCTCGGCGAGAGGCCTGAAATCAGGCTCAATCGGCCACTTCGACGACCCCGCGTCGATTGTCATCCGATCAGCGTACGGGCCGCGGCCAACGTGTACGCGCCACTGCCCACACGCACGGAGTCGGCGTGGCAGTCGGGCGACACTTTGCGCGTTCGAGGCCGCCATCACCAGAGGTGATGCCACACGATACGGGCGGCGACTCTGGCGTCGAGTGCTCAGGGTGGCCGCACGGCACCGAAAGATCAAGGCCTCGACGCCGAGCGCCGACGCCGAGCGCCGACGCCGAGCGCCGATGCCGAGCGCCGACGCCGACGCCGATGCCGATGCCGACGCCGAGCGCCTCTTGGAGATCGACGATCAGATCCGCTGCATCCTCGAGTCCGACCGAGCGTCGCTTCCATTCCAGCGCGTCAACGCCCGGCTTGAGACGTTGCGGGAGTGCCTCGCGGTCCAGCGGGCATCACGTGAGCGTCCGCGCTCTGTCCGGGCGGACGGCGGCCCCCTCGGCTTCGACTATCGCGCGCGCCAGGTGCGCCCTCGTGCGCACGCCGAGCTTCCGGTAGATCGCCGCCGACTGCGTGCAGACGGTGTGCAGCGAGAGCCGAAGCGTCTTCGCGATCTGCGGGCGACTCAGTCCCTCGGCGAGCAAGCGTGCGACCTCCGTCTCTCGGGGCGAGAGCAGCGCTCGATCCGTCGACTTGGCAACCTGACGATCGCCTGGTGTGCTGCGTGCGAGGAAATGGACCAGCGGCTGCGGCGAGAGCGGCGAGTCGAGCGGAACAACTTCGAGGGTCACCGCATGCAGCGTCGACTTCTCTGGCCCCCCACTTCTCTCGACTGCGGGACCGCCGGAGTGGCTTCGCTTCTCGAGCGCAGCCATGAAGCTCTCGACTCGTCGGATGCGGGCTCGCAGCTCGAACTGCTCCGCACGAGTCATGAATGCCGTGTTCGTCGAGAAGAACTGGAACATCGGTGGAACAACGGTCTTCGAGCGACGCGCCTCCACTTCGCGACGAATCCGGTCCCTTTGCGCCACTTGGTGGGCGCAGACCCGCCGCCAACTGTCTGGATTGCTTGCATCCAGACGGAGACAGAACTCGGACGACGCGAGCTTGTACCGCCACTCCCGATGCGCCTGGCTCGCGCGCAACGCCTTCACAAGCCGCAACTCGCAGAGTTGGTCGAGTTTCGCCTGGACGACCGCCGTCGGCAGCGCCGTCAGCTTCACCAGCACCTTGAGCGTGGCCGCGGACTTCCGGATCTGGAGCTGCAGGATGATCTTCAGCGAATCATCGTCCTGCAGTGCTTCCAGGAGCCCGGGCGTCTCAAAGGGCAGTTCGGGCACGACCTTTGTCATCTGAGCTTCCTGCTGAAACGATGAGGTCCCGCGGTTTCGAGCACCGCACTGAAGTGTACCGCGTCCCGTCGCTATCGCCGGCGGCCTCGATCGGCCCGAAGCCCTGCGACACCTGCCGCCGCCAACAGTGCGAG
>JBIKXP010000112.1:0-10612 GCA_044355685.1 Phycisphaerales bacterium
ATCGCGTGGCGATGACCTGGGACGAACTCCGCGCGCTCGCCGCACGCCACGTCGTGGGCTGCCACACGATGACGCACAAGAGGCTGCACGCGCGCCTTCCGCTCGACGAGATGCGCCGCGAGGTCGTTGAGGCGCGCCGCGCGATCGAGGAGCGCATGGGCCGCGAGATCCCCGTCTTCTGCTGGGTCGGAGGCGAGGAGGAGAACTACTCGCGCGAGGCCGCCGCGCTGATCCGCGAGGCAGGCTTCCGCGTCGCGTTCATGACAAGCAGCGGCCCGATCGTGCGTGGCACGAATCCCTTGCAGATCCAGCGCACGAACATCGAGTGCGACTGGCCCGTGCATCTCCTGCCATTTCAACTGTGCGGCTCGATGGACCTCCTCCACGGGTCGCGAAGGAAGCGCGTGAACGCGCTGACAGCGGGCTGAGATCCCGCGGAGAGACTCCATGCAACGACCCGCCACCCTCACGCTTGCAGACGGACGGTCCTTCGCCGGAGCCTCGTTCGGCGCCGACCGCAAGATCGAGGGCGAGGTCGTGTTCTGCACCGGCCTCTCCGGCTACGTGGAGACGCTCACCGACCCGTCGTATCGCGGGCAGATCCTCGTGCTGACCTATCCCCTGCAAGGAAACTACGGCGTTCCCGGCGGCGATGACGCGTTGCGCTCGATGGAGTCGAAGCGCATCCAGGTGCTTGGACTCGTGGTGTCGCGGCACTGCGTCGGACCAAGCCACCATGAGTCGCAGCGCTCGCTCGGAGCCTGGCTGCGCGCCGAGGGCGTGCCCGCGATCGAGGGCATCGACACCCGATCGCTGACGAAGCACCTGCGCGCGGCAGGGACGATGGGCGGATTGCTCGACCCCGGCACGGTCGCGCCAGAAAGCCCCGCGCATCGCGTCGACTCCGACTTCGTCGGCGCCGTCGCGCCGACCGAGACGACGCGACACGCTCCGACCGGCGGCCACGGCAACCTCCGAATCCTCGTGGTCGACACCGGATGCAAGGAGAACATCGTCCGCAGCCTGATCTCTCGCGGCGCAAGCGTGATCCGCGCGCCGTACCACGCGAAGTGGGAAGAGCACCTCGACGAGGTCGATGGACTTCTCCTGACGAACGGGCCCGGCGACCCCGCGCAACTCACGTCGCTGAGCGGGCGCATCCGCACCGTGCTCGAGCGCGGCATCCCGACATTCGGCATCTGCCTTGGACACCAGCTGCTCGCAATCGCCGCCGGCGCGCGCACCTACAAGCTCAAGTTCGGGCACCGTTCGCAGAACCAGCCGGTGCTCGAGACCTCGACACAGCGCGCGTACGTCACCAGCCAGAATCACGGCTACGCGGTCGACCACTCGTCGCTCGACACCGACTGGGAGCCTTGGTTCGTGAATCTCAACGACGGCACCAATGAGGGAATCCGGCACAAGTTCCGGCCCTTCCGCTCGGTGCAGTTCCACCCGGAGGCGGCCGCAGGACCGCAGGACACGGCGTATCTCTTCGATGACTTCCTGCACATGGTCGGCGAAGTGAAGGCGGTGAGAAGGTCATGAAGCGTCTCCTCCACGGTCTCCGCGCGGAGCGTCCGCAGCGCGTCCTCCTGCTCGGCTCGGGCCCGCTGAAAATCGGCCAGGCCGGCGAGTTTGACTACTCGGGTTCGCAGGCGCTGAAAGCGCTGCGCGAGGACGGGATCTTCACGATCCTCATCAACCCGAACATCGCGACCGTGCAGACCACCGAGGATCTCGCCGACAAGGTGTACTTCCTTCCGGTCACCCCGCAGTTCGTCGAGATGGTGATCGCGAAGGAGAAGGTCGACGCCATTCTCCTGAGTTTCGGCGGCCAGACCGCGCTCAACTGCGGCCTCGAGCTCGAGGCGAGCGGCGTGCTCGCGCGCCACGGCGTGCGCGTGCTCGGGACTCCAGTCGCCTCGATCCGCGCGGGCGAGGACCGCAAGATCTTCGCGCAGAAGATGGCGGAGATCGGCGTGAAGACCGCGCGCAGCATCGCCGCGAACACGCCGGAGGAGGCCGTCGCCGCCGCGCACGCGATCGGACTTCCCGTGATTCTCCGGGGCGGCTTCTCGCTCGGCGGGCAGGGTTCGTCGATCATCAGGCGCGAGGAAGACCTGCGCGCTCGCATCGACTATGCATTCGTGGGAAATCCGCAGGTGCTCGTCGAGGAGTGCCTCTCGGGCTGGAAGGAGATCGAGTACGAGGTCGTCCGCGACGCCGCCGACAATTGCATCACCGTCTGCAACATGGAGAACGTGGATCCGATGGGGATCCACACCGGCGAGTCGATCGTCGTCGCGCCCAGCCAGACGCTGTCCGACGCCGACTATCAGATGCTGCGAAACCTCTCGATCCGAATCGTGCGCCACCTCGGGATCGTCGGCGAGTGCAACGTGCAGTATGCGCTCGACCCGAAGTCGAACGAGTACCGCGTGATCGAGATGAATCCGCGCCTCTCGCGCAGCTCGGCGCTCGCGTCGAAGGCGACGGGATATCCGCTCGCGTACGTCGCTGCGAAGATCGCGCTCGGCTACGACCTTCCGATGCTCGCGAACGCCGTCACCAAGACGACGAGCGCGTTCTTCGAGCCCGCGCTCGACTACATCGTGTGCAAGGCGCCGCGCTGGGACTTCGACAAGTTCGCAGGCGCCGACAAGCGCATCGGCACCGAGATGAAGTCGGTCGGCGAAGTGATGTCGATCGGCCGCTCCTTCGGCGAAGTGATCCAGAAGGCGCTGCGCATGCTCGAGACTGGCGTGGACGGCCTCGATCCGCACGCGCACGCCTTCCCCGACCTCGAGCAGGAGTTGCGCGAGCCATCGCCGCGGCGGATCTTCGCGGTCGCGCGCGCCTTCGCCGACGGCATGACCGTCGAGCGCGTGCATGAACTCACGTCGATCGACCCGTTCTTCCTGCGCGAGATCGAGGAGATCGTCCGCATGCGCGCGGGCCTCGCGCAGCGCCGCGGCGCCGACTCGCTCGGGCACGCCGAGGTGCTGGCCGCGAAGCGCGCGGGCTTCTCCGACCGCGCCATCGCGAAGTGCGTCGGCGCGAGCGAGCGCGACGTGCGCGCGCGCCGCCACGCGCTCGGCGTGCGGCCGAAACTTGCGCAGATCGACACGCTCGCGGCCGAGTATCCCGCCGATACGAACTACCTCTACTGGACCTACTGGGCGCTCGACCACGACGTCGCTGCGTCTCCGCGCCGCAAGGTGCTCGTCCTCGGATCCGGCTGCTACCGGATCGGCTCGAGCGTGGAGTTCGACTGGTGCTCGGTCGGGGCCGTCGCCGCCGCGCGCGAGCTCGGCTACGAGACGATCATGCTCAACTGCAACCCGGAGACCGTGTCGACCGACTACGACATGTGCGACCGTCTCGTGTTCGACGAGATCTCGCTCGAGTCGGTGCTCGAGCTCTGCGACGCCGAGCGGCCCGAGGGCGCCATCGTCTCGATGGGCGGCCAGACGCCGAACAACCTCGCGCTCAAGCTGCACGACGCCGGGGTTCGCATCCTCGGTACGCCCGCCGATTCGATCGACCGCGCCGAGGACCGCAAGAAGTTCTCCGCGCTCTGCGACGAGCTGGCGATCGACCAGCCGCTTTGGTTCGAGGCCGCGAGCGACGAGGCGCTGGCGAAGTCGGTCGAGGCGGTCGGCGGCTTTCCGGTCGTGGTGCGGCCTTCGTACGTACTCTCGGGCGCGGCCATGCGCATCGCGCACAGCGCGGCCGAGCTCTCGCAGTATCTGCGCTCCGCGACGACGCTCTCGCCCGAGCACCCGGTCGTGATCTCGAAGTTCGAGTCGCACGCCCGCGAGATGGAGTTCGACGCGGTCGCGCGCGACGGGAAGATCATCCTCTGGTGCGTGGCCGAGCACGTCGAGTACGCCGGCGTCCACTCGGGCGACGCGACGCTCGTCCTCCCGCCACAGGAACTGAACGTCGAGACGATTCGACGCGTTCGGCTCGTCGGCGCGAAGCTCGCGGAGGCGCTGTGCGTCACCGGACCATTCAACGTGCAGCTCCTCTGCCGAGACAACGACGTCAAGGTGATCGAATGCAATCTGCGTGCCTCGCGCAGCCTGCCCTTCGTCTCGAAGGTGCTCGACCGCGACTTCATCCGCGCCGCCACGCGCATGATGCTCGGCGCCGAGCCCGACGTCTCGATGGACGCCGGCACGCTCTTCGACCTCGGCTTCGTCGCCGTGAAGGCGCCGCAGTTCTCGTTCGGCCGTCTTTCGGGCGCGGATCCCGTCCTCGGAATCGAGATGGCTTCGACCGGCGAGGTCGCCTGCATGGGCGACGACGCCGACGAGGCGCTCCTCAAGTCAATGCTTGCGACGGGCTTCAGGCTTCCGACGCGCGGCGTGCTGCTCTCGCTCGGGCCGATGGGTGACAAGTACCGCTTCGCCGACGACGCCCGCGCCCTCGCGCGCACGGGCCTCGCGCTCTTCGCCACCGCAGGCACCGCCGAAGTGCTCCGCAAGGAGGGCATTGAGTGCCAAGTCGCTGGCAAGTCCGAGCGCGACGACGGCGTCGATGGCCCCGATGCGCTTGAACTCATGCGCACAAAGGCGGTCGATCTCGTCATCAACATCCCCCGCGAGTTCGACGAGCGTGGCCGGCCGGACGGCTATCGCATCCGCCGCGCCGCAATCGACATGAACGTACCGCTCGTGACCGATCTCTGCGTGGCGCGCAAGCTCGTGCGCGCCATGACGCGAAAGCAGATCGGCGACCTCCACCCGAAGTCGCTCGGCGAGTACCGGGCGAAGCCAGCGCACGAGGCGTAGGCCAGCGCACGAGGCGTAGGCCAGCGCACGAGGCGTAGGCCAGCGCACGAGGCGTAGGCGTAGGCCAGCGCACGAGGCGTAGGCCAGCGCGCCCTGCGGGCTTCCTTGCCCGATGCGCCCAGGAATCGTGCCGCGCGACCACGCGATATCATCCGGCGCAAAGGTTGCTCATGCTTGAAAGCCTGCTCACTCCGATCGTCTCAGCGCAGTTCCTCGCCCTCGTGTTCCTCGCGATCCTCTTCCTGCAGTCGGGTATCGACAAGATCATCGACTTCAAGGGAAACCTCGGCTGGTTGCAGGGCCACTTCGCGAAGTCCCCGCTTGCCGGACAGGTTGCGCCCATGCTCGCGGTCATCACGCTCACCGAGACGGCGGCCGGCGCGCTGGCAGCGGTTGGCGCGGTCATGCTGGCGCTCGACGGCTCCAAGACGCTCGGCCTCCACGCGACGCAGCTGTGCGCCCTCAACATCGTGATGCTCTTCTTCGGACAGCGCATGGCGAAGGACTACGCAGGCGCTGCGTCGCTCGTCCCCTACTTCATCCTCTCGGTCGGCGCAGTCGTACTGATGTCGCAGTGAGGCCCCGCCCGCGCCGACCGCATCCATGAAGCCGATTCCCATCGAGTTCAACCGACCCGGACTGCTCGACGCCATCAAGGACGTCGAGGCCATGGGATTGTGGGAATGCCTGCGGCGGGCGCGCGCGACCCTCACCGCCGCGGAACTGGCGCGCCGGAGTTCCTACGACATCTCGAGGGTCTATGCGGCGCTCGACACGCTCGCTTTCGCGGGACTCGTGGTGGCCAAGAAGGCGCGCGGCAAGCGCCGCACGACGGGCTACACCACCTCGATGAATGAGCTGTCGATCGTGATCGATTCGCGAAACCCAGAGCATATCAAGGCCGCCAACGAGGTCGCCGCATTCATCAACAGCGAGTTGGCATCGCGCTTCTTCGCGGCGCGCGACAAGATCGGACGGACCGGACCGGACACGTGGCACTTCCACCACTGCAGCCCGATGGCGCTTGACCGCGAGGATCTGCACGAGCTCAAGCGGCGCGTCGCCAGGGTCGAGGAGTTCGTGCGCCTCCTCGGCGACAAGCGGTCCACGCGCGCCGGATCTCCGCCGACGCAGTGCAACCATGGCATGATGATCCGCATCGAGCCGCTGGATGCGCCGGTGCTTCCACAGCCCCATGTCGAGTTCATTTCGACCGTCGTCGTCAGCGAGCGAGGCATCGATCCAGCGATCTCGCATCAGGCCCTCACCGCCCGCGAACGACAGGTCGCGCGCGCCCTCCGCGACGGCCACTCGCGCTCGGAAGTCGGCAGACGGCTCGCCATCTCCGAGCACACGGTGGGGACGCTCTGCAAGCGGATCTTCCGCAAGCTCGGGATCCAGCGCGTCGCCCAACTGCACGGCTTCGAGATCGGCTGACGTCCCGAGTCGCGCGACCGTGCGCGATGGAGCACCCCGCGCCGGCCGAGGGTTCGCGCCCCCAATCGAGGATCCGCGTACCCGTATCAAGGGATCTCGGGCGCTGTTGAGACAATCCAAGACGCAGCCGCTTGCAGATCCGGCCTTCCACACCACAATCCGGTCACGGACCGTTTGTCTGACGAATTCCACCCAGCCCGGAGAGACACCATGCCACGCGCCCGCGCTTGCCTCATCGCCTCGATGTCCGCGATCTGTCTGGCATCGACCTCTGTGGCCGACTGGCCGAACCTCGGAGGAAACCCGGGGCGCAACGGACTCACCTCCGCCGTTGGGCCGGAGACGCCCGCACTGCGCTGGTCCGGCGCGCCGCTCTCGCTGATCTCGTGGACTCCGCTCGTCGAAGGCAATCGCGCGTTCAACATTCGGCAGACCGTCGCCGAGAGCCCCCTCCTCGACCCAAACAACTCGATGCTCTACGCGTTCGACGTCACGACCGGCGCCGAGCTCTGGTCGTACGACTTTCCCTGGGAGCCAGGCGACTGGACGATGGTCCTCTACGGCGTGAAGAACGGCCGGGTGTACGTCGGCCGCGCCGATGACAGCGTCGTCTACACATCGGCGATCCACTGCCTCGACGCGGCGACCGGCAAGCTGCTCTGGGTGACGGCATGCGATGCCTGTTCGCCAGGCCTCTACGACGGCATCGTCTTCACCGATGATGGCGACTTCATCGCCTCGGCCGGTTTCACCATGCGCAGGTTCGACGGCGAGACCGGCGCCGTCGAGTGGAGCGTTTCGCGCTCGTTCACGATCACGGGAACGCTTGGCGCGGCGCTCGTGGGCAACACGATCTACATCCAGGAACGCGGCCCAAGCAACACAACCCGAATCGGCGTCTACGACGCGACGACCGGCGTCAAGCGCTACGACGGACCAATCATCCCGGTGTTCTTCACGCAGACCGATGTGTTCGCCGGCTCGAACGGAATGGTGTTCCTGCCAGTTTGTCCGAACGCCGGACCGGAGTTCGATCGGCTCCATGCGTTTCAGGACACCGGAACCGCGCTCGAGTTCCGATGGTCGTCTCCATGCTCCGCCTTCAGCGGCGAGCACGGCGTCACGGCCGACGGCGGCGTCGTCTTCATGAACTATGACGGCAACCTCGAGATCCGCGACCAGGTCACCGGCAAGATCCGTGCGGCGAGTTCGGTGAATGTCGCCGCGGCGCCCTCGTTCCTCACGATGCCGAGCATCGTCGTCGACGGCGCAGGCAAGATCTTCTTCGGCAACGGCGGCTTTCCCGGCACCGTGTTCTCATTCAATCCCGACCTCACGCTGCGCTGGTCGGTCGAAGTGCCGAACCTCAACCAAGGCGGCCCCATCCTCGCGGGCGACGGAACGCTGCTGATCGCGGGCGTCGGCGAAGACTTCCGCGCGTACTACGACCCCGGGTGCGTCTCCGGCGACCTCAACTGCGACGGGCTCGTCGACTCTGCCGACCTCGGCGCGCTGCTCAGCGGATGGGGTTCAAGCGGCCCGACCGACCTCAATGACGACGGCGACACGGATTCCGCGGATCTCGCGGTCCTCTTGAGCGCGTGGAGCGTGTGAGTCACGCGGGGCGGCGCCCGCATGCGGGCGGTCAGGCGCACTGTCAGGCGTGCTGTCAGCTGTTGTACGCCTCGATCGCCTTCTTGCCGTAGACGGTCGCGGGACCGCCTCCCATCAGCACGCAGACGTCGAGCGTCTCCTGCACCTCGGCGAGCGTCGCTCCGGCCGCCTTCGCGGCCTTGGCGTGATGCACGATGCAGCCCTCGCAGAGACGGCTCACGCCGCAGGCGAGCGCGATCAGTTCCTTGGTCCCATTCCTTGGTCCTATTCCTTGGTCCTATTCCTTGATCTTGAGATCGAGCGACGCGGGCGCGAGGCTCGCCGCGTGCAGTTGCTTGAAGGCCGATGCGGTCGCAGGTGTCATGGTTTCACTCCGCTCATCCGCCGCGCTGCGGCGGTCGGTCTCTCGTCTTCAGAAGTTCACCTGATACTTGAGGCGCGGCGTCGCGAGCTCGCTCGCAAGCGAACGCAGGTCCGCCGCGCTTCGGATCGCAGGCGTCTTGGCGGACGCCCCGAGAAGCCCGCCGAACACATCGATCGGCTGCTCGAAGCGCACGATCGCGGCGGAGCCCTGCGCCAGCCCGGCGCGGCCCTCGGCGGCCGCGATCGCGTCGTCGAGATAGCCGATCGAATCGATGAGGCCCTGCTGCATGGCGCGCTCGGCGTCGAAGACCTCGCCGGTCGCGACGGCGCGCGCGGCCTCGATCGTCTGGAACTTGCTGCGCCGCCCGTCGAAGACGCGCTGGACGAAGTTCGCGTGTGAGACATCGAGGAGTTTCCGCACCACCGCGCGGTCCTTCTCGTCCCACGAGCGGAAGGTGTCGTTGCCCGTCGCCTTGTCGGGGCTACCGGTTGCGATGATGGTGATCGGGCGGATGCCGACCTTGTCGACGAGCCCTTCCATGGTGAACACCTGGGCGATGACGCCGATCGATCCGGTCACGCACGTTGGTTCCGCGATGATCTCGTCGGCGGCACAGGAGACGTAGTAGCCGCCGCTCGCGGCCATGCCGCCGTAGCTTGCGACCACGGGAATCCCCGCCGCCTTGAGCTTGCCGATCGAGTGCCAGATCTGGTCGCTCGCCGTCACGCCGCCGCCGCCCGAGTCGACGCGAAGCACCACCGCGTCGAATCCGCCGTCCTCGATGATGAAGCGCACGGATCGGTCGACGAACTCGGCGGTGAACTCGTCGATGCCACCTTGGATAGGCAAGATCGCGACCGTGGAACTGAAGCCCTCGCGCACGGTCGTGGTCTGGACCGGCATCGTGCCGCTGACGGCGGCGACGCCACCGCCGATTCCGAGCACGAGGCCAAGGATGAAGATGAAGGCCGCTGCGACGAGTCCGGTGACGGCTCCGATCGCACCTCGCCAGAATCCGCCCTTGATGGTGATCGACGTGGTCTGGGGCGCGTCGACGATGCGCGAGACGGAGTGCCTCGGATCTGGCGGAATCGGCGGGAACTGCGTGGACATGGTGGCTCCGTCGGTAGGTCGTATCGTTCCCGGTCGTCGCATCCGGCGCGGACGTGGAGGCTGGATTGAGCGCGACCGCCAGAGGAGACTATGCGATCGGGGCGAAGTGGTCGAGCGGGCCGCAACCGCCGCCGAGGCCGGGCGCGCGAGCAATCGCCCCGCGCACGAACAGCCGTGCGGCTGTCACGGCAGACTCGACCGACTCGCCGCGCGCGAGCCGCGCGGTAATGGCCGCGGAGAGCGTGCAGCCGGTGCCGTGGGTGTGCACGGTCTCGATGCGCTCACCCGGGAAGACGACGACACGACCATCGGAGAAGAGGAGATCCATCGCGCTCTCGGCGAGGTGGCCGCCCTTCACCAGGACGGCGCGGGGCCCCATGGCGTGAATCGCACGCGCGGCACGCTCCATGCCCTCCGGGTCCTTCACCGCGAAGCCGACGAGACGCTCCGCCTCGGGCAGATTCGGCGTCGCGAGCGCCGCATGCGGGAGGAGGCGCCGCACCAGCGCATCGACGGCGTCGTCGGCCAGAAGCGGCAACCCATGCTTGCTCACCATGACCGGGTCGACGACGAGCGGAAACCGGAAGCGCCGCGCGTGATCCGCAACCGCGTCGATGATGTCGGTGCGTCCAAGCGCGCCGGTCTTCGCGGCATGCGGCGGAATGTCCGACACCACCGCATCGATCTGCGCGCCGACGAACGCGGGCGCGACGAACTCGATTCCCGCGACGGTGCGCGTGTTCTGCACGGTCAGGAGCGTGACCACGCTCTCGCCGTAGACGCCGTGCTGATGGAACGTCTTGAGGTCGGCTTGGATTCCGGCTCCGCCCGAGGGGTCGGATCCGGCGATCGTGAGTGCGACCGGAGTCATGGCGCTCCATCTTCTCCGGAAGTGGCCCGCTCGTGTGCGCCTTCGCCCATGATCTCCGCCAGCATCTCGTCCATGCGCTCTCGGCGGCGAGCCATCGCGGAGTGCCAGGAGAGTCGATCGCCGCCGATTGACCGGTAGGGATCGACGCGCACGCCCCACATTGGCTCGAAGCCGGCGGTTTCCATCGAGTAGCGCGCGTCGTAGACGACAAGCGCCGAGGTGTCGGCCAGCGCCCGCGCCAGCACGAATCCGTCGGAGAAGGCGGCAAGCCGCGCGAGCCGCCCATACTCAGCGCTGCCGGGCTCGGCGATCGCCGCGAGGCTGGCGACGCGCTCGCCCGCCTCTCCCTCGCGCACGGAGGGCGGCCCCCACAGGGGAAGGCGAACCGAGTCCGCCCGCATCGTGCCCTCGTCC
>JBIKXP010000113.1:0-10585 GCA_044355685.1 Phycisphaerales bacterium
GCACGCGCGACCCCATGCTGCATGACGGTTCTGCCGCCGGCGGCACATTCGAGTCGCGGGTGACCGCTGCGATCCTCGCGCACGGACCACTCGGCGAGGGCGCCGCATCCGCGGCCGCATTCCAGGCACTCAGCAGCGTCGACCGCGCCAAGGTGGTCGCGTTCCTCGATTCGCTCGGACGGCTCGAGTTCGACTTCGACGGCGACGGCATGGTCGACATCTTCGACCTCGAGACGATGGCCGACTGCAGGGCTGCGTCGGGCGTGAGTCCCGACAACTCCTGCGCGATCGGCGACATCGACCAGGACGGCGACGTCGACACCGCCGACTTTGTCGGCTTCGTCGAGGCCTACATCCGCGACGGCCACGAAGCCCCCGGCGATTGCGACGGCGACGGCATCAACGACCTCCTCGAGATCTTCAACGGCGCATCGGACAAGAACCGCGATGGCATTCCGGACACCTGCCCGAACTGCATCGCCGACCTCGATGGCAACGGCGAAGTCGACTCGGGCGACCTCGGCACGCTGCTCTCAGCATGGGGCTCCCCGCTCTTTGACCTCGACGGAAGCGGCGAGACCGACTCCGGCGATCTCGGATTCGTGCTATCGGGGTGGGGCCCCTGCCCCTGATCGCGCTGCAATCACCGTCGGACCTGCACCTTGATGCCGACGACGACACACACGACGACGACACACACGACGACGACACACACGACGACGACACACGCGACGACGACACACACGACGACACACGCAGCCGGCCCAGGCCGGCACCGAACGCTGGAGCCTCACTCGATGCGATCCCCCGCAGTAGCCGCCCTCGCCACACGATCGACCTCCCTCGCTTCCGTCGTGGCCATCGCAGCGCTCGCAGCGCCGCTCGCCGCGCACGCGCAGTGGGTGAACTACGTCAACGAGACCGGCAGCCGCCTCAACGCCGCCGCCAGCCTCCTCGGCCGCGACAATCTCGAGAAGGACTTCGCCGTCGCAGATTTCGACAAGGACGGCGATTTCGATCTCGTGTGCATGCGCAAGTTCCCCGGCTCGATCCAGGGCGGCTTCCGCGACATCCTCTTCATGAACGAGAACGGCGTGCTCGTCGACCGCACCACCGAGTTCGGCTCGGCCACCGACGCGTCCGGCTCGCAGGGCATGCTCGACGCCTGCAACGACCGCGACGTGAAGGCGGTCGACGTCGACAACGACGGCTGGCTTGACCTGGTGACCGCCACCACGATGAGCGACCACGTCTCGACCATGCTCGGCCAGCCCCGCGTCTACCGAAACCTCGGCAACAACACGAGCGGCCAGTGGCAGGGCTTCCGCTTCGAGGACGCGCGCATCCCGCAGCTCTTCGCGGAAAACGGCGCCGTCGCCAACCCCCGCTTCTGCGATTCCGCGATCGGCGATTTCACGGGCGACGGCTTCGTCGACATCTTCTACACCGACTACGACACGCCCGAGACGAGCGGCACCATCTGCATCGACATCAACTCGGACGGCGACACCGCCGACCCGGGCGAGTGCCAGCAGAGCCCGGCCGAGGTCGTGACGAACGACTTCCAGAACAAGTTCCTCATCAACCAGGGCGCCGCGAATCCCGGCTTCTTCATCGACACGACCACCACGCGCATGAGCGCCGCGCAGCTCTCGTCGGCTTTCGGCAACGCGGCGCTCGCGGCCGACATGAACGGCGACGGCAAGCTCGACATCGTGCGCGTGAACACGCTCGGCGGCTCCCAGGATGTCGCCGGCATCTACTCGCGGCCCGATGGCCTCGGCACGTCGTTCCTCGGCCCCGACAGCATGGTGGGCGGCGCGCCGTACAACATCGACTCGGGCGACCTCAACAACGACGGCCGCATCGACCTCGTCATCGTCGACGATGGCCAGGACAAGGTGCTCATCAACAACGGCAACGGCGCCGACGGATTCGCAGACTTCACTTCGTACACCATCGCCGACAGCCTCGGCGAGTTCGGCAATACCGCGCGCGTGGCCGACCTCGACCGCGACGGCAGGCTCGACGTCATCATCTGCGACGTCGACGCCGACCTCGGCCCGTTCTGCCCGTCGAGCGGCCGCCGCACGAAGATCTACCGCAACACCGGCGTGGTCGGCGGGTCGCTCCTCGACGAGCAAGGCACGGTGCTCCCTGTCGCGAACCTCGACTCCGTGTTCGACATCGCGCCGATCGACATCGACGGCGACGGCTGGCTCGATCTCGTGATCGGCCGCTGCGGCGGCATCGAGGTGTTCATGAACCGCCCGCCCGTCTCGCTGACCTTCACCTACCCTTCGGGTCGGCCGAGTTCGCTCCACCCGGACAATCCGAACTCGTTCGCAGTGAACGCGACGATCCAGGGCGGCGGCTCGATCGTCGCGGGTAGCGCGAATCTCTACGTGTCGGTGAACGGCGGCGGCAGCTACACCGCCTACCCGCTGGCGCAGACGGCGGCAAACGCCTTCACGGCCAACTTCCCCGACGTCGATTGCGGCCAGACCGTGCGCTACTACATCGGCGCGACGCTGTCGAACGGCGGCCCGGTGGTCGACCCGGCGACCGCGCCGACCTTGTTCTACTCGGCGCCGGTCCTCACCAACGCAACCACGATCGTCGCGGAGAGCTTCGAAGGCGCCGCGACGGGTTGGACGACGTCCGCCGACGCGTCGGTCACGGCCGGGCAGTGGGCGCTTGGCGTCCCGATCGGGACGGCAAACGCTGGCGCGCAGGCTTCGCCCTCGACCGACGCCACCCCGGGCTCCGGCACCAAGGCGTACGTCACGGGGCTCGGCGCCGCCGGCGGCGCGGCTGCGTCGCAGGACCTCGACGGCGGGCCGGTGCGGCTCACCTCGCCGGTCCTGAACCTCGCCGGCTTCTCCTCAGTCAGCGCGTCGATGGCCGTCTGGTACTACTGCGACGACACCACCACCACGCCGACGCAGGCCGACAAACTTCGCATCGAAGTGACCAACGGCGGCGGCGCGTGGGTGCTGATGGAGGAGATCAGCGCGAACCTCCAGTGGGCCGTCAGGACCTACACCATCGAGAACTTCGTCGCGCTGACCAACACCGTGCAGATCCGCATGGTGGCCACCGACAACCCGAACAACTCGGTCACTGAGGCCGGTCTCGACGAGTTCGTCGTCTCGGCCGCCGAGTGCGTTTCTGCACCAGCGTGCCCGGCCGACATCAACGATGACGGCATGGTCGACAGTGGCGACCTCGGAACCCTGCTCTCGGCGTGGGGCACGGCGAAGGCGGACCTCGATGGCGACGGCGCCACCGACTCGACCGACCTCGGCATCCTCCTGTCGGGCTGGGGCTCCTGCCCGTAAACCGACCTTCGGTTCCTCTCGACCAGTTCCTCTCGACTTCGAATCGACAGGCCGCCTCGCTCGGGGCGGCCTGTTTCATCGGGGCTTTCCCGCTTCGCGCCCTGCGTGGCGTGCGCGGTACCATTCGCCGCGATGGCCGACCTCTCCGTCTCGCTCGCAGGCGTCCCGCTCGCCAATCCCGTGGTGCTTGCCGCGGGCACCTGCGGCTATGTGAGCGAGATGGCCGACGCGCTTCCGCTCGGGCGGCTTGGCGCAATCACGACCAAGTCGATCACGGCAGAGTCGCGCGAAGGAAACGCCCCGTGGCGCATCATCGATAGCCCCGCGGGCATGCTGAACGCGATCGGGCTCGCGAATGTCGGGCTCGAGCGGTTCATGCGCGAGAAGCTGCCCGACGCACGCGGGCTGCCGTGCAGGCTGTTCGGTTCGGTCGCGGGCCATTCTGTCGACGAGTACCTCGCGGTCGCGGGCGCGTTCGACCGGGCGGCCGAGATCGCGGCGGTCGAGCTCAATGTCTCGTGCCCGAACACATCCGACGGCCTCCAGTTCGGCGAGCATCCCGAGGCGCTGCGCGCGCTCTTGCGCGAGGTCAAGCCCGCGGTCCGCACGAAGCCACTCTTCGTGAAGCTCTCGCCGAATGTCGGCGACATCGTGGCGATGGCCACGGCCGCGATCGACGGCGGCGCCCAGGCGCTCGTCGTCGCGAACACGTTCTCCGCGATGGCGATCGATGTCGAGACGCGCGCGCCGCGGCTTTCGCGCGGCCGCGGCGGACTGTCGGGCCCCGGCATTCACCCGATCGTGGTGCGCATGATCTACGACGTCTATCACCGCGTCGCGCGCGATGCGAAGGTGCCCGTGATCGGCCTTGGCGGCGTCTCAAACTGGCGCGACGCGGCGGAGTTCATCCTCGCGGGCGCAAGTGCCGTCGCGATGGGTACGGCGCTCTTCATCGATCCGCGAGCGCCCCTGCGCGTGGCGGATGGCCTTGCGAAGTGGGTTGACCGGCAGGGTTGCCGTTCTGTCAGCGAACTCGTCGGTGCGGTGCAAGACGGCGCGCGAGACAGCTGACGGTTGGCTGCGGCTGCTGAGCTGTTCGGCGGAGATGTGCGGCTGACGGTTTACAAGGTCTCTCACGGAGGCACGGAGGCACGGAGGCACGGAGGACAGGGGAAGTCGTGCATCCCGCGCGCGAGCTGGCCTTTGAGGGGATGAAGGAAAGCAAGAAAGGGAGAAGGAAGGAACGACGGGAAGAGAGAGAGAGAGAGAGAGAGAGAGAGAGAGAGAGAGAGCCTCCCAATGCCTCCTCTTCCTCCTCCTCCTCCTCCTCCTCTTCCTCTTCCTCTTCCTCTTCCTCTTCCTCTTCCTCTTCCTCTTCTTCTTCTTCTTCCTCTTCCTCCCCCGCGCCCAGCGCGCCACGATTGCAAGACTTGACCTCCGTGCCTCCGTGCCTCCGTGAGAGACCTCCTAACCGTCAGCCGCACCCGCAGCCGCACGGCCAGCCGCACGCTTGACCCGCAGCGCGAGGTCTGATGGACTACACCCCATGCGCCGCCGCGAACGCGAACGATTCGATGAACTCTTCGAGGAGGTGCTCGCAGCGCTGCCCGAGGGCATCCACAAGCTCATCGAGGAGTGCCCGCTCGTGCTCGAAGACCGCCCGTCGCTTGCGCTCCGCGAGGAACTCGGCATCACCGACGACGCCGACGACATCCTCTGCGGGCTCCACACGGGCGTGCCGCTGACCGACCGCTCGGTCGAGCGCCCCGACGCGTCGGATGTGGTGCACATCTTCCGCGAGGGCGTGGTCGACATGGCCGGCGGCTGGGACGAGGGCGAGGACGAGGAAGGTCCGTTCGGCGGCGAAGCGCGGATCCGCGAGGAGATCCGCATCACGATCCTGCACGAGCTTGGGCACCATTTCGGGCTCGACGAGGATGACCTCGACAAGCTCGGCTTCGCCTGAAGGACTCGGCTTCGCCTGAAGGACTCGGCTATGCCTGACGGACTCGGCTATGCCTGACGGACTCGGCTATGCCTGACGCAGCAGGCGGCAGCGCCTACCATGACCGCCCCCGAAGGAGACCCGATGAACGCAGACCGCATCGCCCAGTTCGAGAAGATGGCCGCCGCCGACCCGAGCAACGAGATGGCGCACTTCAGCCTCGGCAACGCCTATCTGCAGGCAGGCCGCTTCGCAGAGGCCGCGCAGAGCCTCGAGAAGTGCATCGCAGCGAACGCCGAGATGAGCAAGGCCTACCAGCTCTGCGGCGACGCGATGATCAAGGCGGGCTGGGAAGACAAGGCCGTTGCGGTGCTCGAGAAGGGCTTCACGATCGCAGCCGCGAAGGGCGACCGCCTGCCGCAGCAGGCGATGGCGAAGCTGCTTGAGTCGATCGGCCGCCACGCGCCGGTCCTCGCCGAAGAGAAGGAAACGGCGGACCGCCTGCGCGAATCGGGCGCGTTCGTCTGCCGCCGCACGGGCAGGCCAGGCACCAAACTCCCATCCCCCCCGCTCCGCGGACCGCTGGGAGCGTGGATCTTCGAAAACATCTCCGCCGAGACGTGGCGTCAATGGATCGGCCAAGGCACGAAGGTCATTAACGAACTCCGCCTTGATTTCACCCGCGACCGCGACCAAGAGATGTACGACCAGCACATGCGCGAGTACCTCGGCATCGACGAGGAAGTGCTGAAGGAGATCGCGGCGAAGGCGTGAGGGCGGGCGCGACGCGACACGCCGCGCGAAGTCCCTAGATCGTGCCATGCAGCCCTTTGAGCCGCACAAGCTTCCCCTGACTGATCTGGACTGGCGCCAACTGCTGCCGCTCGTCGGACAAGCCAACGCTGCGTTGGCGTACTACGACGGACTGCTGGCCGGCATTCCCAACCCAGCGGTCATGCTGTCACCGCTGACCACGCAGGAGGCGGTGCTGTCCTCGCGAATCGAGGGAACGCAGGCCACCGTGGACGAAGTGCTCGAGCAGGAGGCGGGGCTCCTCAAGGAGGGCGAGAAATTCAACGACATCCAGGAGATCTCGAACTACCGCAAGGCGCTGTTTGATGCACGCGCATATCTCAGGGACTACCCCATTCGACTTTGATTCGTGTGCGAACTGCACCGGACCCTCATGAGCAGCGTGCGCGGTAAGGAAAAGACGCCAGGTGAGTTTCGACGCAAGCAGAACTGGATCGGCAGGCACGGGTGCGCCTTCGATGAGGCCACCTTTGTGCCGCCGAACCCTGTGCAGCTTCACGACCATCTGCAGGCGTGGGCGACCTACATCGACTCCGACGATGTCGACTTTCTGATCCAGACTGCCGTCATGCACGCGCAGTTCGAGTTGCTGCATCCATTCATGGACGGCAACGGCCGCATCGGACGAATCTTGATTCCGCTCTTTCTCTTCCAGAAGAAGAAGTTGTCACAGCCGATGTTCTACCTATCGGATTACCTCGAGACCCATCGCGACGAGTACTACGCGCGACTCAAGGGCATTTCCGCAGCGCACGACTGGAACGGCTGGATCGCGTTCTTTCTTCTCGCCATCGCCGAGCAGGCCACGCAGAACGCCGAGCGGGTCGCGGCGATTCGTGCGCTTTACGACGAGATGAAGTTGAAGATCCAGTCGACTACTCGCTCGCAGTACACGGTTCACTTGCTCGACGCGATCTTCACGAAGCCGATCTTCAGCACATCTGACCTGGCCCAGAGACTCTCGACCGAGCACGGCATGCACGAGAAGACAACGCCCGCCCTGCTTCGCCAACTGCGCGATGCCGGCATCCTTCGCGAACTGCAGGCAGGGTCAGGGCGGCGACCCGCCACGATGTGCTTCCCGCGCCTGATCAACCTGGCCGAGGGGCGAGAGGTGCTCTAACGCTTGTGGAGCACATGCGAGTCACAATTCACTTTGTGGAGTCTGTTCTCGCCTCTGCGCTCCGCAAGATCCGTACTGGAGTCTGAAGACTCCAAAGCACCGTGACTATCAGACCTTCAGGAGTCGCAGAGTCCATCGAAACCAAACCGACACGAACAGCGCCACGGCCGCTGCCCTGAACGACGGAGACGCGTGCGCCGAGTCGCCCCCCCCCCCCCCCCCGTCCGCCACCAAGAGATGTACGACCAGCACATGCGCGAGTACCTCGGCATCGACGAGGAAGTGCTGAAGGAGATCGCGGCGAAGGCGTGAGGGACCTGCGCGGATACGCAGCGCGTTGCAACTTGCGGGCGCCGGGGCGCCTGCGGGTTCAGGCGGTCGCCCCACGGCACTGATCGTCACACGGGGAACACGCGCTGCGCGAGGCTCTCGGCGTCGGAGCAGATGCGTGAGACCACGGCGGCCGCAAACGACCACGGCGGCCGCAAACGACCACGGCGGCCGCAAACGACCACGGCGGCCGCAAACGACCACGGCGGCCGCAAACGATCACGGCGGCCGCAAACGATCACGGCGGCCGCAAACGATCACGGCGGCCCTAAACGACCACGGCCCGAGCAAGCGCTCGGGCCGTGGACCTTGAACAAGATCGAAACGCGAGATCGAAATCAGAGAAGCTGAAATCAACCTGCGCGGCCAACGCTGGGCGAACTCAGATGCGGCGGCGACGTGCAGCGGCAAGCCCCGCGACGCCCAGCAGTGCGAAGGCGCCGGGGGCGGGCACCGTTCGGACAAGGGCGTGGCCAACGCCGAAGGCCAGGTCGTTCCGACCGGCTCCGATCTCGCCAGCCTTTGCGGTGAGCGGGTTGTCGAACGTCTCAAGCGTCAGCGCAGCGATCGGACCGAAGCTCCCCGCGGGCAAGTTGTTCGGATCCTGGAGAAAGGCGACGCTGCTGTTGCCCGCACCAAGGAAGCTGAAGTAGTTGTTGGCTCCGAGGAGTCCGAGCATCGTCGTGACCGCTGGCACGTTGCCCACGGTGCGGCCACCGGGGTTCGGTGCACCGGCGTTGGACATCAGGGTGAACAACTCCGCCTCGGTCGCATAGCGCCAGCCTTCAAACTGCCCGCCGGCCTGCAGTTGGGACACCATCCCCAGATAGGAGAGGTTCAAACCCTGAGTCCAGTCGAGCCAATCCAAGTTGGTCGCGGTGTCACGGGTGATGAGGCCATCTCCCGCAGCGAGGTAGTCGACCGAAAAAATGGCGGCGTGGGACGCCGTGGCGGTGCACAGAACAACTCCAGCAATGACGAACGGACGCATGAAATGATCCCTCTTTCCTAGGTTTAGACTCACGACGAGTTGACCTTCGGCCACGCATACCTCCCTTGAAGTGCGCCCAAACGTCAACCCATCGCTTAGCCCGAGACTAGCACGAATCCCAGCCGTTTCCCCCGCAACAGACGACATTCATAAGAATCTCGCAATTCACCGTTCGCGTAAGCCCGTTTGGGGTACGAGACCATTTGCCATCGCGTTGGTGCCGGCCTTCACAATCTGTTGATGCCACTTGAGTTGCGCGAACTTCGATTCGACGCAGCTGGGCGCGAGCGGATGCAAGCAGGTACCGCGCAGCCGGTGCTCGCCGAAGAGCAGGAAACGGCGGACCGCCTGCGCGGCTACAACCGGCTACGCAGCGGAAAGCATGCGGCAACGGAAGATCCGCGCCGAGCGTCGAAGCGGTTCGGATCGCGAGCTCAGCGGCGACGACGCCCAGCGAGCAGGCCGCCGACGGCCAAGAGCGCGGCGGCGCCAGGCGCGGGAACGACGACCACGTTGTCGAGGATCGCGTCGAAGCTCGCCGTCGCGTTGGAGCGATCGGTGAAGCGCAGCGTGGTGGACGCGTCCGTCGCGGTGAACGCGAACTGGTACGAGTTCCACACCTCGGCCCCTTCGCTGCCGGTCGAGTCGCTGACCAGCTGGTCGAGCACGACCGCCCCGCCGCTGATGACCTCGACCTGCAGAGCAGCCGTGCCGCCGCCGAAGGCCCACTTGCCGAAGGCGAACGACAGGTCGTATTGCTGGCCGATGACGGTCGTGAAGCTCTGCGTGAGCACGCCGTTGGGAGCGTTGTCGCCGCCGTTGAAGTTGATGGCCCAGAAGCCATCGCTCGCGATGAACGGGTACGGCGACTTGTCCGTGCGCACCGCATTTCCGACGATATTCCAATCGGCAGCGCTCAGCGCATCTTCGAAACTGCCGTTCTGCAGCAGATTCGCCGAGGCGGGCACCGCGGCGCACGCCACGGCGAGGGATGCGAGCAGCAGAGAGCGGTTGTGGAGGTTTCGCTTCATGTCAGGACGTTTCTGTTGGGACACACACCTTCGAACATCCGAAGGCAAAGAGAGCACGCCGCCTCAAGGCGGGCGACGGTGCAGAAACCTACCCCCGAACGGAGGACGCACCAGCGCGCGCGCGCGCGAATTACGACGACGAAGTGCACTTCTCTCACGAGGCTGCCTGCAATTTTTGGATAATCGGGCAACCGCCTCGTGCGAGCCCATGTTGACCTGCCCCGATCTCTGGTCCAGTGCTGTGAGATTCGAGGCCAGGCCGTCATCACCCAGTCGGCGATGCGTCCAGCCGCGACAGCGCGTCAAGCACCGCGTCGAGCGATGCGCCGCCAAGTCCCGCGGCGTTCAAGTCCACATCCTCTCCGCGCATTCGCTCGATGAACAGTTTCATATCGGAGCAAACCGACGCGACAGGCCGGGCTCGGTAGTCGGCATCGACGAGGAAGTGCTGAAGGAAATCGCGACGAAGGCGTGAGGGCGATTGCAGTCCCGCGCCGCTACGCCACGCGCCGCTTCCTACGGATCGCTGAGAATGTGATCTCGACGCCGGCACGCCCCAGCAGTTCGATCAGGTTGTCGACGCTGAAACGGTCGATCTTGCCGCGCACGAGATCGCTCACGCGAGGCTGCGTCACGCCGAGGGCCTTGGCCGCCTCCTGCTGCGTCCAGCCCTTGCGGCGGATGAGCTCCTCAAGCTCCATCATGAGGTGCGAGCGTGCCTTCAGGTTCGCCGCCTCGGTTGGCGACGCCCCGAGATCCTCGAAGATGTTGCCGCGAGAACGGCGGATTCGCTCTTTCATCGGGACTCCCTACTGCACGATCCAGACTCATGCGCGTCGGTTCGCACGAGGAAGCAGGCGTGATTGAAGAGCCACGCTTCCGATCAGGCGATACGCACCTCCGAGACCCCGACGCCGATCGACTTCATGGGTTTCCAGTCGGTCGGCTCGAGCCCGCACTGGACGCGATGAAGCTGGTGGCCGGCTTCGTTCCGAGCCCCCTCGGGAAACA
>JBIKXP010000114.1:0-10536 GCA_044355685.1 Phycisphaerales bacterium
GAACCCCGACATCTCCGCGATGATGGTCTTCCGCGACGGCGTCTGCGTCGACAAGCGGTTCGTCTTCGCGCCGTCGGGGGAGTGATCGGACTCGGTCCAACGGACGCACGATGTCGCCACAGACGCCACACATTCCCCGTGGTCGCAAGCCCCACAGGGCTGGTTCTGCCGTCGCGGCCCCGCCATCGGACGCTCGCGTACCCGGTTGGCCGCCCTGCGCGTGGTTCTGGAACCCGCGCAGGGCGGCCCGGCCCGTACCATCCGGGCGTGGCCCGCCCCGTCTGTCTGCTGAATGTCGTCGCGCTCTCCCCGAATCTCATCGGGGACCGGACGCCGCGCATCCGCGACTTCGCGCGCCGCGTCGGCGGCGTACGCACACTGGTGCCGCCGCTGCCGGCGGTGACATGCACGTCGCAATCGACCATGCTCACAGGGCTCGCGCCGAGCGATCACGGAATCGTCGGCAACGGCTGGCACGACCGTGCGCTCGGAGAGGTGCAGTTCTGGAAGCAGTCGAACCGGCTTGTCCACGCCGAGAAGGTGTGGGAGACGGCCCGTCGCATCGATCCGTCGTTCACGTGCGCCAACATCTGCTGGTGGTACGCCATGCACGCGTCGACCGACGCCATGCTGACGCCGCGCCCGGTCTACAAGGCCGACGGACGAAAGATTCCCGACTGCCTCACGACTCCAGCTGCGCTTCGCGACGAACTTCAGTTGAAGTTCGGGCAGTTCCCGCTGTTCCGCTTCTGGGGCCCGATGGCCGGAATCGAGTCGACCGACTGGATCGCGCTTGCCGCGATGCATGCGCTCGAGTCGCTGCGGCCTACGCTCTCGCTCGTCTACCTCCCCCACCTCGATTACGCGCTGCAGAAGGTGGGACCAGGCCATCCGTCGATTCAGCAAGAGCTGCGCGAGGTCGACCGCGTCGTTGGCGGGCTCCTCGACAGGCTCGATCGACTCGGCATCGCGCCCATCATCGTCAGCGAGTACGGCATCGTCCCCGTGCGCGACGCGATCTGGCTGAATCGTGCGCTACGCGACGCGGGCTACCTGGCCGTCCGCATGGAGGACGGGCGCGAGATCCTCGACCTCGAGCACTCGCGCGCGTTTGCGGTCGCCGATCACCAGGTCGCGCATGTCTCCGTGCGCGACGAGGCCGATCGCGCGGCGGTCGAGCGGATACTCGCGAGGATCGAAGGCGTCGAGCGCACCCTTTCGGGCGATGCCCGGCGCGCGGCCGGCCTCGACCACGCGCGCGCAGGCGACATCGTCTGCGTCAGCGCAGCCGACCGCTGGTTCGCATACGGCTGGTGGATGGACGAGGCGAAGGCGCCCGACTACGCCCGTACCGTCGACATCCACCGCAAGCCCGGCTACGACCCGTGCGAACTGTTCTACGACCCGAAGCTGCTCTGGCCCGCAGGTCGGGCGATGGCGAAGCTCGCGTTGCGCAAGCTCGGCTTCCGCACGCTGCTCGACGTGATCCCGCTTGACGCATCGCTCGTACGCGGCTCGCATGGCCGCGCATCGCAGGCCCCGGGCTTCGACCCGGTCCTCATCGGGGAACTGCCCGATCCCTTCCTCGAGCAGTCGCTGCAGATGGGCTGCGTGCGCGATGCGATCCTGACCGCCACGCTGGGCGCAACGCACGCAGAGGCCGTGGCGCGCGAGTGGGGAGGCGCGACCCGTGCGTTGCTCACCGGAGCGCGTCGCTGATGCGAGCACTCTGGGCAGCCATCGCGATCTTCGCGGCGCTCGGCCTGTGGTTCGTGCTCTCCGAGCCGTCGGTCACGGGCGCGCGACGCACCGCCGGCGCCGATGCAACCATCACGCCAGCCGCTACTGCAGCCGCCGGCGCGTCGATCACGGCCCCTGCGTCGGACCCCGCATCAGCCCCCACATCCGCACCATCGAGTGTGGCGCCGCAGGCGAGCGCCGCTGCAACCGCCGCTGCACATCCACCATCGCTCGGTGACACACTGCTCGCGGGGCTTGGCGTCCCAACCGCGTCCCCAACCGCGTCCCCAACCGCGTCCCCAACCGCGCCCCCAACCGCGTCCGCGTCCCGACCACCCATCGTGTCCGACAGCCGTTCGCCAGACGAGGTCATACGCCGCATCGATGCGCGCACCCTCGAGCTCGACGGCCGATTTCGCGTGATCGGCAACGGCGGCCCGGACGACCCCTACCGAGTCTCATGGGAACTGCTCACCTCGGCAGAGCCGTTCATCGATCCCGCCCGGGAGGCGCTGACGACGCCGCCGTGGGTGCGCGCGATCAACGGCACCTACATCGAGATCTCCGCCTACTACTCGACCGCGGTGCGTGTGTCGACGACGCGCAACGTGCTGCTGACGTTCAACCGCTGGGACGGCTGCTGCATCGGCCTGCCGCCCACGCCTTTCGACGCCATCGACGCCACGCTGGCGAAGCCCCTCGACATGCAGGGGCTCCACCTCTTCCGCTACGGCACGTTCCGGGGCCGGCTGGTGGCCGAGCCGTTCGCCGTGGGCGGATATCTCCTCGGGCTCTACCGCCTCGAGGACGCGACGTTCGTCGCGCAGTGACGAGAACGACAAGCAGGCGGCGCATCCGTGATGCACCGCCTGCAAGCTCACCAAGATTCATCACGCAAGCCGCAGGAGCCGCGGTTGCCGCGGTTGCCGCAGATGCAATCGCTCGGACAGCGTGGCCCCGCGACCATGCATCGCGCGGTCCGTCGTCGACGTCTGGCCCCGGCGAGCGCTTGTTCAGAACTCGAACGAGAGACGTGCCTGCACGGCATGGGTCAGCACGCTCTCGCTCTCGACTTCGGCGATTCCCACCAGCAGTGGATCGCTGAACGAAGCGGTGCCGAAGCTCGCGCCACCGACCGCCATCAGGCGATACTCGACGCCAAGCTCGATCGCATGGGTCAGTTGCCATGAGAGACCGATCTTCGCCTGTCCGCCCAACTCCCAGCTGTCGCCGTCGACCGTCGCCGTCACCCCGGGCACTCCGGCGGCCGAGATCGAGTCGATGTCGGCAGACACATTGACGATTCCGACGCCCGCACCGAGCTTGAGGCTAAGCCCTCCGGCCGCGCCCGGCGTCTCCGGCTTCGTCAGCGGGATGTCAAACATCGCGTTCACGAACACAGGGATCTGCGTGAAGTCGCCATCGCCGCCCTCGACCGCGGTCGAGATGCCGAGGTCGGTGGTGAACTCGCCCGCCGAGAATCCATCGAAGCCGTTGCGGTAGTAGCCGCTCTCGAGCTCGACCGCGAACATGTCGCTGAAGCGGTATCCCACGTTGATGTTCCAGGCCAGACCCGCACTCGTATCGGCCTTCACGCCTGCGATGCCGAAGTCGAGAGAGCCGGGCGTCGGTGCGTAGTCCTTGATCTTCACCGACGAGAGAAACGCGACACCGATGTCGGTTCCGACGTAGAGGCCACTCTCGCTGAGGGGGCCGGGCGCGGCCGATTCGTCCGCCCGGACCGTCCCCGCGACCGAGGCCGCCGCCGCCAACGCCAATCCACCCACCGCGCGACTCGTGAAGCTGCTCCGCTGCCATGAAACCCTGTGCATTCGATTCTCCTGTTGACGAAATCCACCCAGTGACACAACAGCCCGAGTCGCGCCGACATTGCGGGGCTCCTCGGTGCGATGCGACCGCCCCTGTTCACCGCCTGTGCGGGGCTGCCAAGGTGAAAGCGAAGGAATCGCGCGCGCGGACCATCAACTCTGTGCGAATTTGGAATATGCAGATCGAAAGTCCGCCCGGCGCCCACGTCAGCCGACCGTCGGGACGGCACAATGCCGCCATGGAAGAGACTTCGGAATCGCAAGGGGCGAAGGGGCATGAGTCCTCACATGAGTCCTCACATGAGTCCTCGCATGGCCCTGTGCCGGCGCCATCTCCCTTCGGCAGCGGCGAGCAGGCTCACGATCATCTGCGCTCGGTCGATCCGAGCCTGTACGAGGAGTTGCGCGCCATCGCCGCGCGCGCACTGCGGGGCGAGTCGCGGCAGGTGACGCCTGGCACCACCTCGCTTGTCCACGAGATCTGGCTCCGCCTTGCGCGCAGCGACCGGAATCCCGTCAATGACCAACAGCACCTGCTGGCACTTGCCTCGCTCGTGGCGCGGCGCGCCCTCGTGGACGACGCGCGCACGCGCAAGGCCGATCGACGAGGCGGCGGCTCGCTGCGACCAAGGGAACTGCCCGAGGAGATCGAGGCCTCGACGACGGATCCAAGCACGCTGATCGCGCTCGACGAGCTGCTCACCCGGCTGGCGGAACATCACCCGCGGCAGGCCAAGGCGCTCGAGATGCGCATCTTCGGCGGGATCTCGCCGGAGCATATTGGATTGGCCCTTGACATCTCAGCAACGCAGGCGAAGCGCGACGTCGCCTTTGCGCGTGCATGGCTCGCGGCGCACGAAGAAACTCGCGACCTCCCCGCCCCGGGTTGGAAGAACGACCCATGACCGCAGGACACCATGAACCGCCGTCCATCGGCGGCGACCGGACCGCGGTTGTCTTCGAGGAACTCCTCAGCCTTGCCGACGACGCACGCGCCGCGCGCATCGCGGACATCGCCTGCACAGACCGCGCGCTCGCCGACCTGCTCGCGAGGCTGGTGAGTTCGGCGGCGCGATTGAACACGCCGACGCACGTGCTCACCGACCTCGCCTCGGGAGTCCACGCGCTGCAGTCGATCACGCCGCGCGAGGGCGATGTCCTCGGCGACTTCACCCTGGTCCGTTGCATCGGCGCGGGCGGAATGGGCGAGGTCTGGATCGCCGACCAGAACAGCCCAGTTCGCAGCGTGGCGCTCAAGATCATCGACACGCGCATGCGGCGACTGTCGCTTCTCGCGAGCGCAAGGGAACGCGAGGCTCTCGCCGCGATCCGACACCCTGCCATCGCAACCATCTATGCCGCCGGCGAATCCGGAGGCGTCGCATGGATCGCGATGGAGCTCGTCGACGAGGCGCGCGACCTCGTTTCCGCAGCGCGCGAACTCCCGCTCGCGGCGCGCATCTCGCTGATCGCCGACATCGCCGACGCCGTGGCGCATGCGCACGCCGCCGGATTCATCCACCGCGATCTCAAGCCCTCGAACGTGCTCGTTGGCCGCGATGGGAAGCCGAAGGTCATCGATTTCGGCATTGCATCAAGCGACGGCGAGGCCTCCGATCCGCTCGCGCGGCTCGGTACGCCCGCGTATCTCGCCCCAGAGGCGCTTGGTGCGGCAGACGGGTCATCTGGCCTTGGAATCGGAGTCGTCGACGCGCGCGCCGACGTCCGCGCCCTCGGCATCCTGCTGCATCAATGCGTGCACGGCACGTTGCCGCGCGCACTGACCGAAGGCACGCCCTCCGAGATTCTGGCGCGGCTGGCGACCGTGCGCTTCGAGCCACCCGCCGACGCGCCGCGCGAGACCCGCGGAGACCTCGCCGCCATCATTCGGCGTGCGACCGCCATCGACCCTCGCGATCGCTACCGAACCGTGGCCGCGCTCGCCGACGATCTGCGCGCGTTCCTCGCACGAAGGCCGGTCGTGGCGGCGCCACGCGGCGCAATCGCGCGCGCATGGCTTGCGATGCGTCGCCATCCGCTCGTGGCTGGCGCGATCACCGCCGCAGCAGTCGCCCTCATCGCCGCGACCATCGCGGGCCTCTGGTCCGCGCATCACGCGCAGCAGGCGACGATCCAAGCCAACGCCCTCGCCGACGACATCAGCGGCATTTTCGGGACGTTCATCGACGTCGTGCTGCCCCGCGGACTGCCGCCCGACTATGCGCGCACGAAGACGATCGAAGACTACATGCGCGACAGGGTCACGGCGCTCGAGACGCTGGCGGCAAGCACGCTCGCGCCGGACGGGCTTCGCAGCGTCGAGGAAACCGCAAGCGTGCTGCAGTTTGCGTGCATCGCCTTTGGCATGCCGCATGAGGCGCGCCGATGCGCCATCGCGCGCGAACTCGCGGCGGCCCGGCTCGAGGATCCTCGGGGAGGCGTGCCGCTTGGCCGCCACTACGACAGTGCGCTTGCTCGGCTCGCAATCGAGCCCAGCGACCCAGCCGCGCTCGCGACCGTCGAGGCAATCGTGCCGCAGATGGTTGCGGAGCATGACCTCGTGAGCTCGACGGCGCTGTTCCGCGTGGCGTCGGTCGACCACCTCGGCAGCATCGTGCTCTCGAGCGCGGTCGCGGAGAGCGTCCTGCGCGCCAACCCGCGTGATCCCGAGCTCGTCATCATGGCGGTGAGCCGGATCTATCTCGCCACGCTCAGCCGGCTCGCCCGGCCCGACCCCGTCGACGCGGACGTCGAGCGCTCCTTCGCACGGGCCAACGAACTCGTGCGCGGACTGGTCGAGGGCGACGACCACGCGCTGCGCAGTCGAGCGACGGACGTGGCGCGATCCGCAGACTTCCAGTTCGCGCGTGGTCTCGTCGTGGTGCGCGCGCCATCGTGCATCCCCGCGTTCATCGAATGCGCGCGTCTCGGCGCGCCTCCCGGCCGACTCGGGGCGATGGAGACGATCGGACTTCGGCTCCTCCGCGCGGGCCACGTGGATGCGTGGAGCGCGGTGCTTGCGGAGATCGACCGTCAGAGACTCGCGCTCAGTCCGGCGGCGGCACTGCCGATCGAGCGCGCGCGCGCGGAGCTCGTGCTCCTCCAGTCGACAGACACCACGACAGCGGGGCGTGAGCGCGCCATCGGAGAGGCGCGGCGCATTCTCGCGGCCGTCGCGGTGCTTCCGATCACGCACACCGTCGGCGAGGTCTACGACCAGCTCGCGGTCTTCGAGCGACACAGCCATCTCGCCACCGAGACGGGCGACATCGACGCGGTCCTGCGCGACGTCGAGCGCGTCAAATCGCTCGCGGTTGAAGCACGCGCGCGCGGCGACGCATGGGCCGCGAGCCGCTACGACGACACCGCCGGCCAATTGGCCGACATGCTCGAGGTGGGAAACTGGGAGACCAAGTAAGGCGCAGTCCGCCTCTCCCGCCGCCCACCGCTACGCTGTCTGCATGCTGCGCATCGGGCCGGTCCAGCTCGCCTCGAACGTGATCCTCGCGCCGATCGCAGGACACACGGATCTCGCGTTTCGCCTGCTCTGTCGCGAACAGGGCGGCGTCGGCATCGCCTACACCGACCTCCTCAACGCGCGCGCGGTGCTGAAGGAAACCACGCGTACGCTCGACCTTGCGAAGACCAACGACGCCGACCGGCCCTGCGGCATGCAGCTCTACGGCAACTCGGACGACCCGCTTCCCGAAGCAGCGTGCTGGGCGGTCGACCACGGCGCCCAAGTCGTCGACATCAACATGGGTTGCCCCGTCGACAAGGTCGCGAAGAAGAACGGTGGAAGCCTGCTGCTGCGCGACTGCGGCAACACCACGCTGCTCGCATCGCGCATTGCGCGCGCCGTCGAGCGGCACTCCGGCGGCAGCGTGCCGGTCACGGCCAAGATGCGCCTTGGCTGGGACCCAGAGCACATGGTGGCGCCCATCCTCGCTCGGCAACTCGCCGATGTCGGCATCGCGGCGGTCACCGTGCACGGCCGCTACACGGTGCAGTTCTTCTCGGGAAGGGCCGACTGGCATGCGATCCGACAGGTCGTCGAGGCCGTCCCGCAGATTCCCGTCATCGGAAACGGCGACGTCACGGAGCCGGAGCACGCCCGCGCGCTCATCGAGACAAGCGGCTGCGCCGGCGTCATGATCGCGCGCGGCGCCATGCGCACCCCGTGGATCTTCCGTCGCGCCCACGCGCTGCTGGCCACGGGAACCGTCGGACCCGAGCCGCTTCTCGCCGAGAAGGTGGACGTCATCCTCCGCCACCTCGCCCTTT
Organism: Phycisphaerales bacterium; assembly: GCA_044355685.1. Taxonomy (GTDB): domain Bacteria; phylum Planctomycetota; class Phycisphaerae; order Phycisphaerales; family SM1A02; genus QWPT01. The sequence goes on from JBIKXP010000114.1 coordinate 7,854, forward strand.
CGATTCTCCACGAGGGCGAGCACCGCGCCGCCATCCGCATGCGCCAGCACATCGCGTGGTACGGCAAGTCGATGGGCCACATCAAGCCGCTCAAGGAAGCGATCCGCACAGCCTCCAGCGCATCCGCCATGCGCGATGCCCTGCTTGCGGCCCGGGAGGAGTACGCTGCAATCGCCGCTCCCAGCGCGCCCCACCAGCGCGGGGCGCTTGCCTCGCCCGAGCCCGAACCCGGCGCTTGATCGGCGGGTCGGACCGCGTGCGTATGCCCGCGATCTGGTCTGGAATCGAGGTACAACCCACTTCTAGGACATGGCTCCACCCCCCGAATTCGTGTGAATGCTGCAAATTCGAACAGGAGACTTGCCCTCGCGCCTCCTCGGGGTAATTTCCCCTGGAAGGGTCCGCGATTCATTCGCGGAACGAGATGGACGCCGCCGGCGGGAACCGGCAGCGTCTCGAGAGTTGAGAGGGATGTGAGCCGGAGTCAAGACACCTCGTCTTGTGGGACCCGGCGCAGGAAAGGGAGTATCGAACGAACAACTGAATCGAAGCCGCCGATGCGGTCGCAGCGTTGTGCTGTCTCCATCGTGGCGCATCTCACGCGAGCAGGTCTCCCTGCCCACGTGTGACCGGTCACCTGCACTGATTCGCCCTTGTGGCGTTCAGTCGCACGGTCGACGGTGGTGTCCTTGCGCGATGCCACAGCCTCGAATCGAGGTCCGGTCCTGGGTGCCGCCACGACTGCCACCACGACTGCCACCACGACGTTGCCCGATGTCGGGCGACTGGCGATTCCCAAGACCACACGTGCCCTTTCCGCCCGCCGCTCAAGGCGCCTTGCGCGCCTTTGAGCGGCGATTTTTTGGGCCAGCGACGCTGCGCAAGCTCTGCAACGCCCGATCTGGGCCGCCTTTGCGGCGGAGTCTGCCCCGGCTCGCGCCCGCTCGACTTGAGGCCCGCCGCCCGAGGTCGTACCATCTCCGCCCCATGGCACTGCGCTGCAACATCGTCACCCCGACCGAGAGCGTCCTCGAGAGCGAGTCCACCTACATCGAGTTTCCGGCATGGGACGGACAGAAGGGCGTCGCCCCAGGTGCGGCTCCGTTCCTCGTTCGCCTCGGCGAAGGACGCCTCCGGGTCGAAAAGCCGGGCGGTGGCAGCGAGGTCTTCCTCCTCGACGGCGGCTTTGCGCAGATGAATGGCGGCACGCTCACAATCCTCGCCGACGCGGTCACCCCAGCGTCCTCGCTCTCGGTCGCCGATGCCGAGCGGGAACTATCGGCGGCAAGCGCCGACGTCTCGAAGCGCGGTACGCCCGAAGCGCGCCGCGCGGTCGAGCACCGTCAGCGTCTCGCCTATGCGCGCGTGGCGCTTGCCCGCGGCAGCCGCCGCTGATTGGCCCCCGCCCTCGCCGCCGTCGGTGGTAGTCTCCGCAGCATGACAGAGCACGACGCGAACGCGGTCGCCGAGCAGGTGGCCGCGTCTGACCACGCCGCCAACCCCGCGACGACAGGCATGGAAGCCGAGACGCACGAATCCTCGAACGACCAGCCAGCGCCCGAGGCGACCACGCCGAAGCGCCGTAGGAAGTCCGCCGAGGCACATCCATCGCTCTTCGCGATCAATCTCGACGACCCTGAGTTGCCGTCGCACGCGATGCCGTTCACGCAGCGTGTGGAAGCGGCGATCATGCTTGCCGATCGACCGATCTCCGATGGACGCATCGCGGAGGTGCTTGGCCTGGTGCCCGCGGCGCAACGCGGCGCCAAGGATGGCGACGCCGCCTTGGAAGAGGCCGAACTTTCGGCGCGCGACTCTGCCGCGCTCGCAGGCAGACGGCGTGAAGCCGTGAGGCTTATCTCTGCGGCGATCGATGAACTCAACGCGTTCTACGCCGAGACCAACCGCTCGTTCCGCATCGAGAGTGTCTCGGGCGGACGGCAGATGCTGTCGATCGCGGCGTTTGGAGCCGTGCTTGCGCGCCTGAAGGGCGTGCGCGCACAGACTCGCCTCTCGCAGCCGGCGCTCGAGACGCTGGCGATCATCGCGTATCGCCAGCCGATTCTGCGCGCCCAGCTCGAGGCGATTCGAGGCGTCGCGTGTGGCGAAGTGCTCAAGAGCCTCATCGACCGTCGCCTCGTCAAGATCACGGGGCGCGCGGAAGAAGTCGGTCGTCCGATGCTCTACGGCACGACGCCGGAATTCCTTCGCGTGTTCGGCATCGCGAGCCTGAGCGACCTGCCGCAGGCGAAGGACTTGAAGTAGGCGGTCGCCGCGTCACTCTCGCGGCGTGATCAGCGCCAGAGCGAGCGCCGCGAAGCGAGCGCTCAAATCACGGCTGAAGCCTGCTGGCACCCATGTCTCTCGCAGCCTTCGACTCCGGCGCGTGTCGTTCCGGGGACTCACGTCCCCGGGCACCCGAAGTTTTTGGCGCTCGCGACTCGCTTCGCTTTCGCTCGCTTTGGTCAGGCCGGGCGGAGTGAATCCGCCTCGGCCTGAGAACGTCGGAGTCTGAAATCACGGGTGCCCTTGGACGAAGTCCAAGGAACGGGTGATGTCAGCCTTCGACTCCGACGTTTCCAGGCCGCGGCCGCGCGGAGTCGACGTGGCCGGGAACGGGCGTCGTGCCTATGCGGCCGCGAAACCACCACTGGAAGTGGTGGCACCCATTTTGGCTGTCGAC
>JBIKXP010000298.1:0-3137 GCA_044355685.1 Phycisphaerales bacterium
GGCGCCTTCGATTCAGGCGCCGGAGCGGGCTTCGTCGACTTGACCTCGCTTGCGGACGCCGGCTTCACGGGCGCGCGCTCGACCGGGCTTGGCTTGGCGCCCGCTTTCTCGTCCGTTGTCTCGTGCGTTGCGCGCGGCTTTGCCTTGGAGGAAGTCGTCGTCGCAGCGACCGTGGGCGCCATGGAGCTCGTCGCGGGAGTGGCAGCACTCACAGTTCGCGCCGGCGCGCTGGTGGCGGTCCGCGGCTCGCCGATGGTGGCCGGTGCCGACGTCGTCAGAGACGCGGGCTTCTTCGGTTCGGAAGCCCGAGGCGCGGGCCCTTTCGCTTCGACCGACTTCGCTTCGACCGACTTCGCTTCAACCAACTTCGCTTCGACCGACTTCGCTTCGACCGACTTCGCTTCGGTGGACTTCGCAGGCGAAGTCCGCGCCTCAGGCGCCGTGGCGGCAGAATTCTGCGTCGGATCCCTTCGCACCACGCTCTCGCCGACAATCGGCATCGAGCCGGTGCGCGCGAGTCGCGCGGCGCGCGCGGCGGCCGCGGTCTCGGGCGTGAAGCGCGACGACTGCACAGCTGCTGCGGCTGCTGCTGCGGCGGCGGCGGCGGCGGCTGCTGCGGCGGCCGCGGCGGCGGGCGTCGGCTTTCCGGCGATCGCCGGATCGACACCGTGCGCGACTTCCCAATCGCGCACGAAGCGCTCGGCGAGCGCGCGATAGTCGATCGCCCCGGGGCACCACGGCGCGTAGTCAAAGATGGTCTGGCCAAAGCTCGGTGCCTCGGCAAGCTTGATGTTTCGGCGAACCGCAGGCATCAGCACCTTCGCGCCATCCCACGGGAGCCCGCTGCCCGCACTCTCGTCGAAGAAATTCGACAGCTCCTGCACGACCTCTCGGCTGTGCGAAGTCTGCGTCTCGTGCATGCAGAGCACGACGCCGCCAATGCGGAGCGTCGGGTTCAATCCGCCCGCAAGCAACTGCACCGTCTCGAGCAGCTTGGTCAGTCCCTGCATGGCGAGGAACTGTGCCTGCATGGGAACAAGAACCTCGTCCGCAAGGCAGAGGCCGTTCAACGTGAGCATGTTGAGCGACGGCGGGCAATCGATCAGCACGAAGTCGAACTCGTGGCCGATCTCGGCAAAGCGCTCGCGCAGGATGCGATTCCGGTCCTCGTGATTCGAGAGCTCCGTCTCGGCGCCAGCGAGATCGGTCGTCGAAGGCAGCAGACGCAGGTTGTCGCGCACCTGGACGATCGCGTCGCGGATGTCGCAGTCCCGATCGACGAGGACGTCGTACACGGTCTTCCCCACCGCCGAGCCATCGACGCCGAGGTGCAGCGAGAGATGCGCCTGCGGATCGAGGTCGATGAGGAGCGTGCGGCGACCAAGAAGCGCGATGGCCGCGCCGATGCTCACGGTCGACGTCGTCTTGCCCACGCCGCCCTTTTGGTTGAGAAGCGCCGTGATGCGCGGCGGAATCTGCGTCATGGGCGCGAGTATACGGAATCCCGCTGCAAACGCCGCCGCTCAACGCGCGAGGATGTCAAGCCGCACGGTGCGCGGACGCGGCTTCCACGGCACGGTCGCAAGCGGCGCATCCGCCCAGCCTTGCGCCGACTCGCGACGGAAGCCGATCTCGACGATCGCACCGCCGTCGACGCGCTCGATCCACGCCGAGGGCAGCGGAAACGACACGCGGAAGCGGTCCGCGAACGCCTTGAAGGAGACGCCCGAGTCGGGGCCCATCGCCGCAATCAGCCCTGCTTCGTCGTCGATCGATCCATCGCCGCGCACGCGAATCGCCGTGCCACCGGCGCCGGCCACGAGCACGGCATCCGCCGCCGTCACTCCATCGGGATTCCGGACCTCCGCGAACACTTCCCAACCATCGAGACGCGGGCGAAGCGAGACGTAGGTGCGGAACGATCCCCCTGCGACCTGCGCCACGGCGCCCGCGGCCGACACGATGTTCAGCGGCTGCTGGAACAGCAGGAACGCAGAACCCGCAGGGCCTGCGTCCGTGTACTCGGGTGCGACGGGAATCGTGCGGACCTGCCCGCGATGCTCGATGCGAAGCGCGCAGCGCGCGTCCGGTGCAGGACGCTTGGGCTCCGTCAGCGCACCATCGTCGATGCGCCGGACCGGCCGCGCGAGACGCGCGCGCACGACCTCAGCCGGCGGCACGACTGCTGCAAGCGGCGCGCTGTCGGCGTCGAGCCACACCGAGTCAAGCCACACGAAGCGAACGACCTCCTCCGACGTGCCTGAGTTCGCGATCGCGACGGTGACGTGGGTGTCGCCCTCTTCCTCGATCCAAAGAAGAAGCGGCGAACGCACCCGAAGCCACGTGACGACCGCTTCGCCAAGCTGCGGCCCCGTACGCGACGGGTCGAGCGCGAGTGTGAGCAGCGCGGCGAGCTCGGTTGGATCCGCGATCCACGCTGCGATCGGCGCGGGCGCGGTGTCGTCGCTGCACGTCGCGACAAGCGCCTCCGCAAGTTCGGTTGCGGCGCCTTCACTTGCCTCCGCGATGCGTGCGAGGGCTGCCAGCCAGAGCGCCGTGGTGGCGCGGGCCGCGAGCCCGTCCGGACTCGTGGGCTCGAACGGGGCGGCAGGTTCCCATCCACGCAACCGCACCCCGATCTCGAATCGAAATCGCTCGAACGGTGCGGCAGGGTCTGGCCGAGAAAGCGCTGGATCGACCGAGCCTCCCGGCACGATCGCGCTGGCGCGCACCGCGAGCCTGTCGAGGAGATCGGCAGGCGCGGACTCGATCCAGCGGGGCCGAAGCTCGCGCCGCGCAACGGCGCTCCTGACGATGAGGCTCTCCGCACCGACGTGCTCCGGAGGCACGTCGATCGCGAGGAACGCGTCAACCGAGTCGGGCAGGCGCTCGGCACGGAGGCGGATCTCGTTCGATGGGATCGCCCAACGCGGGACCTGCGTCTCGTCGCCACCTCCGCGCACGGGCCAGAGCAGCCGGCCCTCGATCGTCGTGGCTGGGCCGACTGCGTTGCGTACCTCGATGAGGACCACCGACGGCTCGGCGCCCTTCACGCGCACCGGAACCAGGAGCGGCGCGCCCTTGATGGCGAGCGGCTTCTCGACCAGCAGCTCGATGGCGGCAACAGCGGTCCGCAC
>JBIKXP010000115.1:0-10439 GCA_044355685.1 Phycisphaerales bacterium
GGGAGAGGATCCCGCGGACTGGCTCTTCCCGCACGCAAACGACGACCGCCAGTGGGCGCGCGAGCACGGCGCGGGAATCTCGGTGCGCGGCGCCCGCAACGTCGTCATCCGCCGCGTCACCAGCCATCGCACCCAGAACGGGATCCTGCTCGACAGGGTCGCGCGCTCATCGATCTACGACAACGACTGCTCGTTCCTCTCGGGCTGGGGCATCGCCATGTGGCGCTCCTCGGGCAACACGATCTGCCGCAACAGCCTCGACTTCTGCATCCGCGGCTACTCGCACGGCGTCTACAACCGTGGGCAGGATTCCGCGGGAATCCTGATGTTCGAGCAGTGCTCGAACAACATCGTCGCACTGAACAGCGCCACCCATTGCGGAGACGGCGCCTTTGGCTTCGCTGGTCGCGAGGCTCTGGGCGAGTCGCCAAAGGACGGCGTGGGAACCGAGTGGCACGAGGGCCGCGGGTCGAACCGAAACGTCTTCCTCGCGAACGACCTCTCGTTCGCTGCGGCGCACGGCCTCGAGATCACCTTCAGCTTCGGCAACGTCATCGCGCGCAACCGCCTCGAGTCGAACGCGATCTGCGGCGTCTGGGCCGGCTACGCGCGCGACACCACCATCGTCGGCAACACCTTCATCGGCAACGGACGCACGATGCCGGGCAGCGAGCGCGGCGGCGTCAACATGGAGCATGCGCAGCGCACGCGCATCGTCCGCAACACCTTCCGCGACGAGCCGGTGGGCGTTCAGTTCTGGACCGACGCGGACGTCGGATTTGCGGCGCTCCCGTGGGCCCAGGCAAACGGCATGGGCGCCCGGCGGAACGCGGTCGAGGCGAACATCTTCGAATCGGTCGATGCGCCGCTCGAACTCCGAGGCGCCACCGACACGACCTTCGCAGGAAACACGCTCTCCGGCGCATGCGGCCCCACCCTCGTCGATGCGGCGAGCGGCCCCGTCTCCGACCAACCGTCGACGGACGAACCCACTCCGACCGAAGCGGAGCTCGATGCCATCCTCTCGCGGCTTCCCGGCGAGCGGCGCGCGATCGGACTGCGCGACCACCTGCGCGGCCGCGACCGCATCATCATGCTTGATCACGGGCCCTACGCGTGGGATCGCCCGGTGCTTGTCCGGCGCAACTCGGGCATGGAGCGCGCGACCTACCTCGCACTCTCGTTCGAGCAGCCCGCGCAGGCGATCCTGCGCGCGGAGATGCCGCTCGAAGTGCTCCAGACTCCGGCCGGCGACATCGAGGTCCGCGGGAAGGAAACCGGCTTCATCGCACCCTACATGCTCGTCGCCCGCGATTCCGCAGGTCGGGAAGCCGCGATCGATGGACTGCTTGCCCCGGCATCGTGGAGCGTCTCGGTGTTCCCGATGCGCGCTCGAGCAGACGGCGCGGCCGCCCCGTCGCACGAAGCGTTTGCGGCCGCGCGCGCCGGCGGTGCGCTCGAGCGGACGCTGCCAGAACTCGATCTCTCGCGGCTCGCGCGCGAGATCGATGAACTCGCGGCCGCCGGCCCCGGGATCAAGGCCGTGGGGGTGTCGGCGCGCGTCGCGCTCCTCCACCCTCCGGGCGAGTATCGCGTGCACCTTGGCGGCGTTGGCGGCGCACGGCTGCAGATCGACGGTAGGCCCGCGATCGAGCGCTGGGAGCGAGGCGCGGCGGCCCCCGCCAGCTTCGACTACGTGGTGGCTGCGCCACGCTCGGTGACCCTCGAGATCGAATGCATGGTGGAAACGCCGCGCGCGCGCGCCGCAGCGCCTCGCGTCTGGTTCGAGCGGGCCGGGACGTCCGCACCGTTGGCCCCCTGACCGCCGCCCCCTGACAATCGACGGCCGGCATCGGCCGCTGAGGCCAGCCCCAGTTCCGCGTCGCAGTTCCGCGTCGCAGTTCCGCGCTGGGCGCCGTCCGGAACAATGCGAAAAAGTATTCGTCCGTCTTGCTTTTTATGCAGTGGTGTGTATACTCAAACGTTCCTTCGTATCTCTATCCGGCCTTGACCCCGACCCCCGCCACCTCCCAAGACACCGCCGCGCCGCTTCTCCGGCCGGTCGCCCGCGACATGAAATCGAGACGACACGCCATCATCCGAAACCTCATCGCAGGCGGCGAGATCTTCAGCCAGAACCAGCTCGCCGGCATGCTCGCGCGCCAAGGCATCGAGGCGACGCAGGCCACGCTCTCGCGTGACCTCTCCGAGCTCGGCGTCCTCAAGGGTCCGGATGGCTACCAGCTCCCGGGCGCGAATCCCTCCGTGGCGCAGCCGGAAGCCGCGCTTGCCCGCGTCCTGAAGCGCGAGCTCGTCTCGCTCGACATCGGCGGCACGCTGGTCGTCCTCAAGACGCCGAGCGGACACGGCAACGCGCTCGCGATCGAGCTCGACCGCGCCCGGCTCGAGGGTGCGCTCGGCACGATCGCGGGCGACGACACGGTGTTCCTCGCCGCGCGCAGCGAGCTCTCCGCGCGCCGAATCGCCAAAACCTTGCGCGATCTCGCGGAACTCCGCTGAGCCTGCGCCCCGCCCGGCGCCGTCGATTCCCGGGCCCCCCGCTTCCATCCCGCCTCTCCGTCAAAGCCAGCCGTGACCAATCCCCATTCGTTCCCGTCCCCGATCCGCACCGCCATCGTCGGCGCCAGCGGTTACGCCGGCGCCGAGTTGCTCGCGATCCTCGCCGCGCACCCGGCGGTCGATGTCGTCGCGCTCTTCGGCTCTTCGCGCAAGGCCGATGAGGGCGCACCGACCGCGGCGGACCTCTTTCCCCGCTTCGAGGCGACGGCGGTCGGCGCACTCCCGGTGCGTCCGTTCGAGGTGGCGCAGGCGAAGGCGCTCGGCCTCGAAGCCATCTTCCTCGCGACGCCGCATGAACTCTCGCATGAGGTCGCCCGCGCCCTCGTCGACGCGGGAATCACGGTGATCGATCTCTCCGCGGCATTTCGCCTCTCCGACCGCGCCGCATTCGAGCGGAACTATGGATTCCTCCACGAGCATCCCGATCTTCTCGCGGAGGCCGTGTACGGACTCGCCGAGTTCAACGCCGCCCGCATCGCCGACGCGCGCATCGTGGCCGTCCCCGGCTGCTATCCCACGGCTTCGATCCTCGCGATTCGTCCGCTCATCGAGGCCGGACTCGTCGACACCACGCGCCCCGCGATCGTCGATGCCGTCAGCGGCGTATCGGGCGCGGGACGCAAGGCCGAGGTCAAGAGCCTCTTCTGCGAGGTGTCGATGCAGGCGTACGGCGTCTTCAAGCACCGCCATCGCCCGGAGATCGCAGAGCACGCGGGCATCGCCACGATCTTCACGCCGCATCTGGGCTGCTACGAGCGCGGCATCCTGGCCACCGTGCATCTCGAGCTCGTTCCCGGGACCACCGATGCCGCCGTGCGCGGCGCCTTCGAGGCCGCGTATGCAGGACGGCCGTTTGTCCGCATTCTGAAGGCAGGCAAGTGGCCGAGCGTCGCCGCCGTCGAGCGGACGAACTTCTGCGACATCGGCTTCATGCTCGAATCGACCGACGCGGGCACGCATCTCATCGTCGAGAGCGCGATCGACAACCTGGTGAAGGGCGCGGCCGGACAAGCCGTCCAGTGCATGAACATCCGCTTCGGACTCGACGAGTCCGTCGGGCTTCTCCCGGCGCGTCCCGCCACGACAACAGCCACGACGACAGCCACCGCGCGCTGAACCCAATCGCAACGACCACCGCACCCAGACCCACGCACCCACGGTCAGGAGCCTCGACATTCCCGTGAGCAAGATTCCGTTTCCAGCAAAGCCCATCGAACTCGACGCCACCGGCGCGCGTGGCGCCCTCGTCGTCAAGATCGGCGGCGCACTCCTCGAGTCGGCCGACCAGCACCGCGACGCCTTCGCCGGGATCGTCGCGCTGCACGCCGCTGAGCGCGCGCAAGGCCGCGCGGGCGTCGTCCTCGTCCACGGTGGTGGCGCGCAGGTCGACCGACAGCTCAAGTTGGTCGGCATCGAGACGCCGCGCATCGATGGCATCCGCGTCACCTCGCGCGAGGCGATTCAGCAGGTCGTCGGCGTCCTCGCCGGAAGCGCGCACGTCCAGCTCCTCGGCATCCTTTCCGCGCACGGAGCGCGGCCGGTTGGCCTCTCCCTCTCGGACGGCGGGCTCTGCCGCTGCCGCCACACCACGCGCTACGCATTCGACGCCGGCGAAGTCGGCGAGATCGTCGGCGGCGACGGATCCGTCGTCCGCACGCTGCTCTCGGCCGGTTTCCTTCCCGTCGTGAACTCGATCGGGCTCTCCGACGAGGGCGCGCCGCTGAACGTCAACGCCGATGAAGCGGCATGCGCGATCGCGCGCATCATCGGCGCCTCGGGAATCGTGCTCCTCACCGACGTTCCGGGCGTGCTCGACGCCAATCGCCAGCCCATCGGCGACCTCGACGAGTCGCGCATCGACACGCTCATCTCGGATGGCACCATCTCGGGCGGCATGGTTCCCAAAGTGCGTAGCGCCCTCGAGGCTGCCCTGTCCGCGGGCTGCCCCGCGACGATCGCCTCGTGGCGCGACCCCGCCGCGATCGCAACCGGCTCCGCAGGAACCCGAATCCACGCATCCACCGCGCGTCCAGCGCTCGCTCGCTGAGCGAAGGCCGACACGATGTCCACGACACGAACTTCTGCATTCTCAACCCCCGCAACCGGCGCCCTCGTCGGCGCCCCGGTCGGCGCCCTCGTCGGCGCCCCCGTCGGCGCCCCCGTCGGCGCCCCCGTCGGCGCCTTCCCCACCGGGCGCTCGGTCCTCCGGCTGTCCGATCTCTCGAAGCGCGAGATCAAGGCCATCATCGCGCTCGCTCGCGTCGTAAAGGCCGACATCGGCGCCTGCCGCGGCGCACTCGCGCAGCGCGCCATGGTCATGCTCTTCGAGAAGCCCTCGCTGCGCACGCGCGTCTCCTTCGAACTTGGCTTCCAGAAGCTCGGCGGCTGCGTCTCCTACCTTGACCATCGCGAGGAGCCGATTGGCTCGCGCGAGACGATTCACGACTACGGCCGCAACCTCGAGCGACTCGCCGACGTGATCGTGGCGCGCGTCCACAGCCATGCGACGCTGGATGCGCTGAAGTCGAGCTGCGCTGCGCGGATCGTGAACGCGCTCAGCGACATCGCCCACCCCTGTCAAGCGCTGGCCGACGCGCAGACGCTCGTCGAGCACGGCATCGCGCTCGAGTCGTGTCACCTCGCCTGGCTCGGCGACGGCAACAACGTCTGCCTCTCGCTCATGGAGCTCATGGCGATCATGGGCGGCCAGATGACCGTCGTCACGCCGGCCGCGCACCGCCCGTGCCCGGCGCTGACGGCCGAGATCGCGGCGCTTGCGTCCGTCTCCGGCGCACGCATCGCGCTGACCGACGACGTCGGCGCGATCGCGGGCGCGGACGCCGTCTACACCGACGCGTGGATCTCGATGGGCCAGGCGCAGTCGAGCGCGAAGGTCGCCGAACTGCGCCCGCTCTCCGTGACGCCCGACATCATGCGCATCGCGGGCCAGCGCGCCAAGTTCATGCACTGCCTGCCCGCCCACCGCGGCGACGAGGTGGTCGACGCCGTCATCGACGGCCCGCAGTCGGTCGTATTCGACCAAGCCGAGAACCGCATGCACGCGCAGAACGCGCTGCTGATGTCGCTGCTCGACGCGATTCCCGCCGGAATCAAGGCGCGAACGCTTGCCTTCCAACCCTGAACTCGCGCCGCGCCCAACGCAAATCCCACTACCATTTCCGCCTTCCCGCACAGATCCCGAGAAAGAAACGACACCGATGTCCCAGATCAAGAAGCCCGCCTCGTCCTTCAAGAAGGTCTGCGTCGCCTACTCCGGCGGCCTCGACACCTCGTGCATCATCCCGTGGCTCGTCGAGACCTACGGCTGCGAGGTCGTCGCCTGCGTGGCCGACGTGGGCCAAGGCGCGCGCGAACTCGAGGGGATCGAGGAGAAGGCGAAGCGCTCGGGCGCGTCGGAGTGCCACGTCGTCGATCTCAAGCGACAGTTCATGGAGGAGTTCGTCTTCCCGATGTGCATCTCGGGCTCGGTGTACGAAGGCCGCTACCTGATGGGCACCTCGATCGCGCGTCCGATCATCGCGCGCGCGCAGGTCGAGGTGGCGCTCAGGACCGGCTGCGACGCCCTCTGCCACGGCTGCACCGGCAAGGGCAACGACCAGGTGCGCTTCGAGTCGACCTACGCGTCGCTCGCGCCGCAGCTTCCCGTGATCGCGCCGTGGCGCATCTGGGACCTCAAGAGCCGCGAGGCGATGCTCGCCTACCTCAAGGAGCGCGACATTCCCTGCGCCGCGAGCGCCGAGAAGATCTACTCGCGCGACGCCAACATGTGGCACATCTCGCACGAGGGCGGCGATCTCGAAGATCCGTGGAATGCGCCGCCGGAAGACGTCTGGATGATCTCGGTCAGCCCGAAGGACGCGCCAGACCAGTATGAAGATGTCATGCTCTCGTTCGCGAAGGGTCGCCCCACCGCGCTCAACGGCAAGGCGATGGACCCGGTCGCGCTCCTCACCGAACTCAACAAGATCGGCGGCCGCAACGGCGTCGGCCGCGTCGACATCTGCGAGAATCGCCTCGTCGGCATGAAGAGCCGCGGCGTCTACGAGACGCCAGGTGGCACGATCCTGATGGAGGCCGTGCGCGGCCTCGAGCAGCTCGTCCTCGACCGCGAGACGCTCCACTTCCGCGAGAAGCTCGCGCTCGATTTCGCGAAGATCATCTACAACGGCACATGGTTCAGCCCCACGCGGGAAGCCATGTGGGCCTCGTTCGAGGCGATCGCCCAGTCCCTCGACGGCGACGTCGTGGTGCGCTGCTACAAGGGCCGGGCGGAGGCGGTGCGCCGTCGCTCGCCGAACTCGCTCTTCCACCACGGCTTCGCCACCTTCGGCGAAGACGCGGTCTACGACCACAAGCACAGCGAGGGCTTCATCCGTCTCTTCAGCCTGCCGCTGCGCATCCGCGCGCTGCTTGGGCTGAATCCCGACGCGAAGAAGATCGCAGCCGACAATCCATCCTCCGGCACGGCTTCGAACGCCGCCGCAGCTTCGACCTCGAAGCAGAAGGTCCACTGACATGACGACCGCCATCTGGGCAGGACGCCTCGAAGGCCAGGCCGACTCGCTCTTCCGCGAGTTCAACGACTCGCTTCCGTTCGACCGCGCACTTGTCCGCGAGGACATCGAAGGCTCGGTCGCATGGTCGAAGGCGATCATGCGCGCAGGCGTCATCACCGCCGACGAGCAGAAGCAGATCGCCGGCGCGCTCGCCGAGATCCTGACGCTCGCGCAAGACGATCCTTCGTCGATCACCGACGCCGATGACGAGGACGTCCACTCGTGGGTCGAGCGCCAGCTCATCGCCCGCGTGGGCGACCTCGGAAAGAAGCTCCACACCGGTCGCAGCCGCAACGACCAGGTCGCCACCGACCTCAGGCTGTGGACCGCGCGGCAACTGAGGCTGCGCCAGACCGAGCTCAAGGCCGCGATGAATGCGCTCGTCGACCTCGCCGAGCGCGAGAAGACGACGCCGTTCCCGGGGTACACGCACCTCCAGCGCGCGCAGCCAATCCTCTTCGCGCACTGGTGCCTCGCGTACGTCGAGATGTTCCGCCGCGACCTCGAGCGCCTCTCCGACGCGCTCAAGCGCGTGCGCTCGTCGCCACTCGGCTCGGGCGCCCTCGCGGGCACGGCGTACCCGATCGACCGCGAGCAGCTCGCGAAGGACCTCGGCTTCCGCGCGCCCACGGCGAACTCGCTCGATGCCGTCAGCGACCGCGACTTCGTGATCGAGACGCTCTCCGCGTGCGCGCTCTGCGCGGTGCACCTCTCGCGCTTCGCAGAGGACCTCATCTTCTACTCGACGAGCGAGGCCTCGCTCATCGAACTGCCGGACGCCTTCACGTCGGGCAGCTCGCTCATGCCGCAGAAGAAGAACCCTGATGCGCTCGAACTCTTCCGCGGGAAGACGGGCCGGCAGATCGGCAACCTCGTGACGCTCCTCGTCACGGTGAAGGGCCTGCCGATGGCCTACAACAAGGACCTGCAGGAAGACAAGGAGCCGCTCTTCGACTCGATGCGGCATCTTTCGATGTGCCTGCGCGTGCTGCCGCCGATGATGGCGGGCATCAAGGTCAACCGCGAGAACGCACTCCTCGCGGCGGCAGAGGGCTACACGAACGCGACCGACCTTGCCGACTACCTCGTGCGGCTTGGCGTTCCCTTCCGCGAAGCGCATCACCAGGCTGGCCGACTCGTTCGCAAGGCGATCGAGAGCCACTCAGCGCTCGAGGAACTGCCGATCGAGGTGATCCGCGAGCAGGCACCGCGCGCGAACAGCGACATCTACACCCAGCTCACCGTCAGCGCCACGCTCGAGAAGCGCGGCGTCACCGGCGGCACGGGCCCGAAGGCGGTTGAGAGCGCGATCGAGCGCGTACGACGCATGCTGCGCGAGCGCGCGGTGCCAGCGGGTTCGGGCGAGGTCGAGTTCCGTCAGGCGCGTATGGACGATCTCGACGCGATCGTGCAGCTCGTCGACTACTGGGCGCAGCACGGCGAGAACCTGCCGCGGTCGCGCGAGGACATCATGAAGGCCATCCTCGACTTCGGCGTCGCCGTCATCGACGGCCGCGTGGTCGGCTGCGCTGCGCTCTGGATCTACAACCCCGATCTCGCGGAGATCCGCTCGCTCGGCATCCACACCGAGTTCCAGGGCCGCGGCATCGGCCAGGGCATCGTGCGGCACTTCCAGCAGGTCGCGGGGCAGCTCCACATCGACCGTCTGTTCGTGCTGACGCGCGCCCCGGACTTTTTCGAGAAGTGCGGCTTCCGGCGTGTCTCGATCAACTCGCTGCCGGAGAAGGTCCTCAAGGACTGCGCGAACTGTCCGAAGAACGCGAACTGCGACGAGATCGCGCTGATTCACGACACGGTGCTGCCCGAAGGCAAGTGAGCCGAGAACAGAGAGGAATCCCGATGGCCCACGCACACGCCGATTCCACAGCGGCCGGACACATCGTCGCCGCCACGCACCACTGGCCCCGCGGATTCCGCGCGGCGGTCGGCGCGGCGGCCATCAAGAAGCACGGCCGCGACGACCTCGCGCTCCTCGCCATGCCCGAAGGCGCGACGGCGGCTGCGATCTTCACACGCAACCTCTTCGCGGCTGCGCCGATCGAGCTGTCGCGCCGACACTTGAAGGACTCGCGCGGCCACGCGTCGGCCTTGATCCTGAACTCGGGCTGCGCAAATGCGGCCACGGGGCCGCGCGGCCTCGCCAATGCGCAGGAGATGGTCGACGCCGTTTCGATCGCGCTTGGGTGCGCCTGCGAGGCCGTGCTCGTCAACTCGACGGGGGTCATCGGCGTGCAACTGCCGATGGATCGGGTCGCGCCCGTCATCCCGAAGATGGCGGCCGGCATCGCAGAGGCGCTCGACGCTGGGCCGCTCGAGCCGTTCGCGCGCGCGATCATGACCACCGACACCAAGCCGAAGATGAGCGCGCGGCGCATCGAGTTCGCAGATGGCCGTACCGTGCATGTCGCCGGCGTCGCGAAGGGCGCGGGCATGATCCGCCCCGACATGGCGACGATGATCTCGGTGCTCGCGACCGATGCAGCGGTTGAGCCGAAGGCGCTCGACCGGATCCTGCGCCACGCAGCCGACGCGAGCTACCACCGCATCTCGGTCGACGGCGATACCAGCACGAACGACTCGGTCTTCGCGTTTGCCTCGGGCGTCGCGGGCGCGTGCGACGAGATCCTGCTCGCGCGCGCCTTCCTCGAGGTCGCCTGCGACCTGGCCAAGATGATCGTCTGCGATGGCGAGGGCTTCGAGCGATCGCTCTCGGTTCGCGTGACCGGTGCCACGTCGAAGGCCGACGCGCTCAAGGTCGCGGAGACGGTCGCGTCGAGTCTCCTCGTGCGCACCGCCGTCACGGGCGGCGATCCGAACTGGGGCCGCATCGTGGCCGCAGCCGGCCGCGCGGGCGTCATGTTCCGACCGGGCGACCTCGAGCTGCGCGTCGGCGGCATCCTGATCTTCCGCGATGGCGAGCCCTGCCCTGCCGACAAGGATGCAGTGCGCGGCGCGTTCAACGGCGCACATGTCGATGTCGTGATCTCGCTCGGCGCGAGCGATGGCGCCGAGGCGGAGACGAACTCCGACGAGTTCCTCAGCTGCGGGCTGACGACCGAGTACGTGCGGTTGAACGCGGACTACACGACGTGATTTGAGCGGTCGCGGCTGCGGCCGCTCCCTTTGGTGCTGCTTCGCAACTTGCTCGCTTTGGTGCTGGCCATGCCAAGGGACTCCAGCGGTCGCGGCTGCGGCCGCGTGGTTTCACCGGCGGCTGCTTGCGGCAGCCGCCTTTGGTGCTATCGCGACTCGCTTTGGTGC
>JBIKXP010000299.1:0-3116 GCA_044355685.1 Phycisphaerales bacterium
GCGACGATGGCACATGCAGCGTGAGTTTCGATCTCGACAGCCTCGATCCGAGCATCGCGCCAGGCGTCGACTGCCACGTCGAGGGCGGCCTCTCGTGGGAGTGCGCGTCGGCGATCCTCTCCCTGATTGGCGCGGCTCCCGGCGTGGTCGCGGTGGAGATCGTCGAGGTCAACCCGACCGCCGACCGGGACGCGCGCACGGCGCGCCTCGCGGTCGAGGCCGCAGCGCTTCTCTGCGGACGGTGAGCGCCGTCAGAACGGGGAGGGGGCTTCGAAGGTGAGTCGCGCGCCGCTCTTCGGATGCGTGAAGGAGAGCGTGCGCGCATGGAGGCAGAGCCGCGCGCGCGCGGAGCGCACCGCGCCCTCTGCGTACAGGTCGTCGCCAAGGATCGGGTGGCCGAGGGCGAGCATATGGACGCGCAGTTGATGACTGCGACCCGTGAACGGCGTCAGCTTGACGCGAGTCCACGCGAATTCGTCGCCACGCTCGCATGGGTCATGCCCGCGCCCGAGCACCTCGTAGTCGGTGCGGCTTGGCTTGCCCTCGGTCATGTGCACGATCTGCCGCGCGCTCCCGAGGGCTTCCTTCCGCAAGGGAAGGTCGACCGTGCCGCGATCGGCCGCGAGATGTCCGGACACCAGCGCCTCGTAGGTCTTGTCAACCGCGCGCGCCTCGAAGGACATCGAGAGCGTGCGGTGCGTGTCGGCATCGCGGGCCAGCACGATCACGCCCGAGGTGTCGCGGTCGAGGCGGTGCACGATCCGGGCGCCGGGGAACTCGCGCTGCAGCCGCGCCACGAGGCAATCGGCCTTCTCGGGGCCGATTCCCGGCACCGAAAGGAGCCCCGACGCCTTGTCGCAGACGACAATCGAGGGATCCGAGAAGAGAACCAAGTAGCCAAGCGGTGTCACCGGACGGGCTACACTAACCGCCCCATGGCACTCCGGAACCTGTTTGCCGTCTCTCTTCTCGCAGCGTGCTCGGGGTGCACCCCGAAGCCAGCCGAATCGCCCGCGACGCCGCCAGCCGCCGCCGCGCCTGCTGCGGCCTCGACCCCGCCCGCGGCCTCGACCCCGCCCGCGGCGGAGGCGCGCCCAGTTGTCGTGAACCCCTCCCGCGAGCCCGGCGTCAGCGGCGCCCTCCAGCTCACGTTCCCCGATCGCTTCATCAAGGCCGGCGAGGCCTACTTCTCGCCCGACATGAAGCGCATCGTGTTCCAGGCGATCGAGGTGCCGCCAGGCGAGGATGACCCGGCTGAGTTCTATGCAATGTTCGTCTGCGACGTGGTGCGCGACGCGGCCGGCGACATCACGGGCGTCGCGAACATCCGCCGCGTCTCGCCGAAGGGCAGCGCCAACACATGCGGTTGGTTCCACCCGACCGATCCGAACCGGCTTCTCTTCGCCTCGACCGTCGGCGCACCGACCTCCGAGAACGCGCCAGGCTACCAGCGCGGGACCTCGCGCTATCGATGGGCGTTCCCGCCGGAGACGCGCATCGTCGAGGTCGACTTGCGCACCGCCGATGGCAGCGTCGCGTCGCTCAAGCCGCTCGAAGGCGATGGAAAGGCCTACATGGCCGAGGGCAGTTGGTCACCCGACGCCCGATTCATCCTCTTCTGCTCGCTCGAGTCGGGCGATGGCGACCTCTACATCCGCGACACCAAGACCGGCGCGCGCCGCGCCATCGTGACGGCGCCCGGCTACGACGGCGGCCCGTTCTTCTCGCCAGATGGGAAGCGCATCTGCTACCGCTCCGACCGGAACCGCGACAACCTGCTGCAGGTGTTCGTCGCCGACCTCGTGTTCGACGCCAGCGGCTCGATCACGGGAATCGCGAACGAGCTGCAACTCACCGCGAATGATCACGTGAACTGGTGTCCATTCTTCCGTCCCGATGGCAAGACGCTCGTCTACGCCTCGAGCGAGATGGGCCATCGCAACTACGAGGTGTTCGAAGTCACGATTCCCGATGGTGCCGGCGCCGCCCCGGTGCGCCGTCGCGTGACCGAAGCCGACGGCGCCGACGTGCTGCCGGTCTTCTGCCCGGATGGGAAGTGGCTGCTCTGGACCGGCCAGCGGCACGAAGGCCGCTCGAGCCAGCTCTACATCGGTCGCTACCGCGACCAGTTCGCGCAGCAAGGCCCGCCCAAGTGAGCGACCCGATGCTCTCGTCGATCTCGGAGCGGCGCTACCTGATTCCCTTCCGGTCGCAGCTTCTCCCTGCGATCTTCACCGACACGCTCGTGATCGGTTCCGGAGTGGCCGGGTTGCGCGCGGCGCTCGCGGCGGCGGAGCATGGCGAGGTGATCGTGGTCGCGAAGGAGACGCTCGACGTCTCGAACACGTCGTGGGCGCAAGGGGGCATCGCAGCCACCATCGCGGCAGAAGACAGCGCCGACGCGCACGTCGGCGACACGCTCGAGGCGGGCGCCGGCCTCTGCGACCCCGAGACGGTTCGCATCCTCGTCGAGGAGGGCCCGGCGGAGGTTGCGAAACTCATCGAACTCGGCATGCGCTTCGACCGAGACGCGAACGGCGCGCTTCAACTCACCCGCGAAGGCGGACACGGCTTCCGCCGCATCGTCCACACCGATGGCGACGCGACCGGGCGCGAACTCTCGCGCGTCCTCACGACGTCGTGCCGCGCGCACCAGCACATCCGGCTCTTCGAGCGCTGCTTCGCGCTCGATCTCGTGACGTCGGGAACGTCGCAGCGGGGCGAGGACCGCGTGCTCGGCGCGATCACGCATCACCCGAAGCACGGACTGCAGCTGATCTGGGCGCGCTCGACGATCATCGCCTCGGGCGGCATGGGGCAGCTCTGGCGCGAGACGACGAATTCCCGCATCGCCACCGGCGACGGCGTCGCCATGGCGTGGCGCGCGGGCGCCGCGGTCGCCGACCTCGAGTTCGAGCAGTTCCATCCGACGGCGCTCTACGTCGCCGGCGCGGCGCGCTTGCTCATCTCCGAGGCCGTGCGCGGCGAAGGTGCGCACCTCGTTGACCGCGCCGGTCGACGCTTCATGCAGGACCGTCACCCGCTCGGCGAACTCGCGCCGCGCGACGTCGTGAGCCGAGGCATCGTCGAACACCTCTCGACCACGCAGGATCCGA
>JBIKXP010000116.1:0-10387 GCA_044355685.1 Phycisphaerales bacterium
CATGCGCCTGCGACAGCCCTTCATGGGTGCCACCACTTTGAGTGGTGCCGCGTGGGCCCACGACGACACATCGACTCCGCACTACTGGAAGTAGTGGCACCCATTTTTGGCTGTCGAACCGGACATCACCCGCTCGGGCTTCGCCCTCGGCGGCGACGAGCGCGCAGCGCGAGCGCTGAACCATGCGCCTGCGACAGCCCTTCATGGGTGCCACCACTTCGAGTGGTGCGGAGTCGAAGTGCCCGAGACCGCGCGCCAGCTGCTCGGGCTACGCCCTCGACGACTTCCGACCGCCTCCTACACGTCGAACTTGATCCCCTGGGCGAGCGGCAGGTCCTTCGACCAGTTGATGGTGCAGGTCTGGCGGCGCATGTACTGCTTCCAGCTGTCCGACCCAGACTCGCGGCCGCCGCCCGTGTCCTTCTCGCCGCCGAACGCACCGCCGATCTCCGCGCCAGAGGTGCCGATGTTCACGTTCGCGATGCCGCAGTCCGAGCCCTCGGTCGAGAGGAACCGCTCGGCCGAGCGCATGTTGAGCGTGAAGATCGCACTCGACAGGCCCTGGTCGACGCCGTTCTGGATCTCGATCGCCTCGTCGAGGTTCGCAACCGAATAGACATAGAGGATCGGCGCGAAGGTCTCCTCGCAGCAGATCTTCGGCCGCGCGCCCTTCGGCACGCGGTAGAGCGTTGGCTCGACGAAGTTGCCGGGCTTCGAAGCGAAGCGATCGATGCCGGCGACGCCGCCCGCAAGCAGCGTGCAGCCTTCCTTCTCGGCCTCGACGCACGCGTGGCGCATGCCCGCAACCGCCTGCTTGTTGACGAGCGGGCCCATCAGCGTGCCCGCCGCAAGCGGGTCGCCGATCGGGACGCTCTTGTACCCCTTCGCGAGGCGCGCGCAGAGGTCGTCAACGACCTTCTCGTGGACGAGGAGGCGCCGCGTGGTGGTGCAGCGCTGGCCCGCCGTGCCGACCGAACCGAACAGCACGGCGCGCACGACCATCTCCATGTCGGCGTCGTCCATCACGATGATCGCGTTGTTGCCGCCAAGCTCGAGCAGGCAACGGCCGAGGCGCTTCGCCACGACTTCGCCCACGCGCCGGCCCATGCGGCACGAACCCGTGGCGGAGATCAGCGGAATGCGACGATCGGCGACCATCGGCTCGCCCACCTCGCTGTCGGTGCCGATCACAAGCGGAAAGAGGTCCGCGGGATCGATCCCCTCGGGGCGCCAGATTTCCTGCTCACGCAGCACCTTCCAGCAGACTTCACTCGTCGCGATCGCGACCAGAGGCGTCACCAGCGATGGCTTCCAGATCACGGCGTCGCCGCACACCGCGGCGAGCATCGCATTCCACGCCCACACCGCGTTCGGAAAGTTGAACGCGGTGATGCAGCCGACGACGCCGAGCGGCTGCCACTGCTCGTACATGCGGTGACCCGGGCGCTCGGAGTGCATCGAGAGGCCGTAGAGCTGCCGCGCGAGGCCGACCGCGAAGTCTGCGATGTCGACCGACTCCTGCACCTCGCCGAGGCCCTCGGCCTTGATCTTGCCCATCTCAAGCGACACGAGCTCGCCGAGCGGATCCTTTGCCTCGCGGAAGGCGTTGCCCATCTGGCGCACGATCTCGCCGCGCTTCGGCGAGGGCAGCTGCCGCCACGACGCCTGCGCCTTGACGGCGCGGGCGATCGCGCTCTCGTAGTCGGCGCGCGACTCGAGCCGTACCGCGGCGATCGCCTCGCCGGTCGCGGGGTTGTCGCTCGTCACCGAGTTCGCGGTGCCGGGTGCGCAGAGGCGCGGATGATTCGCAATGCCGAGACGGGTGAGGATGGGGTGCATGAGGGAAGCCCTGGATGTTTGGAACTGAACGCGCGCAGGATAGCGGCGGTACGAACGGGTTTCCGCTGCGTCCTCCGCCGCAGACTGCCCTATCATCCACGCCCCTATGCCCCTCGACCGCAACCAGATCGCCCAACGCGCCGCGCAGGAACTCCGTGACGGCTTCTACGTGAACCTCGGGATCGGCATGCCGACACTCGTCGCGAACTATGTGCCGGCGGGCATGCAGGTCTGGCTCCAATCCGAGAACGGTCTCCTCGGCATGGGTCCGTTCCCACACGACGACGAGGTCGACCCCGACCTCATCAACGCCGGCAAGCAGACGGTGACGGGCGTGCCCGGTCACTCGTTCTTCTCGAGCGCCGACAGCTTCGCGATGATCCGCGGCGGACACATCGACCTCGCGATCCTCGGTGCGATGGAGATCTCGCAGGAAGGCGACATCGCCAACTGGATGATTCCCGGCAAGCTCGTGAAGGGCATGGGCGGCGCGATGGACCTCGTCGCCGGCGTGAAGCGCGTGATCGTGGTCATGGAGCATGTCAACAAGAAGGGCGAGTCGAAGATCATCCCGAAGTGCACGTTGCCGCTCACGGGCCAGAAGTGCATCGACATGGTCATCACCGAACTCTGCGTCCTCGAAATGGACAAGTCGAAGCGCCGCTTCGTACTCAAGGAACTCGCCCCCGGCGTCTCCGTCGAGGAAGTGATTGCGAAGACGACCGCCGAGATCCTGGTGCCGTCTGCAGTCGGGACGGTTTCGTGCTCCTGAACGCCACCGCTCTCTCCAAGTCACACGGCCTGCGCGAACTCTTCCGCCGCGTCTCAGTCTCGATCGATGAAGGCGAGCGGATCGGAATGATCGGCCCGAACGGCGCCGGCAAGTCGACGCTGCTGCGCATGCTCGCGGGCCGCGAGGAACCGGACTCGGGCCAGATTCGCACGCCGCGCGGCACGATTTCCGTCTATGTCCCGCAGCGCGACGAGTTCGGCGAGGGCGTCACCGCGATCGCGGCCACGACCGCTGCGGCACTGACCTGCGCAGAGACCCACGGCGACCAGCACGAGGCCGAAGTCCTTGCGACGGTCATCCTCGGCAAGATCGGCTTCGACGACGCGCGAATGGACGCGGTCGCCAGCACGCTCTCGGGCGGCTGGAAGAAGCGCCTCTCCGTGGCCTGCGCGCTTGCGTCGGCCGGCGGCACGCCCGACCTCCTCTATCTCGACGAGCCGACGAACCACCTCGATGTCGAGGGCCTCGATTGGCTCGAGGACTTCCTCCTGCGCGGAAGCCATGATCTCCGCGCGCGTGCGGTCATCTTCGTGACGCACGACCGCGTGTTCCTCGAGAACTGCGCGACGCGCATCATCGAGCTCTCGCGCGCCTACCCCGAGGGCACGCTCTCGGTCGACGGAAACTACACCGAGTTCCGTCGCCGAAAGACGGAGTTTCTCGCGATGCAGGCGAAGGCCGAGCAGTCGCTGGCGAACACCGTGCGCGAGGACGACCGCTGGCTTGGCCGCCGCGCGAAGGCGCGACGCACCAAGAGCGAGGCGCGCATCTCTGACAGCGCCGAGCGCCGCGACGAGCTCGCCGAGCTTTCGGCGCGCAACGCCGCAGCCAACGCCGGCAGCGCCGGCATCGACTTCAGCGCGAGCGGCCGCAAGACGCGGCTCTTGCTCTCGGCGGAAGGAATCGCGAAGTCGCTCGGCGGAAAGCTGCTCTTCCGGAACCTCGACCTCGATGTCGCGCCCGGCGAGTGCATCGGGCTCATGGGCCCGAACGGCTCGGGCAAGACGACGCTTCTGCGGGTCCTGACGGGCGAACTCGCCTGCGACGCGGGCCATGTGCGCACCGCCGACCCGAAGCCGCGCATCGTGACGATGTCGCAGACGCGCGCCGAATTCCCCAAGGGCGCGCTCCTCCAGGACGCGATCTCCCCGACGGGCGACAAGGTTCGCTTCCGCGGCGGAGAGATGCACATCAAGAGCTGGTCACGCCGGTTCCTCTTCCGCGACGAGCAGCTCCTGCAGCAGGTGTCGATGCTGTCGGGCGGAGAGCTTGCGCGCGCGCACGTGGCACGCATGATGCTCGAGCCGGCCGACATGCTGGTGCTTGACGAGCCGACGAACGACCTCGACATTCCCACGCTCGAGGTGCTCGAGGAGGCGATCGAGACCTTCCCCGGCGCGACGCTCCTCGTGACCCACGACCGCGCGATGCTCGAGGCGCTTGCGACGCGCATTGTCGTGCTCGGCGCACCTGACGGGGTTCCGCGCGTGGTCGCAAGCCTCGCGCAGGCGCTGCGCGCGCTCGACGAGTCCGAGCGCGCCGCGATGGGCGCACCAGCGCAACAGCAGAAGACCGCGCCTGCGCCCGCTGTCCCCGCAGCTCCGGCAACTCCGAAAGCTCAAGCGCCCGCACCCGCCTCGCCGCAAGCCGCAAAGAAGAAGCTCTCCTACAACGAGCAGCGCGAGTTCGAGGGCATCGAGGCCGCGATCGCAGCCGCGGAGAGGAAGCACTCCGACCTCGATGCGAAGCTCAACGAGCCGAAGCTGGTCGCGGATCGAGCCGCCTACGCGAAGGCCTGCGACGCAGCAGGCGCCGCGCAGGCGGAGATCGCGCGGCTCTACGCGCGCTGGCAAGAGCTTGAAGCGAAGCGCGGCTGAAGCCGCCGAGAGGCGTGCCATCGCCGCACGCGACCGCGCTCAGCGCGACCGCGCCACGCGCTCGACCTGCTCCATGTACTGCTGGATGTTCTCCCGCGGCTTCACCTGCTGCGCGCTTCGCAGAAGCGGAAGCGCATCGGCGTACTTCCCCTGCCCGACAAGCAACTGCGCATGGCGCACCTTGGCGTCGGCCTCGAACCTCTCGAGCTTCGCAGCGCGCTCATAGAGGAAGACGGCCTTCGCGGAATCGCCGACGCGGCCGTGATATTGGCCGAGAAGGATGAGCGCCTCGCCATCGAGCGGATCGATCGCGACGATCTCCTCGAGAATGCGTGCCTCGTCCTCGCCGGCACCGCGGGCGACCGCCATGCGCGCCTTCATCTTGAGCAGATCCTTGCGCTCGGCCTCCTTGAGCTCAGCCCCGTAGATCCGCTCGATCTGCGAGATGAGCCCCTCGGCGTCGGCCGACGCGCCGCGTCCGACCAGTACCTTCGCGGCACGAATCGGCCGCTCGGCCGCGCCGCGCGGAGTCTTGAGCATCGCGCGCTCGTAGCACGTCACGGCGATGTCGTAGAGTCCCTCGTTCACATAGATGTCGCCGAGCATGTTGAGGCTGTCAACCGTCGTCTTTCCGAGTCGGTCGACGATCTCGTAGTTCTGCGCGGCCTTCATGGACTGCCCAAGCCCGACGAAGGCGTTCGCCTGCAGGAGCCAGAGGTCGGCCGCGTCCGGCGTCTCCTTGATGAGTTCGGCCGTCAACGCCGCGGCATCCGCGAATCGCTTCTGCTTGAAGAACGCCTTCGCGAGCCCGAGCTTCCAGTCGCGCGTCGCGGGATCGAGCAGGATGGCCATGCGATAGGCGCTCTCGGCCGCGATCGGCTTGTCGAGGTTCGAGTAGGCGAAGCCCATGAGACCATAGGTGGTCGAGTCGGCGCCGCCGAGCTCGACGACCTTCGTCAGCGCGGGGAGCGCCTTCTCGAGGTCGCCATTGCGGACATGAATGAGCGAGAGGTTGCGCCACGCGCGGCGAAACCTCGGGAACTTCTGCACCGACTTGTTGTACTCCTCGATCGCGGTCGAGAAGTCCTCCTTCTGGAACGCGATGTTCCCGAGCGTGAAGTCGAGCACCGCGCTTGACGCGTCGGTCCGCATCTTCTGGAGCATCGCCGCTGCCTCAGCCATCTTGTCGGCCTGGATCAGCTTGAGCACCTCGAGCATGCCCTTCCGCTCCGGGTCGAGGAGCTTCGGCTCGATGTCAGTCTCGGCCGCGTAGCTCTCGGCGAAGCGCCGCTCGAAGAGGTCGTCGCCGAACACGGCGCGCTGCGCGTCGGAAAGGGCGATCTTCGGAAGTTCCTCCGAAGGCGCTGGTGGCGACACGGCAGGCTTGCCGCTTTGGAGCGCGAGGAGGACCGGTGCGAGAAGGATCGTCGGATTCATGTCTGGATCTCGTGCTGTCGCGAACGCCCGCAATCGGCGGAACGTGCGGCTACTTCTTCTTCGGGAACGTGATGGGAACGCGCATGCGGAACCGAACCGATTCGCCGTTGCGCTTTCCTGGCTCGAACTTCCACTGCTTCACCGCAGCGATCGCCGCAGCATCGAATGCGGGATTGCTCGAGGTCTGCACCATCGGGTTCTCGACGCGACCACGCTGGTCGACGACGAACACGATGGTGACGGTGGCGGGCGCGAGCTTCTGGAGCTGGCTGCTTGTCTGCGGGCTTGGCTGGTAGATCACACGCGGCTTCTGGTCGAGGTCGGACATCGAGAAGAGCTGGTCGACTTCGTTCCCGTCCCCGCCTTCGCCGCTTGCCGCGCCTCCGACGGGTAGTCGCACTTCGAAGTCGCCGCCCGCTCCTCCACCAGTCCCGGGATTCAACGCCAGCTCCAGCTGCGACAGATCGAGTGGTGGCGTCTCGTCCGCGAGTTTCGGCGGCGGCGGAGGCTCCTCCTCGGGCTTCTCCTCCTCCTTCTTCTCCTCGACCGGCG
Organism: Phycisphaerales bacterium; assembly: GCA_044355685.1. Lineage (GTDB taxonomy): Bacteria > Planctomycetota > Phycisphaerae > Phycisphaerales > SM1A02 > QWPT01. The sequence goes on from JBIKXP010000116.1 coordinate 6,499, forward strand.
GCGGTGGCGGCGGCGGCGGAAGCGCCGTGTTCACGCCCTGTACGATCATGTCCGTCTGCGCGGTCGAGGTGATGCTCTCCAGCAACGGCAGCACGAGGAAGAGGCCGACGGTCAACGCAAGCCCCGCCGCTGCGGCGAGCACGCGCAGCGTTCCCTGATAGACGAAGGTGAATGCGGTCTTGCTGATCATTGCTTCGTAATCCCTGCCTTGCTCAGCCGCCCTTGGCACTCGCGATGCTCACCTTGGTCGCGCCCGCGAGCTTCGACTCGTCGATGATCCGCACCAAGAGTCCCGCAGGCGCTTCCTTGTCGGCCTGGATGATCACGGGGACATCCTCCTTCGCGATCATGCGCTTCACCAGCGTCTGCACGCCGTTGATACCGATCTCGCGGCCGCCGTAGACCACCTGGCCCTTCTTGGTGAGCGCGAGAAGGATGCTCGTCTTCTCAAGTTGCACGCTCGACGCCGCCTGCGGCTTGTCGACCTCCACGCCGGTCTCGTCGACAAAGGTGGTGGTCACGATGAAGAAGATGAGAAGGATGAAGACGCAGTCGAGCATCGGCGAGAGATCGATCGCCGTCTCGCCGCCGTCGCCAGAAGATGCATTTCGGAATCGTCCCATGGTGTGCTCCTGTCGGCGCTAGGCCGCCGCCCTCATGCCCTTCAGGCAGACGCGCTCCGCGTCGTCGATGAAATTCTGGTAACCGCGCAGCTTGCGCGAGAGGTAGTAGTGAAAGAAGAGGCCCGGAAGCGCGACGACAAGGCCGGCTTCCGTGGTGATGAGCGCCTCCGAGATTCCCTTCGCGATGTCGCCCATCGTCTGCTCGCCGCCGGAACCGGAGGCGAGCGCGGCGAAGGTCGCGAGCATGCCGGTGACGGTGCCGAAGAGCCCGAGGAGCGGCGCAACTCCAACGCACAGTTTCATGATCTTGAGCTGGCGGTCGAAGGGCTCGAGCGCGTCGGCCTTGTGCTCGGCGAACGTCAGCGAGGCCGCATCTCGCGATCGCGTGCCGACGGCATCCCTCACGAGTCGTCCAACCGCGCCGCTGGCGCGCGAGGGGTCTGCCACCCAGCGCTCGATCGTCCTCTGCGAGCGGCGACGCAGTCCTGAGCCGGTCATCCCGATCCAGACATTTGCGCCAAGCGCGCACATGAGAAACGCGACGAACCAGATCGCCCACATGGCGTTGCCGCCCGCGACCGTGATCTCCCACGCGCGTTCCACGAACGCGGCGAAGGCGGGAGAGACCATGCTGGCGATCGGGTTCATGGATCAGCCGACCTCCGCCGGAACGCGGCTCGTGGACGCAGCCTTCGCCTCTGCCTTCGCCATCTCGTTCACAAACGAGATGCCGGTCGTCTCAAGACGGTTCACGATCTTCTTCGCCTTCGACGAAAGGTAGGCATGGAGGAGGAGCGACGGAATCGCGACGATCAGGCCATACTCCGTCGTGATGAGCGCCTCGGAGATGCCGCTCGAAAGCGTCTTCACGTCGCCGGTGCCGTAGATGGTGATGAGGCTGAAGGTGTTCATGATGCCCGTCACCGTGCCGAGAAGACCGAGGAGGGGCGCCGCCGCCGCGGAGATCGCGATGAAGGGAAGCAGCGACTGCAGCTTGAGCTGCGTACGGTGCATGACCTCGTACATCTGCTCCTCGGCGGCCTCGCGCGGGCCACCGAGCGACGCGGTGCCCTCGCGGAGCATTCGGCCCATGGGGCCCGGAAGCTTCGCGGAGAGCGCGACCGCCTTCGCCTTGTCGCCCGCGGCGACGGCGGCCATGACGGCCCGGACGCGCGCGTTCGACGGCGTGCGCACGAAGAGCATCGTCGTCCACTTGAAGAGGCTCACGAGAAGCGCCGCGCCTGCGAGGATGAAGATCGGCCACATGACGGGGCCGCCCTTCTTGATGTGCTCCCAGAGCGTCTCCTCGGTCTGCGCGATCTTGTGCGCGTTTCCGAGCGTTGGGTCGAACGGCATCGCGCCCGCCCCCTGCGCCATGAAGTCGCCCGCGGCCTTCACCACCTCAGGCGTCTCGAACGCGGTCAGCGACGGCTCCAGCGAGCCGAGACGCTGCTCGGCGGTGCCGACGACAGCGCCGTCCGCGGAACGGAAGAGCGCGGCCGGTCCGACCAGGACGAACGCTCCCTGCAGCACCTTGCCCTCGGCGCCGATGGCGCTGCCGTCGAACTTCACGCCGCCGAACGACTGCTCGAGCCGGTCGATGCTCGTCGAGAGGAGCTTCGACTTGATGCGGAAGAGCTCTTGCTTCGGCATCTCCGCGTTCTCTGCGGCAAGCCGGCCCTCCTCGAGTTCCTTCCGGTAGCGCTGGAGCTCGGTGATGTGGAGCCCAGACTCGAAGTTGCGGAGATACTCGCCGAGCAGGCCTCCGAGATAGGAGACTTCCTCCTCGCGGGCCTTGATGTCGCGAGTGAGGCCGGAGAGGTCGAAGGTACGCGTCTCAAGGAGCCGCGCGCTCTGCTGCGCTTCCTGACGGGCCTTGACGACTTCCTGCTCAAGGTCGCCGAGCTGGCGGACAAGCGGCAGCCGCTCGGCGGCCACGCGCTCGCGCAGCGCAGAGAGTTCCTTCAGGCTGTCCTCAAGCTGCTTCTGGATATCGGTGGCGGCGGCGTCGAAGGTCGGCTTCTCTGCGGCCGGCGCATCCTGCGCGACGACGGGCACCGACGAGGCAAGCGCGCACGCGGCGATGAGAATGGTCTTGGCGATGGTGTGCATGGATGGAATCCTGCGGATCTGCGGGGTTTGACGCGCGGCTCAGTCGACCTTCAGCGGAAGGGGCACGAACTCGGCGGGGCTCTCGTTCTTCAAGATGGCGACGAGCTTCGATACCTGCGGCGCCATGTCGTTGGCGACGGTCCACGTCCAGCCCTCCGGGCCGGCGCTTCCGAAGCCGGCGATCTTGCCGCCGCTACCGGCGTAGTAGGCCTGTGCGATGCCGAGGTAGACCACCGTCACCTCCGCGCTCGAACCATCGGCCAGGGTGCGGATCTCGCTCGTCATGGTGATCTCGCGCGCGAACTTGTTCACCTCGTTGACGATGCCGACGAGGTTCTGGAAGCGCACCGCCACGGGAAGCTCCGACTTGGAGGGATCCGCCGGGAGGCGCTGCGAGAGCGGCTTGATCTTGTCACGGATCGGATCGGGAAGGCGGCGCACGAGATCCTTCACGCGCGTCTCGAGCAGGGATGCGGTCGCAGCGAGCTCGGCTGACGCGGACTTCAGCTTCTCGCTCTGCTCGACGAGTTCCGCGCGCTTGCGGTCGGCGTCGGTGATCGACTTGTCCGTCTCGACCACGCGCTCCTTCGCACTTGCGAGGTCGCGCCTGACCACGTCGATGCGCGACTCGAGGATGTCCTTTCCGAGCGCCCACTCGCGCGCCTCTTCCGAGATGATGCGGCGCGTCTCGACCCAGCGGTCGAGCACGTCGCGCGTCGATTCGATGCGCGCGCCGACATCGGGCTCTTCGGCGGCGCCCGCCTGCGACGGGGCCTGCGACATAGTCGGCGCCGGCGTCCATGCGGCGGCTGCAGCCAGGACGCCGATCGCGCCGCAGATGCGGATGAAGGTGGACCGTGAGGTGTGTGGCGTGTCGAGCATGGTTCGTGTCCGGCGCCCGTCGCGGGCGGATCAGAAGTTCATCTGGAACGAGAGGCCCACCGCGAAGTCGATGCCGGCGGTGTACGAGGTGTTGAGGATGTCCGCCGGCAGGTACTCCGAGCGGTAGACCGTCTGGATCTCGGGGTTCAGCAGGTTCTTGGCCTGGAACGAGAGCTTCCAGTGCTCGCCGAGCGCCTGCTGGAACGTGAAGTTGAGCGTGCCGAAGGGCAGCGCGACGATGCTCGGCACGAAGTTCTCGCGCGCGGTTCCCG
>JBIKXP010000300.1:0-3107 GCA_044355685.1 Phycisphaerales bacterium
CGTCTTCTCGCGTCTTTCCGCGTCCTCGCATCGCTCGCAGTCTTCGGGTTCTCGTCCTTCCTCCGTGCCTCCGTGCCTCCGTGAGAAAACCGGAGCCCGATCGGCGCCTCCATCGCAGTTCACCCACCCGATTTCCTGAAGCGCTCGAAACGGACGAGGGCGGCCCTTGCGGACCGCCCTCGCTCTTTCTCCGTGTGGTCCTCGCGGACCTCATCTTTCTCGCTCCTCGCGGCCCGGTGGACCGCGCTCAATCTCACTCTCCGCGGCCCTTTCGGGCGCGTCTTCCTTCTCTGCGGGGTGCTCCACCGGCGGAGCGTCCGCCGGTGGCTCGCGTCCTCCGCCCTCGTCTCTTAGCCGCCGCGCATCAGCTGAAGCACGGCCTGCGGAGCCGAGTTCGCCATCGCGAGAGCCTGCGTCGAGGCCTGCACCAGGATCTGGTTGCGGGTCATCTGCGCCGTCTCGGCCGCGAAGTCGGTGTCGCGGATCGCGCTCTCCGCGGCGGTCGTGTTCTCGAACGCGACGCCGAGGCTGTTGATGGTCGAGCCGACGATGTTCTTGGTGAACGCACCGAGACGACCGCGGAGGCTCGAGATCTGCTTGGTGGCGAGATCAAGGATTTCCTGTGCCTTGGTGAGGTTGCCGTTCTGGACGTTCGCGCTGCCGCCCGACTTGAGTTCGGAGAGGAAGCCGCTGACGCCGTTGCCAAGATTCGTGCTGGTCACGGTCTCGATGCCGAGCGACACCTTGCTCGCGAGGCTCACGTCCGGCGCAAGATTGAAGTCGGCGCCGCCGCCAGTGACGTAGAACGTGCGCGATTGGCCTGCTGCGTTCACGCCGTTGTTTCCGAGGAGCGACACGGCGACGTCGAAGCCGTCGAGGGCGACGCGAGCGGTCAGGCCGCGGGCCGTGGCGACGACGCCGTTGATGTTCACCTGGGCGTTGCGACCGATGGTGCGGACTTCCTGTGTCGCGCCTGCGATCGTGTTGGTGATGAAATTGGTGCTGGTGTTCGCGTTCGCAATCTCGCGGACACGGACGAAGGCGTCGGTGCCGAATCCAATCGAGTTGATGCGCACATCGGTGCCGGAGGTCTGGGCCGAGACACCGAGCGCCTCGCTGAAGGCGTTGATCGCGGTGACGATGTTGGCCGCGGTGGTACCCGATGCGAAGCTGAACTGCTGCGCGCCGCGCTCGCCGGCGATCTCGAAGGTCACGGCGCCGGAGCCCTGGTTCTCGAGGACGCCCGCGCTGAGCATGAGGCCCGCGCGCGCCGTCTGCGCCGACTGGTTCACGGTCACGGTGACCTGGCGATAAGCGCCGACGTTGTCGGAGATCTTGACCGAGTTCACGGTCACGTCGCCGAAGCCGCTCGCGGCGGTGTACTGGCCGCTGAGGGTGTAGTCGTAGTTTCCATTCAGGAGCTTGGTGCCCTGGAACGAGACCGAGTTCGCGATGCGGTCGATCGTCGACAAGATGTTGTCGATCTGGAGCTGGTTCGCGTCGCGCTCCTCTGGCGACATGCCGGCCTCGTTCGCCGTCTGGCCGACGAGCGACTGAACCTCGATGAGCATGTTCGAGATCTCCTGGAGACCGCCTTCGGCGATGTTCACGACCTGCTCGGCGCGCTGCGCATTTCCGATCGCAGAGTTGATGCCCTGAAGCTCGCCGCGGAGATTTTCGCTGATGATCAGGCCTGCCGGTCCGTCGGAGCCGCGGTTGATGCGGTAGCCGGTCGAGAGCTTCTCGAGCGTGCTCGACATCATTCGGTTGTTGTGCGAATTGACGCGCTGGGCGATCATCGACGGGACGTTTTGATTGATTCGACTCATGACTGATGTCCTCCGTGAGCTTCCGGTGGGAGACCGGTGATCGGACTGCGGGTTCGCGGGGATGCCGAGGGTGGCCGCAGTGCCGTTCGTTCGGTGCCCCACCGCTTCCTCAGGTGGGGTCCGAATTCTGTGGAGGGCGCCTCCTGCGCCCCGTGACGTACCGGAGCGGATGCCCCGGCACGCTGCCATCGGAAGGCAGGAAAGGCCACTTCATCCTCACAGTCGATTCAGGCCGCAAATCCGCGAAAATCGCTCCAAACGGCAGAATCTGCACGATCCGCACAGGCCGTACAGGCCCTCCAGACCCTACAAACGGACTTTCCGGGTGCGCACGGGGCATCTTCGGCGTGACACAAGCGCAAAAAGAGACAACGGGGCGGCCCGTGTGGGACCGCCCCGTCGTTCATTCCCCTTGGAGCTTCCGCTCCTCACCGGCCGAAGCCGTGATCGGCAGAGCCTACTCCGCCCCCGGTATCAGCCTCGCATCAGCGAAAGGACCGACTGCGGAGCCGAGTTCGCCATCGAGAGAGCCTGCGTCGAGGCCTGCACCAGGATCTGGTTGCGGGTCATCTGCGCCGTCTGCGCTGCGAAATCCGTGTCGCGGATCGCGCTCTCAGCAGCGGTCGTGTTCTCAAGCGCCACGCCGAGGCTGTTGATCGTCGAGCCGACGACGTTCTTGGTGAATGCACCAAGGCGTCCGCGGAGGCTCGAGACCTGCTTCGACGCAAGATCAAGGATCTCCTGCGCCTTCGTCAGGTTGCCGTTCTGCACGTTCGCAGTACCACCCGACTTGAGCTCGGAGAGGAAGCCCGAGACGGCGCCTCCGAGGTTCGAGCTGGTCACGGTCTCGATGCCAAGCGACACCTTGCCGGCGAGGTTCACGTCCGGAGCGAGGTTGAAGTCGGCGCCGCCGCCGGTGACGTAGAACGTGCGCGACTGACCGGCGGCGTTGATGCCGTTGTTGCCGATCAGCGACACCGACACGTCGAAGCCGTCGAGCGCGACGCGGGCGGTGGTGCCGCGAGCGGTCGCGACGACACCGTTGATGTTCACCTGGGCGTCGCGGCCCACGGTGCGCGTCTCCTGCGAGGCGCCACCGACGGTGTTGGTGATGAAGTTGGTGCTTGCGTTGACGTTCGCGATCTCGCGGACGCGGACGAACGACTCGGTTCCGAAGCCGGTCGAGCTGATGCGGACGTCGGTGCCCGAGGTCGATGCCGACACGCCGAGCGCCTCGGTGAAGGCGTTGACCGCGGTGACGATCTGCGCCGCCGTGGT
>JBIKXP010000117.1:0-10361 GCA_044355685.1 Phycisphaerales bacterium
AGGATCTGGCGCCGGCAGTCCATCCGTACGTTCCTCGCGCGCCAGAGGGCGCATCGAGGCGGCATGAAGAGGAAATCTCGCGCCTGAACGGCCAAATGTAGACCCGATTCCTCGAAAGGGAAGGCCTGATCCCCTGATCCTCCCGTTTCGGCAGCCGAGGAAGGCACCAAAGGCGCCCGAGGCCGGTATCCAAGGCGCCCGAAAGGTCCCGAAACGGCTGAACCAGCGCGGTACCATCTTCCCTTTGCCCGCGACTCGCGCGGGAACCACCCCGGAGCCATCCATGCGCATGCTGACCGCCGCACTTGCGGCACTCGCCGTCTCGGCCCCCCTGCTCGCACAGCAGGTCCAGCCCGAGGTCTTCACCCTCGACAACGGAATGAAGTTCCTCTTGCTTCCGCGCACAGACCAGCCGAACGTCATCGCGGCCGGCTGGGTGGCGAAGGTCGGCTCGGTGAACGAGCGCCCCGGCATCACCGGCATCAGCCACTTCTTCGAGCACATGATGTTCAAGGGCACCGACACGATCGGCACCCAGTCGCCCGAGAGCGACGCGCAGTACCGCGCCGCGCAGAAGTCGATCCGCGACCAGATGAACGCGATCACGTGGAGCACGCAGTACAAGCGCTTCTTCGCCGGCGAGATCGCCGATCCGTGGGAACCCGCGAACGACACGCCTGAGCTCGCGGAGCTCCGCGGCGAACTCAAGAAGCTCATGGACTCGCAGCAGGGCCGGCTTGGCGCCGACAAGATCGCCGAACTCGGCACGAAGCTCGCCTCGGCGCCCGCCGACGAGAAGGCCCGCATCGAGACCGAGATCGCGCTCCTCAAGGCCGAGCAGGAGAAGGCGCGCTCGATCGTGAAGGACGAGTTCGACAAGATCTACACCGGCAAGGGCGGCTCGGGCATGAACGCCTTCACGAGCCATGACCTCACCTTCTACTTCATCAACGTGCCCTCGAACAAGTTCGAGCTGTGGGCGTGGATGGAGTCGGACCGCCTCTCGAACTCGGTGTTCCGCGAGTTCTACTCCGAGCGCGACGTCGTGCACGAGGAGCGCCGTCTGCGCACCGAGAGCACGCCGACCGGCATCTTCCAGGAGCAGTTCGACGCGATGTTCTTCTCGTCGAGCGGCTATGCCTGGCCGGTGATCGGCTGGTCGAGCGATCTCAACAGCTACACGATGGAAGAGGCGATGCGGTACTGGGACATCTACTACCGCCCGAACAACCTCTGCGGCGTCGTCGTCGGCGACTTCGACCCGATCGAGGTGAAGCAGAACATCACGCGCTACTTCTCGCGGCTCTCGCGCGGCGAGATGGAGCCGCCGCCGGTGGTGACCCTCGAGGTCGGGCAGATGGCGGAGATGCGCATGAACGCCGAGTGCGACTGCCAGCCGTCGGTCGAGGTGCGCTACCACACGGTCCCGTTCCGTCACAAGGACGCCTACGTGCTCGACGTGCTCGCGTCGGTCCTCAACGGCCGCACGGGACGCCTCTACAAGTCGCTCGTCGAGGGTGGACAGATCGCCTCGAGCGCCGGCGCCCGCCAGGACAGCCGGAAGTACGCGGGTGCGTTCAGCTTCAGCGCCGAAGTGAAGGGCGACGCGACGCCGGGGCAGCTCGAGGAGGCGTGGTACGCCGAGATCGAGAAGCTGAAGAGCGAGCCCGTGCCCGCGCTCGAGCTTCAGAAGGTGAAGAACCAGTTCGCTGCGTCGAACTACCGCCGCCTCAAGACCAACTTCTTCCTGCTCCTGCAGCTTGGCTATTACGAGGGTCTCGGCACATGGGAGGAGATCAACGAATCTCCCACGCGCATCGAGGCCGTGACCGCGGACGACATCCAGCGCGTGGCGAAGACGTACTTCACGCGCGACAACCGTTCGGTCGCGACCTACACCCGCAAGGCCGGCATGGCGGCTCCGGCGGCCGACGAGGCGCTCGCCTCGCTGCCCGCGCCCATGCAGGCGCAGGCGCGCCAGATGGCGCAGCAGATCGCGAAGGAGACGGACGTCGAGCGGCTGCGCCAGGCGTTCGGACAGATGAACGCGCAGGCTGCGCAGCTTCCGCCCAGCATGAAGCCACTCGTCGAGTACATCATGGCGAAGATGGAGGCTCGGCTCGCCGAGCTCGACGCCGCCAAGCCCGCGAACTGACCACGAAAGGACCTCCACACATGAACCGCAACAGCATCATGAAGAAGCACGCCGTCCTTTCCGCAGTCGTCGGCGCCGTCGTCGCTTCGACCCTCGCACTGACCGCGACGCCCGCCGCCGCGCAGGATCTCCCCAAGCGACCGGAGAGCCTCGCATTCCGGCCGCTCGTCTTCAACCCGCCGAAGGCATCGGACTACCGCCATGTCCTCTCGAACGGCGTGGTGGTGTTCCTCGCTCCAAGCAAGGAACTTCCGCTGATCGAGCTTTCCATGACGTTCCGCGGCGGGTCGTACCTCGAGCCCGCCGACAAGGTCGGCCTTGCAAGCATGACGGCGTCGCTCCTTCGCACCGGCGGCACCGAGTCGCTTGCTCCGAACGAGCTTGACGAGCGGCTCGACTTCCTCGCCACCGAGATCTCGATCGGCGCGGACGATACGGTCTGCTCGGCGTCGATCGACACACTCAAGGCGAACTTCGACGAGAGCCTGTCGCTCCTCGTGGACATGCTGACCAAGCCGCGCTTCGACGAGTCGAAGACAACGATCGCGGTCAACATCGCCATCGAAGGCATGAAGCAGCGCAATGACGACGCCGATCCGATCCTCGGCCGCGAGTGGAACATGCTTCTCTACGGCGCCGACCACTTCGAGGCTCGCGTGCCGACCGAGGCGTCGATCCGCGGCATCGCCAAGGATGACATGAGCGCGTTCGCCCGCAAGGTGTTCAATCCGGCGAATGTCGTCATCGCGGTCACCGGCGACTTCGACGTCGCCGAGATGCTCGCGAAGCTCGAGAAGGCGCTCGCGTCCTGGCCGACGGGCGAGCGCATGCCGGTTCCGCAGGCGCCCGCGGCGACCTTCGAGCCGGGCGTCTACCACGTGGGCAAGGACATCCCGCAAGGCAAGGTCTTCATCGGCTCTCGCGGCATCACCCGCGACGATCCCGACTACTTCGCGGCGCTCGTGATGAACGAGATCCTCGGCGGAGGCGGCTTCACGAGCCGCATCATGAAGACGGTGCGCTCGGACGAGGGCCTCGCCTACTCGGCGGGAAGCGGCTTCGATGCGGGCGTCTGGTATCCCGGCCAGTTCCGCGCCAGCTTCCAGTCGAAGAACGCGACGGTCGCGCTTGCGATCAAGTTGATCGAGCGCGAGTTCAGCAAGATGCGCGACACGCCTGTCAGCGCGGAGGAGCTCGAGGTCGCCAAGCAGTCGTTCATCGAAACCTTCCCGCGCGCCTTCGAGTCGAAGGACGCCATGCTCGGCATCTTCGTCTCGGACGAATGGACCGGACGCGATCCAGCGTACTGGCAGAACTATCGCGAGAACATCTCGCGGATCACCGCAAGCGACGTGCAGCGCGCGGCGCAACGCATGCTCGACTTCAGCAAGATGGCGGTGTTCGTCGTGGGCGACTGGAACGCGATCGCCCCCGGCGACGGCATGCCCGGGAAGCCGGCGCGCGCCACGATGGCGGAGTTCTTCAATGACTCCGTGAATCACCTGCCGCTGCGCGATCCGCTGTCGATGCAGCCGCTCAAGTGAGGCCCGCGCACGCGCCCGGGCACTCGGAAAACGATCAGACGCTGCCCAACGGCAGCGTCTGTTTGTTTCGACGGAAAGCGTGATTCTTCGACGCCGAGGCCCTACCGCGCATCACGCAGCGTGCGGGCCTTCCTCGCGCGATTCGAGCGCGAGCTTGGCGCGGAGCTTCTCGAGCGACATCTCGACGCGGTCGAGCGCGAGAATCGCCTGTGCCGCGGCGCAGCCGCCGTGCGTGCCGATGGGCAGTTCACGCATGCAGGTCGGGAACGGCAGCGGCGACGGGACGTCGTCCTGCTCGCTCCGATCAACTCCGTCGATGGGCGCTGTTCCGACAAGCTTGAGCCGAGCGAATCCGTGCATGGCAGTCCCCTTTCATGCGTGCCATCCATTGGCACGCCACTTCACCAGTTGGATCGGCTTGATCGGAAGACGACTTCGCCTCGACCCCACCGATTGCGAGCACTCCGCAGGGTGAGTTCAGTGCCTTCCGACACGGGTCATAAAGCCGTGGTTCAATCAGCGCGGCGCGGGCTCACGCCTTCGCCGGCTTCGCTGCGGGCGATGGGGCAAGCGCCCCCTTTGCGGCGGCGGTGCCGTCGCCGCGCTGCCGTCGCATGAGGAAGAAGGCCGCGCCACCTACGAGCGTGACGCACATAGAGAAGATGAGTCCCGCGCGCACGAGATGCGTCTCGTCCTTCATGAGCATGCCGCGGGCCACGACGGTGCGGCCGACTTCCTGCCGCGCCCCAAGCACCGTGAGCCGGAGCTGATCGGCCTCGCGCTCGGGCTGTCGCGCCGATTCGCTGATTGCGACGGCGGTGACGGCATCGAGAAGCGCGACGGTCTGCTCGACGCCGGTGCCGCGAAGCGTCATGATGAGGCCGGAGCCGGTGTCGTCGACGTGGAGGTGCTCGACGAGCGGCGCAACCAGCGCATCGGCGTCTTCGCGCGGATAGCCGCGGTCGCTCATGCGGCCGGCCACCGTGCCGAGGAAGGCAGGATTCGCCAGCATGTCCTTCAGCCACGTGGCGATGGGTTCCGACTGGGCTGGCGTCGAAGCCGCGCCGCGCGTCGTGGTCTGCAGCTCGACCGTCGCCACCGCGTTCTTCGGGGTGATGGACGCCGCGGTCATCCACGATGCCCACGCAGCGCCGGCGAGGAATGCAACGGCGATGGACGCCACGGCGGCGACCCGCGCGTACCCCGCGAGCCGGGCGCGCAGATTGATCTCCCGCGCAACCTTCTGCTCGAGGGCAATGAGCACTGCCTTCTCGTTGGCGAGGCTCGTGCGCTCCTCCTCGAGGGTGGCGCGCTGCTTGGCAAGCGCCTCCGCCTCGGCGGCGAGAATCGCCGGTTGCGCCGAATACAGCTGCCGCAGCATGCGCATGGCCTGCACGCGGCGCTTCAACGCACGCTGGACGGCGACGAGACGCTCCTTGCGGATGCGGAGGAAGCCGGCGACCTGCGCCAGCTTCGGCATGATGGTTTCCTGGATCTCGGCCTCGGCGAGCGGTGCGCCGCCAAGCGTAAGCGCGCCCTCGCGCTGGAGCTTGCGCGCCGTCTCGACCTCGGCGCGGAGCGCCTCGACCTGCCCCTCGAGGTCATTCGCATGCAGCGCATGCTTCTCGGCCACCTTGAGGACGGCGGCGAGCTTCGACATCGCGATCGCCAGCTCCTGCTTGGTGTCGGTCATCTGCCGCTCGAGTTCCTCGCCGCGGCCGCGCTCGGCCGCAATGCGCTCCTCGAGGGCCTTGATGTGCTCGGCTTCCTGGTTGAACTGCGTGTTGGTGGCCTCGAGCTCGACGCGGATGCGCGCTTCCTCCGCGCGGCGGGCCCGATCTTCCGCGATGGCACGCGTCGACTCCGCGGCGGCGAGCTTCGTCTCGAGACGGATCGCCTTCTCGCGGATCTGCGTCTTCTCCTCGCCAAGCTTCGCGCATTCGGCCTTCAGGCGCTCGACTTGCTCGAGAAGCGCGCGCTGTTCGTCCGAGGTGGTCTTGTCGGCATCCGCACGGGCACGAAGCGCGCCGAGCGAACGCTCGACGTCGGCGATGATGCGGAGCACATCCTTCTGCTCTCGCGGCTCTTTATCGGATGGACTCCGCGTCGGCGACGCGGATTCTTCGGCCGGCATGGAGGACCTCCCGCTCGGCAATCGGCGTTTCCGGGCCATGTCTGAAGCGGAACGCCCGGAACCGATCGCGTCTGCGCAGGCAGCGCCGATAGCCGTCACGCATCAGGCCGAACGGGCGCCGCGGCGCAGCACGTCGCGCAATTCCTGCATGCCCATGAGCCGCGCGAGCGCGAAGTAGAGGCCCGCCCCCACCACGACCCCGACGCCCAGACGGAGCGCGTAGACCGACCAGCGGTCGTCCGTCGGCAACAGGAAGTGGACGACGCCGACGACCGCCGCCGCCATCACGGCAGATGCGATCAGGCTGCGGCGCCAGCTGCCCACCACCTCGCTGTCGACGATGCCGGGCGCGCGGCGCGCGAGCATGCGGCCGAGGATCGCGATCTGCAGCACCGAGCAGAACGCCGTCGACCAGGCAAGCCCGGCCTCGCGCAGCGGCGTGAAGATGAGCGTGCAGTTCAGCGCGAGATTCAGCGCAACCATCGCGACCGACACCTTCACCGGCGTCATCGGTTCCTTCAGCGCATAGAAGGCGCGCGTGAACACGTGGTTCATCTGGTAGCTCCAGATCGCCGGCGCGAAGCCGATGACGATGAAGCCGACGCGCTCGACGTCGGCCGCGTCGAACTGGCCGCCGCGGAAGAAGGCGCCCGCCGCGTCGTACGCGAGCACGCACAGACCGGCGCTGGCGGGAAGGCCGATGAAGACCGTGAGCCGCAGTGCCCTCCGCACCGTGGCGGCGAAGGCGGGCAGGTCGTTGTTCTGGCGGGCCAGCAGCGGGAAGACGGCGGTCGCGATCGAGATCCCGAAGACGCCGAGCGGGAACTCGTAGAGTCGCTGCGCGTTCGCCATGGCACTCATCGCGCCCGTCTCGAGCGGGTAGTCGAAGCCGAAGATCGTGGGGCCGACGATGGTCGGCCAGCTGGCGATGAGGCCGTCGATCGCCGTGTTGATCTGCAGCACGCCGAGGCCGAGCATCATCGGGAACGTCTGCCGCAGCGTCGACTGGACCGACGCCCACGCCACGGGATCGCGCGGGGCGAAGACCGGGCGGACAAGCCGCAGCGCATGGAACGTCCATGCAAGCTGGAGGATTCCCGCGACCAGCACGGCGCCCGCGACGATGCGGATGTGCGTCGCCTCGTCGAACGTGCCGGCGTGGACGACGGGAAGGACGCCGAGCGTCGCGGCGATCATCGCGAGATTCAGGATGATCGGGCTCGCGGCGGTCGGACCGAAGCGGCCATGCACCTGGAGCGCCGAGCCGCCCACCGCCGTCAGGCAGACCAGCGGCATGTACGGCAGCATGAGCGCGGCGAGTTCATACCCGAGGCGCACGTGCTGCACCGTCAGCACCTCGATCGGGATGCCGCCGACGCGCAGCGGCCCGGCACCGGAGACGTCGAGCGCGGGGCTCGCGACCCAGCGCCCGAGGATGAGCAGCTCGGCGACGATCACGATGCCCCAGAGAACCGCCGCAAGCAGCGCCAGCATGAGCCCCGAGTAGCGGCGCGCTGCCTCAGGATCGTCGCGGTCGAGTTCGGCGTAACGCGGCAAGAACGCAGCCGAGATCGCTCCTTCGCCGAAGAGGCGACGGAAGAGGTTCGGGATGACGAACGCGAAGTTGAAGGCGTCCATCAAGGGACCGACGCCGAACACGCGCGCCAGCGCTGCATCGCGCACGAGACCCGTCACGCGGCTCACGAGCGTGAGCACGGTCATGAGTCGTGCGTGGTGTTCAAAGCGTTCGGCCATCGGAATCCGTTCCGGCGGGCGCGGGCGGTCGGCTTACGGCGCGACCGATGCGACCGACGCGACCTCGAGTACGCCGGTCGACATGTCCGGCTCGAGTGCGCGGCGCGTGATCGTGAGGTCGACGGTGCGGTTCGCCTTCGCGAATTGGGCCGTCGAGAGATCGAGCCCGGCCTCCTCGCGCACGACGCTCCAGCCCGAGGCGCGGAAGCGCTCGGTGGTCGCATCGAGAAGTTCGGCCGCGTTCGGCACCGCGCCCGCGAGCAGGAACCGGCCACCGGTGACGACGCCGCCCGCACGGCGGATGTCGGCGCTGCGCACCGTGGTCATCCCATCCGGCAGCGGGACGTCGGAGTCAAGCAGCATGCGCGACTCGGCGCACCCCGAGAGGAGCACGGCCGCGAGTGCGGTCGGAAGGACGGTTGCAAGCATCCGGCGCATCGTCGACGGTCGCATGGACATACGCGGAGCATAACGCCCCTGCGCTCCGCCGTTGCCGCTCAGCCGAGGCCTTGCAGGCACTGCGCGGCTGCGAGGCGGCCCGACCGCATCGCGCCGTTGATCGAGGCGTCCTCGAGATGGTCGCCGGCGACGAAGACGCGCGCTCCGAGCGACTTCGGCAGTCGGGCGGCCAGATCCTCCGGCCATTGCCGGGGAATGGCGTGCTCGATCCGCTGCAGCGCGAGGAGTTCCCATCCATCGGTGGCGCGTGCGCCGAGGATCTGCGCGAGGGTGCGCCGCATGTCTTCGGCGACGTCGCGGGAGAGGTCGGCTCCCCGGGGAAGCGCGGCGGTGTTCGCCACGAAGAGGCCGCGGCCCGATGGCGCGTAGGTGTCGGCGACCGCCGACATCGCGGCGCCGTGGTTGAAGGCCCCGAGACCGGAGCCGTTCAAGACAAGCCACGACGAGTGGACCGAGGGATCCGGCGTCGCGAACCACGCCGACATGGTGCCGCACCAGGCGATCTCCGGCAGTTCCGGAACGAGCCTGCGCAGGTCGTGCGCGCCCGTCGCAAGGATCACGGCGTCGGCGTCGAACCGTTCGCCGCTTGCGAGCGCAAGCCTGGTGCCGTCGATCCGCTCGACGGGCGTTCCCAGTCGGATGCGCGTCTCAACAGGTAGCCCGCGCGCGAGGTTCGCGGCGACTTCGCCCATGCCGCGGGCGGGCACGCACGCGAAACCCTCGGCGAACATGCGCAGCAGGAACTCGAGGCGGCTCGCGTCGGTGCGGAGCGAGGAGTCGAAGAACACGCCTCCGAAGAAGCTGCGGAAGAAGACGTCGATGGTTCGGCGCGAGATGCCGGCGGACTCGAGCCACTCGAGCGTGGTGGTGCCTTCGGACTCGCGCGGAGCGGCGGCCGGACCGGACAGCGCGCGGCGCGCGAAGGGAATCATTCGCAGCGCATCGCGCGGGGGCACGATGCCACGCAGGACGCCGGAGAGGGCCGCGAGCGGCTCGCGCAGCGGGTGCGCGACGGTGGCGCGGCGACGGCCGTCCCAGACCACTGCCCCGGGCATGAACGACCGGAGATCGAGGGCGCGCAGATCGAGCAGCGACTTCCCCTCGGGATACGCAGAGAGATAGATCTGGAAGCCGCGGTCGATCGTGAAGCCGTTGATCCGGTCGCTCGCCACGCGGCCGCCCACGCGATCGCCGCGCTCGAAGATCGTGACCGCATGACCGGCGTCCGACAGCGACCGCGCTGCGGTGAGTCCTGCGATGCCTGCTCCGACGATGGCGACCTGACGCTTCATGGGAGCCTACAGCGTAGCGATGTTCTGGCCCGTGGACCGCCGTTGGCTGCGTGCGAGCAGCGCGTGCGCCGTTTCGCGCATGAGTACGGCGCCCGCGATGACGAAGCACGGATGCATGACGAGGAAGCCCTCGAGGTCGATCGCGTGCTCCGGGTTGGGCTCCGCGCCGAAAAGGAGATGGAGGACGCCGCCGTAGAGCATGTGGGCCACGAATGCAGCGACGGCCAACTCGATTGCCAGTACCAGTGCTCCAAGCGCGGCGGCCAACCAGACCCGCGTCGAGGGCTTCGTCGATGGCTCCGTCGAGGGCTTCGTCGATGGCTTCGTCGAGGGCTTCGTCGAGGGCTTCGTCGTCGTCACGCCGTCGCCAGACGCGCGCGCGATCGACGCGCGCGCCGTCAGTTCGAGCAGTCCAGTCGTCGCCATCACGCCGATCATCGAGCCAAGAGCGACCGGATACACAGCGGCGGGCAGCGAGAACTGGCCGGTTTCACCGGCGTGCCACGCGAGCGCACCGCCACCGGCGATCACGACGCACGCGAGCACGTACAGCGCTGCGGTGCGCCAGCATCGCCAATCGCCGTACAGCGCGGCCCGCATCGCATCGGTCTGCGCAGCGGGCCAACGCTGTGCGCGCGCCAGCGCGATTCCGCCGGCAATCGCAACTCCAATCCATCCAGCGATCATGTCGTAGCCGCTGAAGGTGCGGCCGAGAATGGGAATGGCCTGCGTCACTTCATCGATGTAGACCCAGGCCACACCGAAGAGGAAGCCGGTCCATACGCGGCCGAACAGCCGTGCCTGCATGGCGAACCACGCGATCAGGCCGAATCCGATGAAGTGCACGCACTTGTCGACCGTTCCCGCGCCTTCGAATCCAAGGCGCGGCCAGTGCGTGACCACGGTCACCGGAATGAGATAGACGATGAGCGCCGTGCGCCACGTGCGATCGGCGGCGGCCAAGGTGCGAGCCTCGGGGTTCGTCGCAGCGGAGCCGTTCATCCGTCAGCCCCCGCGCTGCC
>JBIKXP010000301.1:0-3095 GCA_044355685.1 Phycisphaerales bacterium
TCGTTCCCCTGACTCCATGATGATCTCCCTCTCCACCGCGCAAGCGCGAATCTACACCGCGCCCAGAGCCCTCCGCGAATCCTGCGCAGATTTACGTGAAGATTCCGGCGCTTCAGGAAACCGTATGGGCGCGCTGGGAACGAGGAGACGATCGAACTCCGGCTTTCTCTCACGAAGGCACAGTGGCACGGAGCGGATGAGCTGAAGCAGTTCGCGCCCGGCCTGATCGAGGCTCTGCACTCTCCCACCCGTGGCGTTCGCTCAGCCATCCCGCAACGCGCGTCATGCCGACGAGATTCGCTTCCGCCCCGCAACGCGCGTCATGCCGACGAGGTTCGCTTCCGCCGTACCTTCGTGAGAAACCACGAGGCCGTCAGCCGCACACCGCCCGCACGGGGTCCGACGGCACCGCAACACACTCGAAAGCCTGAAGATCCAAGATTCTCAACGGCCCGTGGATGCCATCACCTCGCGCACGAGCATGAGGAGATCGGCGGGCGCGAACGGCTTCGGCATAAAGCGGTGATTCGACGCCAGCCTTCCCTTGCGGAACTTCTCGTGATCGGTGTGGCCCGACATGAAGATGGTGGGCATCGGCCCGCGCAGCGCCTCGATGCGCTCGACGAGCTCCGGACCGCTCATCGACGCCATGACGACGTCGGTGATGATGAGATCGAATTGCCTCTCCCGTTCGACCCGCGCAAGCGCCTCGAGTGGATCGGACGCCGGCACAGCCTGGTAGCCGGCGCGCATGAGCAACTGCTCGAGCAACCTGCGCACCAGCGGCTCATCCTCGATGAGAAGCACGCGCTCGCCCCGTCCACCGAGCGCCGGACCCGAAGCCACCTTGCCGAGCTGCTCGGCCGGGCCGGTGATGAGCGGCAGCCGAACCCGGAACGTCGAGCCCTTTCCAACCTCGGACTCGACCTCGATGGCGCCGTGGCACTGCTCGACGAGCCCGTAGACGGTCGCGAGTCCCAGGCCGCTTCCCTTGCCGACTTCCTTCGTCGTGAAGAAGGGCTCGAAGATGCGCGCCTTCGTCGCGTCGTCGATGCCGCTGCCCGTGTCGTGAACGCTGATGCACGCGAACCGCGCCCCATCGGTTTCCACCCCGGGCGCGGCGAATCCAACGCGGATCTCAAGCACGCCTCCTCCAGGCATCGCGTCGCGTGCGTTGAGCGCGAGGTTCATCACGATCTGGTGGACCGCCGACGAATCTGCCCAGACGCGCCCGACTTCGGCCTCCTCGACCAGCTTGAACTCGATGCGCTCGCCGATCAGCGGCCGCAGCAGCGCCTCGACCTCGCGAATCTCCTTCATGAGCTCGATCTCGGCGGGCCGAAGCACCTGCTGCCGGCTGAAGGTGAGCAACTGCCGCGTCAGCATGGCGGCGCGGTCGGAGGCCTTCCGGATCTCCTCGACCCAGCCGCGCACCGGATCGGCTGCGCCCAGCCGCGAAAGCGAGAGGGCGGAGTATCCCTGCACCGCCATCAGGATGTTGTTGAAGTCGTGCGCGATGCCTCCGGCAAGCCGCCCGATCGCCTCCATCTTCTGGCTCTGCCGTAGCTGCGCCTCAAGCTGCGTGCGCAGCTCCATCTCGTTCACAAGATCCTTGTTCCTCCGCTCGAGTTCCTCCGCGGTCGAGCGGAGCCGCGTCGTCAGCAGCTGCATGTCGGCAAGCGTCGATTCCTGGGACTGAAGCAGGATGAGGAAGTCGCCGCGCGAGTCATGCGGCGGGAAGTCGGAGAGCGCAAGCCCGAACCGAGAGAGGTCGTCGATCCTGTTGATCCACGGACTCCCGACAAACAGCATGCGCTCGAGGCCGTCGCTGGAACGATGGGCGACGAACTGGCCACGCAACTTGAAGTCGGCGAACGAACGCAGCGCCAACAGGAACACGTCGTTTGGACGCGCGTGGAAGTCGTCGGTCGAGCTGACTCCCGTGGGTCGCTCCACCGCGAGAACCTCGAAGAGCTGCGCTCCGACGCCGACCTCGGGCGCGATCTCCCGCCACCGCGCTCCAACCATGTCGATCCGCCCGCTCGCGTCGATCTCGATGAGAAACGGGAACAGCCGGCGCAGCACATGCGCGCTTTCCGAGGGCGTGCCGACGGAGTCGAAGCTCAACCCGTCGCCTCCGTCCACTGCAGCAGGAAGACGTCGTGCGGAGTTGGCCCATCGGCGCGGCAATGCTCGATGGAAAGCAGCACGTTGAACCGCGCGCCGAGTCCCCTCAGCAGACCAACCACGAGGGGCGCGAGACCGGCGCGCTCGGAGTAGTAGTGCAGCGTCAGGCTGGTCGGCGTCTCGTCGCGCACCGTGAAGCTCGGTGGCCGCAAGTGTGGGAATGAGAGTTTGACGCGGGTGTGCATCTGGTCGAGGTTCCGGAGGAACTCGGGCAGCGTGCGGCCTGCGGTCTTCATGAGTTCGCCATAGACCGACTCGGACGTGTAGCGAACCCAGAACGCGCCGAACTCCTCGAGGATCGCCTCGGGAGGTGCGCCAAGTTCAGCGCTCGCGGCCGCGACGAGGTCTGCGGTGACCTTGTCGTCGTATTGCTGCATGGAGATGAATGGCTCGTCCGGAAGCCCAGCGCGGACACGGATCCGCTCCCAGGCGTCGTCGCCGAACTTATTCCGCACCAGATCCTCGACGGCCTTGTTGATGAGCCCGTACATGGACGCGGAGCGTACCGCATCGCACCCGACCGACAGGCAAGGCTGAAGCCCAGCCGGCCGCCACCCATGCAAAAAGGGCGCTTCAGGAAATCGTGTGGGTGAACTGCGATGGAGGCGCCGATCGGGCTCCGGTTTTCTCACGGAGGCACGGCGGCACGGAGGAAGGACGAGAACACGAAGACTGCGAGCGATGCGAGGACGCGGAAAGACGCGAGAAGACGCGAGAAGTCATCTCTCTTCTTCGCTGAGGCCGCCTCTGCGTCTCTGCGAGAGAATCCGATTGCCCGGGGCTGGCGCAGCTCATGGACCTTCAGGCCTGAGGAATGTTCAGGCCTAACGGATGCCCAGGCCTGAAAGGGCCACAGACAGTTCCAAGCCCCTCGGTTCCTCGCCCAGTTTGTTCTCCACGGCCGCTGC
>JBIKXP010000118.1:0-10346 GCA_044355685.1 Phycisphaerales bacterium
AGGCCTGAAGGTCCCTCAGGTCTGAAGGTCCCTCAGGCCTGAAGGTCCATGAGCCGCGTTAGGTTCTGTCTGACGGATCGCCGAAGGCCCGGACTGATGCTCCTTGAAATCCGCATCGGCGCCCGGTTGGCAAGGAGGGGAAACGAAGCTGTATCCCCAATGATCCAACCACGCGATACAGTGAGTTGAACCCGACGCCGCCAGCCGGGATGCCGCGCGGATTGAAGCCCGGCCGATCCGTCAGACAGAACCTAGCCCCGGGCAATCGGATTCTCTCGCAGAGACGCAGAGGCGGCCTCGGCGAAGAGGAGAGATGACTTCTCGCGACTTCTCGCGTCTTTCCGCGTCCTCGCATCGCTCGCAGTCTTCGGGTTCTCGTCCTTCCTCCGTGCCTCCGTGAGAAAACCGGAGCCCGATCGGCGCCTCCATCGCAGTTCACCCACACGATTTCCTGAAGCGCCCTCTTTTGGTCTCGCTGGAACGCTCGCGGCTTCGGCAGAGCCGCACGGGTTTCGCCCGGGCGATCGAGATTTGATTGGCGGATGCCGGTCCCCCGCTGCGCCGGCGCGGTCACTCCGCCGAAGGCGTGTCGACGCTGAGCTTCCGGCGCATGATCTTGCCGGTCGGGTTGCGCGGAAGCTCCTTCAGCACGCGGATGTCGCGAGGTACCTTGAATCCGGCGATGCTCTCGCGGCAGAAGGCCTTGAGCGCAGGCTCGTCAAACGTCGCGCCTTCCTTCAATTCGACGAAGGCAAGTGCGACCTCTCCGCGCATGCCGTCCTGCATGCCGATCACAGCCGACTCCTTGACGCTGTCGTGACGGTTGAGCACTTCCTCGATCTCGCGCGGGAACACGTTCTCGCCGCCGATGATCAGCATCTCCTTGATGCGCCCCGTGATCGAGAGGAACCCTTGCTCGTCGAGCCGGCCCATGTCGCCGGTCTTGAAGTAGCCGTGCTCGTCGAACACCGCCGCCGTCTCGTCTGGCAGGTTCAGGTAGCCCTTCATGATGTTGGGGCCCTTCATGCGGACCTCGCCATCTTGGTTCGGGCCGAGCACCGTGCCGTCCGGTCCGAGGATCTTCTGGTCGATTCCCGAGAGCGCCTTGCCAACGCACTTGCGTCGCTGCTCGTGCGGTCGGCACCAATTCGTGACCGGCGAGGTCTCCGTCAGTCCATACCCTTCGTTGATCTCGACGCCGAACTTCTCGTGGAAGCCGTCGTAGACGGCCGCCGGCAGCGGCTCGCCGCCCGAGACCGCGAAGCGCAGGCTGCTGAAGTCGTCCGGGCTCGCGTCCTTCAGGAGCCGCAGCGCGTTGTACATCGATGGGATCGCGACAAGCGCCGTGGGCCTGTGTTGACGTGCGAGATCCACGATCTTCCGAGGCACGAACCGCGCCGTGTAGACGGCGCGGGCGCCGGTGGCGAGCGGCAGCATCGTGAGCACGGTGAGACCGAAGGAGTGGAACTGCGGCAGCACGCCGAGAATCGAGTCTTCCCGGCCGAATTCGACCCACTCCTGACACTGGCGCACGTTCGCGGAGAGGTTCCCGCAGGTGAGCATGACGCCCTTCGGACGGCCGCTTGTGCCGGACGTGTAGAGGACAACGGCAAGATCCGAGTGCCGCAGCGGATTCGTCATGCGGATCGGCGGAATCCCAGTGAAGCGCATGCGGTCGGGCCGGATCTCGCGCAGACCTGCGATCGGGCCGCCGATGAAGTCGAGCATCGGGCCGACGGTGATGACGGCGTCGAGGCCGGCGTCGCGCGCGACGTACTCGAGGTCCGAACGAGAGAGCAGGTAGTTGAGCGGGACGATGGTGCGGCCGAGCGTCCACGCTGCGATCGTGGCCGCCGGGAATGCACCGGAGGTCGGCAGCATGATGCCGATGCGCTCGCTCGAGCTCGTCCGGTCGATCTCGCGTGCGAGATGCCATGCGACCACCATCAGGTCGATGCCGCGCCACGTGCGTTGGTCGTCGACGATCACGCCTCGGAATGGACGGAGCAGCAGGTTGCGCCTGATCGACGAGAGCAGTTCCATCGCGGACTCCATTCTGTTCGGTTCGCTTGCACGAGCCACGGGCGCCGTGTCTCGCGTAGAGTACCGAAATGCCAACGGCTTCTTCATCGATGCGGGTTGTGCATGCGTCGACTCGCATGGGGCGTGGTGCGCTTCAGATGACACGCCGCATCGGCCTGCTGGCGGCCACTGCGCTTGCGTTCGCGGCGTGCCAAGGGTCTGGCGACACATCGCTCGCGGCCGCGTCAAGCGCCTATCGCGCGGCCGAGTTCGGGCGTTCGCTGACCATGTCGCGCGCGCTGTCCGCGCGCAGCACGGGACTCGACCAGGACCGCGCCCGCTATCTCGAGGGTCTCTCGTCGCTCGCGCTCGGGAAACCCGATGATGCGATCGCACCGCTCGCGGAGGCTGCCGAAGCCGCCGACCGGACGCTCGCGGCCGATGCGCGGATCTCGCTCGGAACAGCCTATGCAACCCGGGGTGATTTCGGTTCGGCCGCGGACAGCTACCGGCGCGCCGGAACGCTTCTCGAGGGTGCCGAGCGCGAACGCGCGCTTGAGACCGAGCTGGCGCTCCGAGCGCGCGTGCGAGAACGCGACGGCGCGCCCGAGCGGGAGGCTCGACCCTCGCCCGCGTTGCGCGTCGCAGAGGACGCGCCGCCATCGCCTCGCGACGCAGCGCCGGACAGAGTTCCGGCACCGTCGTCACCGACGGCCATCATCGTCAACGGCATGGAAATCGAGCCCACGCGCTTCGCCATCCAGGCTGGTGCGTTCCGTGATCGTGCGAAGGCGGAGTCCGTCGCCGGGGAGCTGCGTGCGCGCGTCGCGGTCGAGCGGCTGCGCGCGCCTCGCGTCTGCGAGAAACGGAGAACAGACGGCAGCACGGTCTACGTCGTGCAGTTCGGCGACTTCGAGAACCGCACCGTCGCTGGCCGTGCCTTGATGGCGTTCCCGCGGAGTGGCTACACCGTCGAGCGCCATTGCGTCGTTTCCGATCGCAACTGACGCGCTCTGTCTGCCGATGCTCAGCCCCCCGCTCCGTGGGCTTCCTCGCGGTTCATCATGAACTGCGAGGTCCGGGCGAGATACGCCTCGATCTCGGCGATGGCGGCCCCGTCGAGCGCATGCAACGACGCTGTGTCGCGCAGCGCGCCGATCGCGTTCTCGAGCCACGCGTCGCGCGCGGCTTGATCGATCGGGAACCGCATGTGGCGAGCCCGGAGCCGCGGATGCCCCTTCCGGCGTGAGTACTCGGGTGCGCCGCCGAAGAATTGCACCAGAAACTCCCGCATGTCGCGGACCGATTCGCTTGACGGCCCCAGGTCTTCGGGAAAGAGACTCCGGATGCGGGGGTCGCGGTCGATCCGGGAGTAGAGCCGCTCGGCGAGGGTCGCAAAGGGATCGTCCCCCAAGCGGGCGTGCAGCGGGCCCGGAACAGCGCCCGGCGCGTCTGTCTTTGGCGGCTCGTTTCCCCCGCCTCGGGGTTCCGTGTCGTCGTGCATGCGACGGAGGGTAGCGCCGCGATGCGTGCGCGGCTTCAGCGGTCGGAATCCGGGCGATCTGATCGCATCCCGCTGAACGTCGGTCGTATATTGATCTTGACGTGGATCTCTACGGCGTCCCATGGGCCAGCTCCTCTCGATCGCGGCGCACATCTGCCGTGGGTGGTGGCTTGTCGGCGCTCATGCTGTCGACGGTGATCTCCTACCTGCTCCACGCCCCGTACACGTCGGCCGCGTCGCCGCCAACGTCGGGGGCAGCGCCATCTGGACACGCCGCCGGAGCGCACCGCCTGCCCGGGCGATCGATCCTGATCAAGCGGTACGCCGTCGGTGCCGATGGAGAGGCCACCCGGCTTCTCGAGCAACTGTCGCGCCTCGAGTCGCGGACGCGGCCCCCCGGGGGCGCGATGGACGCGCAGTCGGAACGGCGGCGCATGGCGATCGAGGCTGACCTCCGACGCGAGGCCCTTCGCAACCTGATCCGGACCGGCCTAGACGCTTCGATCGCGTCGGAGGGTGGCCGCGCCGCGCGGGCGCGTGCGCTCGAAACGCTCGCGGCGCTTGAGTCGACCTCCGACATCCTCGCCGCGCTCGAAGCGCTTGGCGGACTTTCCCGTCGCGGTGCGCGCATCGAGTCCGACGGCGAGCTTCGCGACGTCATGCTGAAGCTCCTCGCAGGCAACGCGGTCGGGCAGACGGAGCTCGTCAAGGCTGCGCTGCTCCGTGACGACCCTTTCACGGTCCGCGTGCGCGAGGCGCTTCCGCAGTCGCTTTCCGACGAGGCGCTGTGGGTGCTGCACGGCGGGCTCTTGAGCCGGAACGAGACGACCATTGCGCGCGCCGCAATGATCGCGAGCGCACATGCTGCCGCGAAACTCGTCCCCTCCCTGATCTTGGCGCAGGCGACCGAGACCCGGCGCTCCGAGCAGAGCGAGGGGTGGATCGTCTTCGGCAAGACCAATTGGTACGTCGCAAATGCGATTCCGGTGAATGGGAACGGCTCGTCGTCGTTTCAATTGGTACCCGGCAGTTACTTCGAGGGAAGCATCCTCGAGATCCGCGAGTCCGTGGTGACGGTGTTCCGCACCGAGGTGCATCAGGCGCTGGTGGCTGTCGTCGAAGAGACCACCGGTGCGCCCGCGCCGCCGTTTGGCTACGACCGGAGCCGTTGGCTTGCGTGGCAGGAGCGCGAGTATCCCGCGCTCATCGCACGTCACGACAAGGCGCTCGAGGAAGCTGCGATCCGAGCGAAGATCCGCACCACGGAGCCTCGCGACGACGTGTGAATGGCGGCGGTCCGCGCTCGAACGGCGCGGCGCGCGATCAGCGAATGACCTCGAGGAACGACACGCGCTTCTCGGCGACGAGTTCCCGCGCGCCTCCGTCGCGGATGACCTCGATGCGAACTGTCATCTGCTCGGGAAAGGCGAAGTTCAACTGGAAGCCCTTGTTCACCGGAATGCGGTCGTTGACGATGTCCTCGATCTTCCCGCTGATCGGACCGTTGGTGGTGACGACGTAGGCGCCGAGGACCGCGTTCCTTTCGGCCATCGGCATGGGCTCGTCGAGGACGAGCATGTCATGCATGATGACGGAGCCACTTGGCCGCTTGTCGGCCCACTTGCCGAAACTCGCGTGGTGCGCGACGAACTCATCGCCGGTCGTGCCGCTGTCGCATCCGGAGAGGGCTCCCGCGACACAGAGAAGGCAGGGAAGCGTACGTGCAATGGAAAACCGCATCGCTTTCGAGATCGGTCCGATCGGGGGGGGGCTTGATCGGATTGACATGCGGACTTGCCCAAACGGACGGCGCAACTCTCCCAAGCCGCACGCGTGGTCCGCTCGCCGCACGGCCACCAGCCGATCACTTCGCGGCGAGCGCGAGCATCTCGCCGCCGAGACGGTCGATCATCGCCGGGCTGGTGTGGAGATGGCAGGACACCCGGATGTGCCACGCGCCTGCGAAGTCGATGACCGGCAGCTCGAGTCGCCGCGCGTGAAGCGCCGCCTCGAACTCGGGAACCGTCGCGAAGCGCGCGCGAACGCTCGCGGGAACCGGGACGGTCGCCATGCTTGCCAGCATCGATCCGTCGAGCGGGCTGAGCGGCGCCACATCCCATGCACGACAGAGTTCGCGCTGCGCCCAGGTCGCCATCGCGTGGTTGCGCCGCCGGACCGCTGGCCAGCCGAAACGTTCGAAGAATGCGATTGCCCCGGGCGAGGCAAGCCACGCCGTAGGATCGCGCGTGCCCTGCCAGTCGAACTCGGTCGCGAAGCCCCTGCCGTAGTCGTGGCTCGTCGCGAGCGGATGATGCTGCGCCGACAGCTCGGGCGACGTGACGAGGATGCCGCTTCCCTTCGGCGCACAGCACCACTTGTGGAGGTTCGCCGCGTAGGCGTCCGCACCGATCGCATCGATCGCGAGGTCGATCGAACCTGGTGCGTGCGCCCCGTCGACAATCGTGGCGACCCCGCGCGCGCGCGCGATGCGCACGATCTCCGCCACCGGAACAACAAGCGCGGTCGGGCTCGTCACGTGGTCGATCAGCACCAGCCGCGTGCGCGCCGTGAGCGCGCCTTCGACCGCCTCGACGAATCTGCGCGGCGAATCGACGGGCACCGGCACCGGAATTTCCCGCAGCACCACGCCCGACTCATCGCCGAGTCTGCGAATCGACTGCCGCATCGCGTTGTAGACGTGGTCGATCACGACGACCTCGTCGCCCGCCTCCCACCGCATGGATCGAAGCACCGCATTGATGCCCTCGGTCGCGTTCGTGACGAAACCCAGTCGCCGCCCTTCCGTGCCGACGAAGCGTGCGACATCCTGCGCTGCGGTGCGAAGCAAGGGCCCAAGCCGCCGCGCCAGCATCTCGATCGGCCGCGCCTCGATCTCGCGCCGGAGTCGATCCTGGAGCGCCAGGATCTCAATCGGGGTCGACCCAAAGCTTCCGTGGTTCAGGAAGGTGTAGGAGCGGTCGAGGGCGAAGAGCGCCGCCAGATCAACCCCCGGCCCTGCGAACGGATCGACTGGAGGCGGCTCGCGGTCGGAATCGGGGCGATCCAGATTTGGGGCTGCGACTGACCCAGGCGACTGCATCGACGCAAGATACGGTGAGTGCAGCGCTTACGCGTCTCTCCGTCGTGCGGGTCATCGCAAAATCCGGTCGCAAACACCCGAACCCCTTGCGGAAGGAATCTGTTTGGGAGAACATACACCGAACAGATTGTGGAGGAACGGGAAGAGGTTGGCCGAAGTGTGGAGCATGACCGAACGAACTCCAAACACCACGAAGACAGCCGCGCGCGCGACGGGACGAGCCGGACGAGCCGGACGAACTGGCCGAGCCGGGCAGGCCGGAGAAGCC
Organism: Phycisphaerales bacterium; assembly: GCA_044355685.1. Classification (GTDB taxonomy): domain Bacteria; phylum Planctomycetota; class Phycisphaerae; order Phycisphaerales; family SM1A02; genus QWPT01. The sequence continues at coordinate 6,895 of JBIKXP010000118.1, forward strand.
GGATCGCCGGATCGCGCTGCGCGCGGCGCTGGGTTGTTGGTGTCTGAGGGGGCTCGTTCGCAGTGGAGCAGCTCGCGCGGAGACGCGAGAACCGAACGTCCAACGCCGCGGGGGAAGCGCGTGTCGTGGACCAAGCCGCATCGCATGCATGAAGTCGGCGATGCACAGAGAGAAGGAGATCGGTCCATGGCAGAAACACACGCAATCGCGGTTCACACCGTCCTGCACGACGGCGAAGCGATGTTTGGGCAGTGCATTGACGCGCAGTCGCCGCGCGACGCGGCGATCGAGTGGCCCGTGGTGCAGCTTGGTCCCGGCGGAGATTTCACCCGACGCTACATCGCCGTTGGCCCGCGGCTCGTCCGCGACCGCGGCGACGTCGTGCGAGGAGCAGCATCGACAGCCGCAAGCGCAAGCGCTGGCGCCCCGCCGCTCGCTGGCCCGCTGCACGCGCTCCGCGCCCTTGCAGCACTCGCCATCGAGCGATTCCAGTCCATTGCTATCGAAGTCTTCAGCGTCACGGTCGAGCCCGCGGAGCGTCCGCAGGCCATGGTCGAGACAAAGCCAGTGCGAGTCGCCTCGCCAGTTCCTGCGCGCCAGTCCATTCCAGCACCGGAGTCCATGGATGAACCTCACCCCGAAGCAGTTGAAGGTCCTACGCATCGTTCGCGATACCCGCAAGAGGATGGGCTACTCGCCGACCATGCAGGAGATCGCAGACGAGCTGCGCGTCAGCAAGGTCACGGTGTTCGAGCACGTCGAGGCGCTCATCGAGAAGGGTGCGCTGCAGCGCGATGCGAACAAGGCACGCTCTTTAACGGTCTCGCCTGACGCCTTCCTGCCGGAAGATGATGAGGAGTTGCCTGCGCGGCAACTTCACGGCGACCCGGTCGCCTCGTCGCTTGAGTTTCCACTCGTCGGCAAGGTGGCCGCAGGTCACCCCATCGAGAAGTTTGAGCAGCAGGAGTCGATCGCGCTCGAGGAACTGTTTGGCCCACGCAAGGGTCGGTCTGGCAACACCTTTGCGCTGCAGGTCGACGGAATGTCGATGCGCGACGAGGGCATCTTCGATGGCGACTACGTGTTGGTCGACAAGCGGAACACCGCCCGGAATGGTGAGCGCGTGGTCGCCCTGCTTCCAAACGGCGAGACGACGCTGAAGACCTTCTATCGCGAGAAGGACGGTCGCATCCGGCTGCAGCCGGCCAATCCAGACTTCAAGCCGATCATCGTCGACGATTGCAGCATCCAAGGCGTGGTCATCGGCGTCCTCCGCCGGTATTGACGCCGTTGTCGCGGCTTGGGTCGGCGGGGCTCCGACTCGGAACACTCCGACTCGGAACACTCCGACTCGGAACACTCCGACTCGGAACACTCCGACTCGGAACACTCCGACTCGGAACACGGGATCTGTCGGTCGGATCGCCGAAGGCCCGAGATCCGCGCGGATTGCAGCACCGCGGACCCGTCAGACTGGGTGAAAGACGACTGGGTGAAAGACGACTGGGCGAAAGACGACTGGCACGACCTCACGGCCGGCGCAGTGAGCGCACGAGATCGAGCGCCGCGTCGGCCGCGTCCGTGCCGGCGTCGATCGCTCCCGTCATCTGGCGCACGATCGCGCTGCCAACGATGGCGCCATCGGCCGACCGACCGACGGCCTCCACGTGTTCCGCGGTCGAGATGCCGAAGCCGACTGCGACGCGTGCATCCCCAAGCGCTCGAATCTCTGAGATCCTGGCCGAGACTTCCGGGGCGTCCGCGCGCTCTCCCGTCACGCCCGCACGTGCAAGCAGATAGATGAACGCGCGCGAGTCGCGGACGATCCGTGCCAGCCGTGCGGTCGGCGTCGATGGCGCAACCAACTCAACGACTCCGAGCCGCGTGGCGACGTCGCCGGCGTTGGCGCGAGCCTCCGGCCAGAACTCAGGTCCGGCGTCGGGAACGATCACGCCTGCCACGCCTGAACGCTCGCACAGAGTGAGGAACTCGCTGGTACCGATGCGCTCGACGATGGAGACGGAAACCATGGCAAGCACCGGGACGGTGCATCGGGCCCGCGCGACCGAGTCGAGGACCGCGTGCGGAGTTGCCCCGGCGAGAAGCGCCCGGTGCATCGACTCTGCGATCACGGGTCCGTCGGCGATCGGATCTGAGAATGGAATGCCGATCTCGATGAGATCGGCGCCCGCGTCCGGGAGTTCACGCAGCAGCCGCTCGGTGGTGGCGAGATCCGGGTAGCCGGCGGTGATGAACGGCATCAACGCGCAGGAGCCCCGGGCCTTCGCGCGTGCGAACGCCTCGACAATGCGCTGGACGCCGGGATGCGCTGGCTTGGACATGGCGAAAGGATACGGCAATCGGCGAAGCGCATCGCATCGTCTGCGGCAGTGCCGCAGATCCGCAAGCAGACTCCGGCGCTACGACAGCGCCGGGGCCACGAACCCCATGCGCTCCAGCGCCGGGCGGGCGCGCGCGGCGATCGCGTTCGCCATGGCTTCGGCGACGGAGGCGGGTGCGGCGGCGATTTCGCCGCGGGCGACCGCCCGGTAGCGGTCCGCGAGCGCCCAACTGGTGGTCGACGCGTCGTCGGCATGGCGGGGAATCACATGGAGATGAAGATGCGGCACCGCCTCGTTGAAGGTGATGGCGTAGGTGCGCGCACATCCAGTTTCCTCCCGCACCGATCGGACGAGTGTCGCAAGGATCGGCCCGAGTTCGGCAGCCTCCTCGTCGGTCAGGGCATCGACGCCGCTTCGGTGGGCGCGCGCGGCGAGCATCATCCAGCCCGGGATCGGCACCGGGTCTGCATGACGCAGCACGAGCCAGCGCGGGCTCTCGAGATACACGCGCTGCGCCCCTGCGCAGAACGGACACGGCGCCACCCCGCTCACGACTTGAATCCCTCCGGACCGCCGTCTTTCAGGTACTTGTCGTGGATCGCCTTCTCGAGATCAACGTTGCAGATGTTCGCCAGCGTCGCGAGCCATGCGATGACGTCTGCGAACTCTTCCTCGAGGTTCGCCTGATCGAGCTTGCCGCGTTCGCGGTTGGCGATCGCGTGCGCGAGTTCACCGACCTCCTCGACGAACCAGAGGTACGTCGCGGGCGCCCCTCGCGCGCTGTCGGTTGCGTAGTAGCGGTCGCGGATCAACTGCTGGAGCTCGGCAATCTGCATGGCAGCCTCTCGTGGGTATTGGCCGTCGGAAATCAGAGTCGCGTGCGGAAGTGGCTCGTTGGCGGAGGCCTCGAAGACCTCGAGGCGAATCCTGCTGCGAAACGGTAGTAGGAACCTTGCGGCAGACCGCGCGATCGACTCAGCGGTACAAGACAGGCACGTCGGAACGAAAAAGGCCCCGTCCTGACGGGGCCGAAAGCGTCCACGGCGGGATTCGAACCCACAACCTTTGCCTTCGGAGGGCAACGCTCTATCCAGTTGAGCTACGCGGACA
>JBIKXP010000302.1:0-3083 GCA_044355685.1 Phycisphaerales bacterium
GCGCCTCACCTTCGCAGCGTTCTCCGCAGTCGCCGCCGCCATCGCCAGCCTTCTCGTCGCCTGCGACGACCGAGGACCCAGGACCGTGCCCAACGAGGTCGCGCAGGGCGGAGCGGCGACCATCGAACTGCGGCCCGTACAGCTGCAGCTGAACTGGGTCGCGGAGCCCGAGTTCGGCGGGTTCTACGCGGCCGAGCAGAAGGCGCTCTTCCAGTCGAACGGCCTCGACGTGAAGCTCATCCAAGGTGGTCCCGGCGTGCCTGCGCCGCAACTGGTCGCCTCGGGGAACGTCGAGTTCGGCATCGTCTCTGCGCCGCAACTGATCGAGTTGAACGGGAAGGGCGCCGATCTCGTGGCCCTGTACGCGGTCTATCAAGGCAACCCGATGGGCGTGATGGTGCACGAGTCGTCGCCGCACACGTCCCTCGCGGAGCTCTGGCAGAGCAGCTCGACCGTCTCGATCGAGCAAGGGCTCGCCGACTTCCGCTGGCTCTCGAAGGAGTATCCCGGAGGCAATCTCAAGATCGTTCCATACTCGTCGAACCTCGCGCAGTTCGTCGGCGATCCGACGCTCGCGCAGCAGTGCTTCGTGATCTCCGAGCCGGTGACGCTCGAGCTGAAGGGTACGAGGACGCGCGTGTTCATGATCGGCGACAGCGGATTCGACCCCTACAACGCGGTGCTGGTGACGAGGCGCGAGTACTACGAGAAGAACCGCGACGTGTGCGAAGCGCTTGTCCGCGCAAGCGCGGCCGGTTGGCGCGCCTACCTCGACGGGCCGCGACCGTTCAATGAGACCATGGCGCGTCTGAACGCCGGCATGAGCGCCGAGGCGATGGACATCGGCGCGGAGCGTCAGCGGAAGCTGATCGAGACCGATGAGACGAAGCGGATCGGGCTCGGCGGCATGCGGGTCGGCAAGTGGCAGACGCTCATCGACCAATTGGTCGAGCTCGGCGACCTCAAGCCCGACGCTTCCGGCAAGCTCCCCGATCCCAACGTGCTCTTCGTCTGGGATATCGACGCGGGCACCGCGCGCTGAACCGCGATGGGCGGCCCGGCGCGCACCATCCTGCACGTCGACATGGACGCGTTCTACGCGTCGGTCGAGCAGCGCGACGATCCGACGCTGCTGGGAAGGCCCGTGCTCGTCGGCGGTCGCGAGGGCCGTGGCGTCGTCTGCGCCGCAAGCTACGAGGCGCGTGCGTTTGGCTGCCGAAGCGCGATGCCGATGTCGCAGGCCATGCGGCTGTGTCCGCAGGCTGCGGTCGTGAAGCCTGACTTCGCGCGCTACACCGAGGCGTCGCGCGCGATCCGAGGCGTGTTCGAGCGCTACTCGCCCGAGATCGAGCCGCTCTCGCTCGACGAGGCGTTCATCGACGTGACCGCCTCGCTCGAGTTGTTCGGGACCGCGCGCCGGATCGCGGAGGAGATTCGCGCCTCGGTGCGCGCCGAGCTGCGACTCACCTGCTCGGTCGGCATCGCGCCCAACAAGTTCGTCGCGAAGATCGCAAGCGATCTCGAGAAGCCCGATGCGCTCGTCGATCTCGACCTGGCGGCCGATGCGCTTGGCGCGCGGCTCGCGCCGCTTGCGGTCGAGCGCATGTGGGGCGTGGGGCCGGTCGCGGCGGAGGCGCTCCACAAGCGGGGATACCGCGTGTTCGGCGACATCCAACGGGCTGGTGAGAGACAGTTGGTCGAGGACTTCGCCGATGTCGGCGCGCACTGGTGGCGTCTCGCGCACGGACTTGACGATCGGCCGGTCGAAACCGGGCGTGCCGCGAAGTCGGTGGGCGAGGAGGAGACGTTCCCGGAGGACATCGTCGACCGCGCCGAGATCGAGGCGAAGCTGGTTGCGCAGGCCGACGAGGTGGGACGGCGCCTGCGGGCGAAGGGACTGTTCGCCGAGACCGTGCAGATCAAGATTCGATTCAGCGACTTCGAGACGCACACGCATGCGCGGACGCTTTCGACGCCAAGCGACCACACGCACGAGCTGCGGCAGCACGCGCGGGAACTCCTCGCGAGCTTCGCGCGCAGGCAATGGCGTGCGGTGCGGCTGTGCGGGTTTTCAGCGAGCAAGGTGACCAACGCCCCCGGGCAGTTGGGGCTCTTCGATGGCGCGAAGCGCGAGCGACTTGCGAAGCTCGACGACCTGCGCGATCGGATCCACGACCGTTTTGGTTGACGCGGGCCCTCAGGCGCGCGCATCAAGGAGCTTGATGAGATCGGTCGCGGTCGCGATGCCGAGGGGCGTCTCCTCGGGCTTTCCGCGCTCGGTCACGATGATCGCCTCGAGCCGGGGATTGCGCGTCCACATCGACAGGGCGAGGTCCGCCGTCGCCTCCCGCGCGACAATGGCGAACTCGTCCTTCCGGTGGTCACGCGCGAGCACCTCGCCCACGGTCACCGACGCGATCGCGCACACGATGCGTTCGCCATCGCTCAAGCCTCCGACGCCGGCAGTCCCCGCGCCCGTGTCGCGCGGCTTCGGCACGCGCACATCGAGCGCGCCCGTCGGACCGCGCGGCACCTGCACCTCTGGCGGAAGCGCGCAGGACTCGAGGTCGTGCGACGCAATCCAGCGCACGACGCCGCTTGCGGTGAGAAGCGCCACGATGCGTCCGTCGCGGCGCACCGGGAAACGCACGACGCCGCGTTCGCGCACCAGCGAGAGCACGCGGCCGATCCGGTCGTCGATCGCGATGGTCACGACTTCCTTCGCGGCAAGTGCACGCAGCGACACCGGCTTGCGGAGTTCCTCGTCGATCGCCTCGAGCTGGGCCACCGTGGTCGCCGTCGGTACGGCGATGTACTCCGAGCGCCCGAAGCGGTTGTGGACGAGCGCGTTGCGCAGTTCGCCGGCCTCGAGCAGGAAGTCGAGATGCCGCGCGAAGTGCCGCCGCTCCGAGCAGATCTGCCGAACGCTCGCGGCGAAGCCACGGCGATGTCCGTCGCGGCTCGCGTCGAGCAGGCGCTGCAGCTCGCGGTCGATGCGGTTGTACGCCGCCTCGAAGCGATCGATCCGTTCCCGGTCTGCCTCGGTGTCGACGCCGTTGTCGCGGTGGTTTGCGTTGTTGCTG
>JBIKXP010000303.1:0-3069 GCA_044355685.1 Phycisphaerales bacterium
CCAAAGGGAGCGGCCGCAGCCGCGACCGGTCAATGGCGACCGCTCAATCACGCGTGATCAGCTTCACGGCCTCGGCGGAGCCCGCGTCGAGTGCGCCGTGGAGACGACCGGCGGCATCCGCAGCCTCGCCCTCGCTCGAAGCGATCAGGCTACGCAACGCGGAAAGCTGCCGATCATCGGCCTTCGCGCCACACGCGCGCGCGGCAGCCGCTGCGAGATCGCACAGCGCGATCTGCTCGCCGCCGCTCGCGCCGAGCGCAGCGTCGACCAACGCCGACTGCGCGGCCGGCGTCGCGACGCGCGCCAGCACCTCGGCAACCATCATGCGAAGTCCACCCTGCTTGGTCGCGAGCGCCTGAAGCAGCGCCGGCTCGGCGTCGGACATCGTGAAGATCGGGCTGCGCGACGAGGCGATCGCGCGCAAGGTCTCGGCGGCGCGCATCGCATACTCGGTGCTCTCGCCCTCATCCATGGCGGAACCCGACGTGCGCTCGATCGCACCGGTCGCAGCAGCGCGGAACGCGTCGGGCGTTCCGCCCTCGGTCCAGACAGCGATCGAACGGTCCGACTCGAATGCGTTGCGGACGGCGAGTTCGTCGGCGTCCGAGGCGACCACCACGATCGGGGTCGAAGCCGTCGCGCCGCTTGCGCGGACGCGCGCCACAGACTCCTGAATCTCCGCGAGCGCGCCGCGCACGACGACGAGATCGACGCCATTGGCGCGAATCACCTCGACCTCGAGTGCGTCGAAGCTCGAAGCGCCGTCAGCGCCGCCGACAGCAACGAAACCGGCGCTGCCGAGTTGCTCCTGCAGCGCCTGGCGCACCTCGATCGATCCACCGACGACGACGGCTCGGCTCGAGCTCACGCCCGAGATCGCCGACGCGAGCGTGGGGACGATCGTGAAGTCGCCGGGGAAGCCGGCCGACGGATTGCTGCTTGCGATGGCGAGCGCGGCATCGAGGCGCGCGCGGCGATCGGAGTAGCGAAGTGCCTCGAGCATCGGCGAGCGGCCCGAGTTCGCGACCAGCGCGTTGCTGCCTGCGGTCTGCGCGAGGACGGCGACGGCGTCGCGCACGAGGGCGGTGTCCTTCGCGTCGATCGCGAGGGCCAGCACTTCATTGCAGACCGAGGGGCCGGAAGTCGTCGCGAAGAACTGCGGGCTGTAGCGGCCCTTCTCGGCATCGGAGCCAAGGGTGTTCTCGCGGCGGAGATCGGAAGCGATGTAGATGGCAAGCGCGGACGAGTTCGCGGGGTCGGCCGCGAGCGCGCGGCGCGCGAGGAGCTTCGCCATGTCGTCGCAGAAGACCGCGGTCGACACCGGCGACGCCTGGAGGCCGCCGAAGCCGCCGGTGGTGGCGTCGAAACTCCAGATGTTGTTCACATCGTCGCTCGGGTTCGGGATCAGGGTGTCCTCGCGGTCGAAGAACCGGCGCGCAAGCGCGGTGAACTGCGCGGAAACGTCCTTCGCCGAGCCGTTGAGCTGCGCGAAGGCGGCGTCGCACGCGGCGCGGAGGGTTTCCGGCGCGTTCGGCGAAGCGCCGACCTCGAGGATGAACGGGATCGCGGTGGGCCAGCCGATCTCGCCGAGGATGGCGACGACCTTGCGCTGCGACGTCGAGTCGAGATTCGCGAGCGACATCGAGAGCGGAAGCACGGCCTGGCGCTTCAGTTCGACGAGGCGCTTGGTGGCCTCGAGCTCGAGCGCGGAGTCCTTGGAATCGACGAGCACCTTCAGGAGCTGCGGCACCGCGTACTCGCCGGCGGCGGTGAGGCGCTCCTCGGCGATCATGCGCTCGCGCAGCGTGCCGCGAAGCATGCCGATCGACTCGGCGATGCGCGCGGGGTTGCGGGTCATCGTGCGGCGTCCAGCCTCAACCCGGCCATCGAGTTGCGCGGCGAGGTCGGCCACGGCGCCCATCGAGCGGCTGCGGGATACGGCCTTGTCGAGACGCTCGCCGAGCTTCGCGCCGTCGACGGCCGCGGCGAGGTCGGCATCCGAGACGTTCGCGGAAAGGAGCGACTCGGCAGCGGTCTGCGCGAGGTCGGCCTTGCCGATGAGGACATAGTGGACGAAGTCGCTGATCCCCTTCTCGATCGAGCGCAGATCCTTCGACGCGGCCGCGTCGTCTTGCGCGACGACGGGGCTCGCCGCCAGCGCCGAGGGGGCGCCAGCGAGGAGGAGAGACGCGAGGAGCATCCCCGAAAGCGGGAGGCGGACGATCACGGACGGGGACGCGCTAAACGACATCGAAGACTCCTGAGAGGAAGGCGGCTCGGTTCGAGCCGTCGCGAATCTCGGAATGTACCGCGTACGGTCCAAACACGTCAACTTGCAAGGTCCGTATACTGACCACGTCTGGGCGTCCGGAGGAAACTCCGGCGTTGCGGCGCACACGCGTCGCAGCGAGGGAAGGCGGTGAGAATCCGCCACGGTCGCGCCGCCGTAACAGGAGGATGCCTGCATCCCGCAGGACGCAGCCGCTTTGCGGCAGCCACTGGCCACGCGTGGATACACGCAACTGGCTGGGAAGGCGCGTTCCGCGCCGCTTCGTGCGGCCCTGAAGTCGGAAGACCTACCCAGACGACGCGTGCCCGCTCGGGCACCGCCGAGCGCTCCCGGTCGGAGCGCAGCCGATCCGGGCGCGAGCTCCCGGAAGGAGTAGTGGATGCGCAGCATTCGCGCAGCCTGTGGGTATCTCTTTCCGTCTTGCCAGATCGTCGTGACCCTGATGGCGGCGGTTGCCGCCAGAACGGCGTCGGACGCTCGCGGCGACTCGCCGTTCGCGACCTCGGTCGTCTCGTACGTCGCCGGGACTGGCGCGGTCGCTGGCTTCAACAATCCGAACGTCGCTCTCGGCGCGCCCGAGCGATTCACCGGCGAAGGCCTGATTCCGCAGGCGGTCACCCCGTTCCAGCCTGCGTTCCGGCCGAACGAAGTCGTCTCGCTCGGCGTGGGTGGCCGGCTTGTGCTTGCGTTCGACCACGACGTCGTCGACGACCCGCGCAACCCGCACGGCATCGACCTCATCGTCTACGGCAACGCGTTCTTCACCGATGGGTCCTTCG
>JBIKXP010000119.1:0-10258 GCA_044355685.1 Phycisphaerales bacterium
ACGCGCGCAGGAGAGCGGCCCAGACGTCTTGAGCTCCGTCATCGGCTTCATGGCCGCCGGCAAGGGCAAGCAGCGCCTCTACATCCTGCCGGAGCAGAGGCTCACGATCGTGCGCTTCGGCCCGCTCGAGGGCTCGCGCGGCTTCGACAACCGCGAGTTCATGCGCCTGCTGCTCGGCGTGTGACACGCGCGAAAAACACAACCGCCCCGCGCGAGGCGGGACGGCTGGGAATCACAATCGATGCGACTTGCTCGCAGGCCTTACTCGGCTGCGGGAGCCTCGGCCTTGCTGCCACCCTTCTTGCGCAGTTCGGCCGCATAGGCCGTGCGCTTGTCGGCGGTACGACGGCGGTTCGAACGGCGGCCGCTGACCTGCGGGCCGTCTTCCTTGCCGACGAGCTGGAGCAGCACGAGGTCGGTCTGGTCGCCGACGCGGCGCTTGTCGAGCTTGATGATGCGGGTGTATCCGCCGGCGCGGTCCGCGTACAGCGGGGCGACCTTGCTCATCAGGTGCTGGACGAGGCGCGGGGCCTTGCGGAGCTCGCCGTAGCGGTTGAACTCGATCGCGTCCTCGCCGGGGAGATCCCACAGCTGGTGCGCGTTCTTCTTCTCCTCGCGGGTGTTCGGATCGACGACCCACGCGAAGACCGCGCGATCGTTGATCCGGGACTGGACGGCGCGGCGGCTTGCGAGCCCACTGCGCTTTGCCATCGTGATGAGCTTCTCGACGAACGGCTGGACAGCCTTCGCCTTCGGGAGCGTGGTCTCGATCTGGCCGTGCTCGAAGAGGCCCGCGGCGAGATTGCGGAGCATCGCGCGGCGGTGATCTTCCTTCACGCAGAGTTGCTTACCAAAGACACGGTGACGCATGACTTCGTTCCTATCTGGGCACACGCCTCGCGGCCGGGCCCTCATTCACTCGTTCGCCGCACGGCCCACCGCCGCACGGCCACTCAATCGCACACCACTCAACCGTTCAGCAGACCCTCGGGAACCGGGTAGCCAAGATGCAGCCCGATCTTCTCGAGCTCCATCTTGACCTCGCGGAGCGAGGTCTTGCCGAAGCTGCGGACCGAGAGCAGATCGTCCTCGGTGCGCTGCACGAGCTCGCCGACGGTGCGAATCTTTGCGGTCTCGAGGCAGTTCGACGCGCGGACGCTGAGCTCGAGCTCGCTGACCGGCATGCGAAGCTTGCGCAGGATCTCATCGTCCTGGGCGTTCGAGCTCGCGACGTCGTCCGACACCATGGCGTCGCCGATGTCGTCGAACTGGACGAACGGGTTCAGGTGCTTGCGGAGGATCTTGCCGGCCTCGACGAGCGCCATGTCCGGCGTGACGGTGCCGTTGGTCCACACGTCGAGGATCAGGCGCTGCTTGTTGGTCTGCTGACCGACGCGGGTATCCTCGGTCGAGAAGCGCACGCGCTGGACCGGGGAGAAGATCGCGTCGATCGGGATCTCGCCGATCACCTGATCCGAACCCTTGGCGGCTTCCTTCGCGATCTGCTCGTTCGCGGGCATGTAGCCGCGACCCTTCTCGACGGTGAACTCGACGTCGAAGTCGATCTTGTCGGTGAGGGTGGCAATCACCTTGTCGGGATTCATGATCTCGACGGAAGCGTCGCACTCGATGAGCTCGGCGGTCACGTCGCCAGGGCCTTCGGCCGACAGACGCATGGTCTTCGGTCCGTCGCCATCCATCGCGACGACGATGCCCTTGATGTTCAGGATGATGTCGACGACGTCCTCGAGGACGCCGGGAATCGTCGAGAACTCATGGGTGACGCCCTTGATCTTGACCTTGGTGATCGCGGCGCCCTCGATCGAGGAGAGCAGCACGCGACGCAGGCTGTTGCCGATGGTCGTGCCGAAGCCCGGCTCGAACGGCTCGGCAATGAAGCGCGAGAACGTGTTCGAACGGCTCTTGGGGTCGGGAATGACGTTCGCGGGAAGATCGAGGCCGCGCCAACGAAGATGCATCACAAACTCCTATTGCCCATGGAGGGCTTCCGACAGAACGGGCGAGTGCGCCCATCTCGAGTTCCGCCGCATCTTCGGGCAAACGCTCCTGTCGGCGAGCGCGCCCTTCTGTGCGCCGGATTGTCCTGAACCCGCTCTCGATGACTTCGCGTACGAAGCCACGCAAGCGCGGGAGATTGCCTTGGCTCGACACCGCCTGGGCGCCCGCACTGCGGACGGCCGGCGGATCCCAATCAGACGCGCCGCTTCTTCGGCGGACGGCAGCCGTTGAACGGGATCGGGGTGTGATCCTCGACCGCGGTCACGCGGAGGCCGTTGGCCTGAAGCGCGGTGATCGCGCTCTCGCGACCCGGGCCTGGGCCCTTCACGCGCACCTCGACCTCGCGAAGGCCGGAGCGCTTCGCGACGCCGACGGCCTTCTCGGAGGCGCGGCTCGCCGCAAACGGGGTCGACTTGCGCGCGCCCTTGAAGCCGACGGTGCCGGCGGAGGCCTGCGCGATGGTCTCGCCGTTCACATCGGTGATGGTGACGAGCGTGTTGTTGAACGTGGCGTTGACGTGCACCAGACCGCGAAGGACGTTCTTGCGAACCTTCTTCTTGGTGGTTGCTGCTGCTGGAGTCGGGGTGTTCATCGGATGGTCTCGTTGTCAGTCGTGGCGGCCGCCGCACGTCACTTCGCGCGGCAGTTCCCCGCTCATCAGCCCTTCACGCCCTTCTTGCCGGCGACGGTCTTCTTCTTGCCCTTGCGCGTGCGCGAGTTGGAACGCGTTCGCTGGCCGTGGGCGGGAAGGCTCTTGCGGTGACGGTCGCCGCGGTAGCTCTTGATGTCCTTGAGGCGCTGGATGTCCTGCTGGATCTGGCGGCGGAGCGCGCCTTCGACCACGACCTTCGCGTCGATGACGGAAGCGATCTGCGCGATCTCCAGCTCCTTGAGGTCGTTGGTGCGGCGCTCGGGGTCGATGCCGACCTCTCGGAGGATCTCAAGCGCAACCTTCGGCCCAATGCCGAACACGTAGCGCAGCGAGACGCCAATCTTCTTCTTCTCAGGGATGTCGATACCAGCGATACGGGGCATGTCGGGCTCCGGTACACCCCTTGCGGGGTTCGTCGTCAAATGATCGAGCTCTGTCGATCGAGGGGTTGAGTCTGTCGATTCTTGCGGACCCCGTCGGAATCGTCCGTTGGGATCCGGTCACTTGTCTGTCGCTTCACACCACGGCCTCGTCACGGGCTCACGCTCGGCGAGAGGCGAAGAGACTGCGTCCCACGCCGCTCGCGGGCGATCTTCCGGCGGGCTTCGAACCACAACTGTTCCCACAGGTTCCGCTCCAGACGGGCCTTGCGGCCGCGCATGGGGGAAGGGGAGATTGTAGCGAGAAACCCGGGAAAGTCAGCCCTGACGCTGCTTGAGGCGCGGATTCTTCTTGTTGATGACCAGTCGCTTGCCCTTGCGGACAACGATCTGGCAGTCACGGGTGCGGCGCTTGATGCTTGAACGGACCTTCATGGTGGGCTCCTTGCGCTTTCTTCTGCGGCTTCGCCGCGCTTCGATCGCCGTTTCCCCGTCTTCGTCGCTCGGTTCTCGGGCCTTCCGTTCGGATGGCCGGGCGCACCGCAGCGCGTGGTTGGAGTTGGGCTGGTTCGTCTGTCCGTAGGTCTCGATTCCTACGTTCTTGCGTCTTTCGTTCTCGGTTCTTTCCCTGTCGGTTCTATCCCTGTCGGTTCTATCCCTGTCGGTTCTATCCTCGTCCTGCCTCTACCGCTCTCTCGATCCTCCATCGGACCTGCCCTGTCGGGTCTGCCCGATGAAGGCGATTGCTCAGAATCGGTAGACGATGCGGCCCTTGGTCATGTCGTAGGGGCTCATCTCGACCGTCACCCGGTCGCCCGGAAGGATCTTGATCGAGAACTTCCGCATCTTGCCGCTGACGTAGGCGATGATCTCCTGATCGTTCTGCAGACGGACGCGGAACATCGCGTCGGGCAGCGCCTCGGTGACCTCGGCTTCGAGAGTGATTTTGTCTTCTTTTGCCATCTGCTTGGGAAACCTCGCGATCGCTCCTCGGACCATTCTCGGTCGACTCGGTCGACTCGAGCCACTCTCACGTCTCTCGCACGCTCAGCCGGCCCTCCGCCACTGCACGCCATCGGCGCCGCGTGCCGTCAGCACCCGCGCACCCTCGCGCGTCACGGCAATCGTGTGCTCGACTTGGCAGCTTGCAGCGCCAGAGTCGAGCGTCACCGTCCAGCCATCCGAGGCCAACGTTCCGCGCGGCGCAAGCAGGTGACCGTTCGCGGAGTCGCGCACGGGCTGCTCGAGCACCAGCATCGGCTCGACCGCGAGCACCATGCCCGGTCGCAGCGTGAAGTCCTGGTGTGAGAGGAACGCGTCGCTCAGCGCACAAGGAACCTGCGGCGCCTCATGCAGTTCGCGGCCGATGCCGTGGCCGACGAAATCGACGGCGATCGCAAATCCCTCGGCAACAGCCATCGCCTCGAGTTCCGCAGCGATCGAGCTCCAGCGGCGGCCCGGCACGATTCCTTCGATCGCGTGCGCAAGCATGCGCTCGGCACAGCGCAGCATCGCCCGCCGATCCTCGCCTACGTCTCCGACAGCGACGGTGGTCGCCGTGTCGGCGCACCAGCCATCGAGGCGAACGCCAACGTCGATCGACACGAGGTCGCCATCGCAGATCACGCGCGCGCCCGGCACGCCGTGCACAAGTTCGTCGTTCACGCTGATGCAGCTGACCGCGGGGAACGCGGGACGGCCCGGCTTGCCGACATACCCGAGGAAGAGCGGCTCGCCACCACCAGCCTCGATCTCCGCGCGCACGGCACGGTCGATCTCGGCAGTCGTCGCACCCGGAACAGACGCGGCGCAACCTGCCGCCAATGCGCGCGCCGCCAGTTCGCCGGCGCTGCGGATGCGTCCGATCTCGGTCTCGCTGCGGAGTCCGATTGCCCGTCGCTGCGCGGCGCGGGGCGACGCCCCTGCCCGCAAGCCGGCACGCGGTCCACGCGTCGTGTGCGCACGGGGCGCCATCGCGATGGTGGTGGACGCATGCATCTCGATCAACCCTGCCGACTCCGGACGCGCGGAGCCTTCTGGTCGTTCGGACCCGACGCGAGGAAGCCGGAATAGTTGCGCATGAGGAGGTTCGCCTCGATGCGCTGGATGAGGTCAAGACCCACGCTCACCACGATGAGGAGGCCAGTGCCGCCGAGGAACTGCGAGACATCGGCCGGAATGCCCATGTTGAAGCTCACCACGGTCGGGATCAGGGCGATCGCGGCCAGGAAGCCCGCGCCTACGTATGTGATGCGCTCCATCACGGTCTCGAGGTACTCGGCCGTGCGGGGACCGGGTCGGTAGCCCGGGATGAACGCGCCGCTCTGCTTGAGCTGCTTCGACATCTCCTCGGGGCTGAACTGCACCGTGGTCCAGAAGTAACTGAAGAAGAAGATCAGGGCGATCTCGAGCAGCACGTACGGGAACATGCCCGGACGCGTGTTGCGCTCAAGCATGCCCGTCAGGTTGCGCCACCACTCCGCGCTCTCGGGTCCCGCCGCCGCAGCGCGACCGGCGAGCCATCCGAAGATGCTCGAAGGGAAGATCATGAGTGAGCTGGCGAAGACGATCGGCATGACGCCGGCGTGGTTCAGACGCAGCGGCAGGTACTGGCGCTGTCCGCCGAACACGCGTCGGCCGCGGGTGTGCTTCGCCTGCTGAATCGGAATGCGGCGCTGGGCGACGGTGATGACCACTGCGCCTGCGACGACGATGAGGAAGCCGGCGATGAGGAGGATCAGGCCGACCGGGTTCAGCTGACCCGCCTCCGACTGGATCGACGGCGTGAAGCTGTCAATCACCCAACCGACCGCTGCGGGCATGCGCGCCACGATGCCGGCGGTCAAGATCAGCGAGATGCCGTTTCCGATGCCGTACTTGTCGATCTGCTCACCAAGCCACATGAGGAAGAGGCTGCCTGCGGTCAGGCCTGCGATGCCGGCCGCGAAGAACACAAGCTGGCCACCGCCGTCGGTGAAGTTCGCCTGGACGAGATTGCTGCTCTTGAGGAACGAGAGCCACATGAAGCCCTGCACGAGGCAGAGGCCGACGGTGGCGTAGCGCGTCCACTCGTTGATCTTGGTCTGGCCGGACTGGCCTTCCTTCTTCAGGTCCTTGAGCGGCTGCCACACGGTCGCCAGGAGCTGGAAGATGATCGATGCCGTGATGTACGGCATGATTCCGAGGCCGAAGATCGTCGACTGCTGCAGGCTACCGCCCGAGAAGATCGACGCGTACTCGAGAATGCGTCCGAAGCCAGAGGCTCCGCCTTCGGAAGCGCGCTCAGCCGCCTCGCGCAGCGCCGTCTGGTCGACGCCAAGCAGCGGGATCACGAAGCCGATGCGGTAGATCGCCAGCATGGCCAGCGTGAAGATCACGCGGCGACGCAGGTCGGGAACCTTGAAGATGTTGGCGAAGGCTTGCAGCATCTGGATCTGGCTTCAGGTCTCGCCGGGACGAACCCGGGCGATGCGATGGGCGTCGCGCGACCGACGACTCGATCAGCCCTGCGACTTCGAGGACGCTTCCTTGCAGGACCCGCCTGCAGCCTCGATCTTCGACTTGGCCGACGCGCTGAAGGCGGCGGCCACCACCGTGAGCTTCTTCTTGATGTCACCCGAGCCGAGCACCTTGAGCGGGAGCTTGGCGTTCGGCACGAGGCCGAGCTTCACCAGCGCGTCGATGTCGACGGTCGCGCCTGCCTCGAAGTTCTTCTCGAGGTCGCGAACGTTGGTCACCCAGTGCTCGGTGCGGAAGCCCGCGTTCGAGAAGCCGCGCTTCGGGAAGCGCCGCGCGAACGGCGTGGCGCCGCCGGCGTACGACGGACGGCTGTTCCAGCCGGCGCGGCTCTTCGCGCCCTTGTGACCGCGGGTCGAGGTGCCGCCGTGACCGCTGGCTTCGCCGCGGCCCACGCGCTTGCGCTTCTTGTGCGGGCCGACCTTGGCGGTGATGTCGTGGATCATCATGACTGGGCTCTCCGAGACTGCCGATGTGCGGCAGGAATGTTCGATCGTTCGGTCGTGCTTCTACTCGTCACTCGCGTTCACGCACTCAGGCGCTCGGCGCCGCGCCGGCGTCGGCCGGCGGCGCTTCCTGCTGCTGCGGGGCGCGACGCGGGCCGCCGCGTCCGCCGCGCGGACCGCCACGTCCGCCGCGACGGTTCTCGTCGCCGACGGTGTTCTTCGGGGCGGCCATCTTCTCGCCGCTCTTCGCGCTCGGCATGAACGCCGCGCCGCGCTTGATCGCCTCTTCGACGGCCGTCTCGGGCAGCGTGATGCCGCGGAGCGCCTCGACCTTCTGGCGGCTGCGCAGCGTCTCAAGCGCACCGATCGTGGCCTTCACCACGTTCTTCGGGTTGCTGGAACCGTACACCTTGGTCAGACAGTCCTGCACGCCGATCATGTCGAGCACCGCGCGCACCGCGGCGCCGGCGATGACGCCGGTACCCGGCGCAGCCGGAATCAACTTGACGGTCGTCGCGCCGTAGCGGCCGACGACGAGGTGAGGAATGGTCTTCCCCTGCAGCTGGAAGCTGCCCATCTTGCGACGGCCTTCCTTCTGCGCCTTCTCGATGCTCGTCGGCACCTGGTTCGACTTCGCGTAGCCAACGCCAGCGCGGCCGCGGCGGTCGCCAACGACGACCATCGCGGAGAAGCTGAAGCGACGGCCACCGGCGACGGTGGACGAGGTGCGGTAGACGCCGACGGTCGTCGACTCGATGGAGGAAGTTTCGTCGATGATCTCTGCCATAGGTGGAACCAGTCTTGTTCACTCCGCCGCAGGTCGGCGGTCGATTCGGTCAGTCGTTCAGCGCTCTCAGAACTGCAGTCCGCCGTCGCGCGCGCCCTGGGCGAGCGCCTTGATGCGGCCGTGGAAGAGGTAGCCGTTGCGGTCGAAGACGACCTTCGACACGCCCTTCTCCTTCGCGCGGGTGGCGAGGAGCTTGCCCACGGCGACGGCCTCTGCCGTCTTGCCGCCCTCGGTGTTCGAATTCCCGGCGTTCGAACTCTCGGGCTTGAAGGTCTTGTCGCGGGTCGAGGCCGAGACGAGCGTCTTGCCCGTCAGGTCGTCGATCACCTGCGCATACACATGGTTGAGCGAGCGGAACACCGAGAGGCGCGGGCGATCCGGCATGCCGAAGATCTCCTTGCGGATGCCCTGCTTGCGGCGGGATCGGCGGACGCGCTTGATGGTCATTCGGTTCATGGTTGGCTCTCTTGATCGTTGAATGTCGCGGTCGGACCAGGATTCGGATCGCTGCGGGGCAGTCGCGCCCAAAGGCGCGGGGCCCGTGCCGCTTACGCGCCCGTCGCCTTGCCCTGCTTGCGGATGATGGTCTCGTTGACGTACTTGATTCCCTTGCCGTTGTACGGCTCGGGCTTGCGCTTCGAGCGGATCGCGGCCGCGAACTCGCCGACGCGCTGGCGGTCTGCGCCGCTCACCGTGACGAAGATTCCGCCTTCGGTGGCGATGTCAACCTTCACGCCCTGCGGGATCGGCAGCGAAATGGTGTTGGCGAAGCCGAGCTTGAGGTCGACGTTCTTGCCGACGATCTTCACGGAGTAGCCGACGCCGATGACCTCGAGCTTCTCCGAGTACCCCTCGGTGACGCCCTTGATGCAGTTGTTGATGTTGGCCCGGGTCGTGCCCCAGAAGGCACGGCGGTTCCCCTCATCGAGCTTCGCCATGTCCGTCGAGCAGACGATATGGCGATCCTTCTCGTTCCAGGACACCGCGATCTCCGGCCGGTAGTTGACCTTGAGGGTCTCGCCCTTCGGGCCGGTGATGGCGACTTCACGGGTGTTCGGATTGACCGCCACCTTGCAGTTGCCGGGGACGATGATGGGCTTCTTACCGATACGCGACATGGCTTGCTCCTGTCGGTCTATGCACGCTTGGTTTCACACTCTGGTCAGGGCGCTTCCGTCTCAGCAGACGGTCGCGACCACCTCGCCGCCAACGCGCATCTCGCGCGCCTTGCGGTCGGACATGATTCCCCTGCTCGTCGAGACGATCGAGATGCCGAGGCCCTGCAGCGGACGCGGCAGTTCGGACACCGCCGAGTAGGAACGGCAGCCCGTCTTCGACACGCGGCGAATCTCGTTGATGATGTTCTCGCCGCGCGTGCCGTACTTGAGGCTGATGCGGATGATGCCCTGGCGGCCATCGGCGACGCACTCGAAGTCGGAGATGTAGCCCTCGTCCTTCAGGACGCCGGCGACGCCACGGTTGAGCGTATTGCTGAGGACGACGACGGACTTCTCGCGGTTCCGCACGGCGTTGCGGATACGGGTGAGCATGTCGGCGGTGAGGTCTTGGACGGACATTTCTTGAGGCTCCTGTCCCCTGCGTGTCTCGCAGGGCGGGTCGTTCATTCAGTTCGGTTCGGTCTCGCGGTCACCAGCTCGCCTTGCGCATGCCGGGAATCATTCCCTGCAGCGCCAGCTCGCGGAGCTGGTGACGGCAGATGCGGAACTTGCGGTACACGCCGCGCTTGCGGCCGGTGATCTCGCAGCGCACCTCGGCGCGGGTGCTGAACTTCGGCTTGCGCTGCATCTTGTTGAAGGTTCGCTTGCTGGCCATTGTGTTTTGTTCCGTGTGAATCCGTCTCGGACGGGTTGCTGCGCGGAGGCGCTCACTTCTTCTTCTGACGGTCCTCGGGCTTGACGAAGGGCATGCCGAGCTCGGCAAGCACGAAACGGCTCATCTTCGGATCCGAGTTCTCGAACACGAAGGTGATGTGCATGCCGTGGGTGATGGTCGCGTTCGCCATGTTGATCTCGGGGAACACGGCCTGCTCGGTAAGGCCGAAGGAGTATGAGCCGCCCTTGTCGAACGACTTGTCCTTCACGCCGCGGAAGTCCTTGATACGAGGAATCGCCAGATTGATCAGGCGGTCCATGAAGTGCCACATCCGGTCGCGGCGGAGCGTGACCATGAACGCCGAGGGCATGCCCTCGCGGACGCGGAACTGCGCGACTGCCTTCTTCGCCTTGATCATGATCGGCTTCTGGCCGGTGATCGTGGCGAAGTTGTTGATGAACTGATCGCGGACCTCGGGCTTCAACTTGGCGTTGTCGAGGTACTTGCCGATGCCGGCATTGACGACGATCTTCGTCAGCCGCGGAAGCTGGTGGACGTTCTCGAGTCCGAACTCCTTCAGGGCCTTCGGACCGACCGAGTCGACGTAGGCCTGCTGGAGCCGGGG
>JBIKXP010000304.1:0-3062 GCA_044355685.1 Phycisphaerales bacterium
CCGAGAGCCCGAGCGCGCCCGCACGAACCGCGAATTCCTCGGGCTTCAGCTTGTCGCGGCGGTCGAGAAGCGTCATCGCGTCGGCGGTCTTGTCGGCCGCGACGCCGAGCGCCGAAAGCATGCGCGCGATCGCGAGGCGGTGCGACACGCGCACCTGGACGTCGCGCGGCGTGAGGCCGAGGCGCTCGAGCGCAAGGATGCCGCAGGCGATCACGTCGACATCGTGGGGCGCGCCCTCGACGCCCGCGATGTCGATGTTCCACTGATAGAACTCGCGCAGCCGCCCCCGCTGCGGCCGCTCGGCGCGGAACGTCGAGGGAATCGCGAACCACTTGACCGGCACGGGCAGCGCCCCGCCGCGCGCCGCGATCATGCGCGCGAGCGTCGGCGTGAACTCGGGACGCAGCGCGTAGTCGCTTTCGCCACCGGCGCGCCGGAACGAGAAGAGCTCGTTCACGATCCCTTCGCCCGACTTCGCGGTGTAGAGCTCGAGGTGCTCGAAGGTCGGCCCGTCGATCTCGTCGAATCCGCAGTCGACCGACGCGGACCGCCACGCGGCCTCGATGTGCCGCCGGACGGCGAGGTCGGAGGGATAGAAGTCGCGTGTGCCCTTCGGAGCCTGGAACGAGTGCGTGCCCATAGGGCGGAGAGCGTACCCGAGTCGCCAAGGTCACAAAACCAAGGTGATCGGCCGCTCACCGCACCGCGGGCGCGCAGCGTGCGTCGAGATCGGGCTTGGTCGTCCACCGGCGCTTGGCGTCGGGCTTCTCGATCTTCTTGCGGAGGACGACCGTGTTGTCGAGGTCGAGGTCCGAGGTCCAGATCCACTTCGCGCCCTTGAAGTCGTGCTGGTAGAACGGTTCCTTCGGCTGGATGCGCTCCTCGGAGTACTCGACGGCGCTGTCCCATGTCGAGTCGTCGAATTCGACTGCGTACCAGCGCTCGGGCAGTTCCTCGCTGCGCACCTTCGGGTTCGCGGTGTCGCCTTGAATCGGCCCGTGGAAGAAGCACTTCGCCTTCCACGAGGCGTCGGTGACGGTGCCATCGGCGAACTTCAGGATGAAGCCGCCGTCGCCGATCGCGTTGCCGTACTCGCAGCCCGTCTTCGGGTCGGCGTTGTCCTTCGCAAGCACGGCGATCGTCATCGGATACTCGGGCAGGAGATCGATCGCCACCACATTGTGCGGCAGGAAGTCGATCGAATCGACGGCGACCAGCCTGCCGTTCACGTACATCGCGAACCAGTTGTCGGCGTACATCGCGCCCTTCATGGTGTCGGTCATCGCAGGCTTGACGATGCCGCCCTGCCCCGCCGGCGGCGGCTTGCGGTTTCCGCCGCGTCCGCCACCCTGCTTGCGCGGGGCGTCCTGCATCGCAAGCGCGAGGGACGCGAGCAGGACAACCGGGACCGCGATCAACAGCTGCTTCTTCATGCGCATCTCACTTTCGCTCGGCCGCGGCCGCGCGCGGCTTGATCTCATAGGAATCGACGACCGCACCGTTGGCTTCGGGCTTGCCGCCCTGGCCACCGCCACCGCCGCCCTGCCCTCCGCGCCGGCCGCGTCCGCCGCCGCCACCGCCGCCAGGCGCTGCGTCGGCGTCGGAGAGCGCGGTGCGTACGAACTCGACCTTCGCGGAGCCATCGGCCGCCATGCTCACGCGGATATGGCCGGGGCTTCCGTGGAGCGTGCCCGAGGCGTAGCCGTACTCCTCTGCGCTGCGCGTGTTTCCAGCGAGGTTCCCCGGCTGGGGCACGCACTGGTAGTGGATGCCGTCGAGCGTCGAGTGCACGTAGAGATGGTCGTGGCCGTGAAACACAGCCGACACGCCGTGCTTCACGAGCAGCTGATGGATCGGCATCGGCCAGCCCGCGCGACGCGACGCGAAGCCGTCGCTGCCGTCTGCGTTCTTGCCGCCCCACTCGAAGAACGGCGCGCTCTCGACGCCGCCGCGCGACGCGGAGCCGCCGATGCCGCCGACGAGGTGGTGGATGAAGACGAACTTCTGCTTGGCCGTCGACTTCTCGAGCGTCTCCGCAAGCCAGTCGTATTGCACGCGGCCGAGCGTGCTCGACCAACTCGAGTCGACGGGCGCAAGCTTCTCGACATTCGGGCCACCGCCCGCGCCGCCGCCGCGCTGCTCGCCATCGCCCCCCGCGTCGCGTGCACCGCGGTTGCCGCCGCCGCCGCCGCCGCCACCGCCGGCACCGCCGCGGCTCCGCTCAGTCGTCGACCAGAACGGATCGAGCACGACGACAAGCGCATCGCCCCACTCGAATGCGTAGTAGTTCGCACCGCGCGCGTCCTTCATCGCCGTCGCGCCCGTGTAGGTCGTGCCGTCGATCACAGGCGCGGGGAAGCGCTTGACGCGCTCGTTGTACGACCACTCCGCGATGCCACGA
The DNA here is from genome assembly GCA_044355685.1 of Phycisphaerales bacterium. Classification (GTDB taxonomy): domain Bacteria; phylum Planctomycetota; class Phycisphaerae; order Phycisphaerales; family SM1A02; genus QWPT01. The sequence goes on from JBIKXP010000304.1 coordinate 2,402, forward strand.
CCTGCGTCGCCCTTCTCGCCGTCGTGGTTGCCAAGCACCATGAAGAGCGGCATCGAATGGCACGCGAGGCCGAAGTAGTAGCGCTGCGCGTCGTACTGCGGAAGCGCGCGCTCGTAGTCCTGCCCGCGCTTGTCGGTCATGAAGGTGTCGCCGAGATCGACGAGAAAGTCGGGCTTTGCAGCCACCATGTTGGCGAGGGTCTCTTCGTAGGCCTTCGGCGTGACGCCTTGGTCGAGATGCGAGTCGGCCTGGATCACGAAGCTGAACGGCGTACCCGCGGCGCGCGGCGTGTGGAAGCCGCGCTCTTCTCCACGCATGGGCTGTTCGCCTTCCTTCGGCCACCACACGAAGCGATAGGCGTAGGCTGTGTTCGGCGAGAGCCCTGCGAGCGCGATGCTCGTGGGCACGCCCGCCTTCATCGCGACCTTCGCGGTCGTCTCGCGCGTGTCGCTGCCCGCACGCGCGAACTCGATCGCACCGAGGCGGTCGGTCGACGCACGCACGCTCGCGGTGATGCCAGTCGCCGTCGGCTGCGCGAGGATGACTTCGTGGTCTGTCGCAGGAACATCGCTCTTGAAGGCCGTCATGCGCTCAAGGAGGCCGCGATCGTTGCCCTGGCCCTCGCCCTGCTGCGCTGCGTCACCTCGACCGCCGCCCTGAC
>JBIKXP010000305.1:0-3061 GCA_044355685.1 Phycisphaerales bacterium
GCCGCGTCGTCGCAGGGCGCGTCTACTGGAACATGGGCAGCCTCTGGAACGTCGATCCCGATCCGAAGCGGAGCGACGTCGAGAACCAGGTGCGCAACTGGCTCTACCACGCGTGGCTTTCGGGCGACCACATCGTCGAGCAGCATGTCCACCAGCTCGATGTGATGTGCTGGGTGATGGGCGGCCAGCCGACGCTCGTCCGCGGCGTGGGCGGGCGGCAGGCGCGCACCGACGCGAAGTTCGGCCACATCTTCGATCACTTCGGACTCGAGTTCCAGTTCCCTGGCGACCGCTTCGTCTTCTCGATGTGCCGGCAGCAGGATGGCACGGACGGCAAGGTCGAGGAGGTCTTCCACGGCGCCGAGGGAACCGTGTCGATGCGCTCGGGCGGCGCCGAGATCACGGGCAGGAACCCCTGGAAGTTCAGCGGCGGCCAGCGCGATCCGTACACGCAGGAGCACATCGATCTCCAGAACGCGATTCTGAAGGACCTTGCGCTCAACGAGGCCGAGCAGGTCGCGAAGAGCACGATGTGCGCCATCATGGGCCGCATGGCCGCCTACACCGGCAAGGACCTCACCTGGGACGAGGCGATCAACTCGAAGGAAGTGCTCATGCCCGAGTCGATCGAGTTCGGCTCGCGCCCCGAGGCGCCGGTGGCGATCCCGGGCAAGACGAAGTTTGTCTGAGTGGGTTCATCTGAGTGGGTTCATGCGAGTGAACCATGTCGCCGAGGGCGAAGCCCGAGCAGTGAGCCCGAGGTGTCGACAGCCAAAACGGGTGCCACTACTTTCAGTAGTGGTTTAGTTTTCGCATCGGCACGCCGCTCGATCCAAGCCTCCCCGACTCCGCAGAGCTCGAATCAGCGGCCCCTCGGTACGGCTGTCGATCCCTACCGTTTCCCGCCGCCATCGCCGATCCACGCCACCGCGCCATGTCGCTCGATGCGTGCGCGGTAGCCTGGGAACTTCGCGAGGATGGCCGCTGCGGCGCGATCGTCATGCGTCAGCGCGAGCGCCGTTCCGAGCGCGTCGACCGCGCAGTCGAGCGGGCCGATCACCGTCACCTGCGCGAGGTCGGTCGCGCCGAGACCCGTGCGTGGGTCGACGATGTGCGCGTATCGCGTGCCGTCGATCTCGACGAACTGCATCGATCCGCCCGATGTGCTGATGGCGGCGTTGACGAGCGGAACCGACTCCGCCGCGACGCCCGCCGACTCCGGCGCGATCTCGATGCGCCACGCGGGCGCGTCGCTCGGCGCGTCTCCTGCCGCGATGTCGCCGGCCACCGCCACGAGGGCGCGCGGGCAGCCCTTCTCGCGAAGGACGGCGAGGGCCCGAATGGCCGCGAAGCCCTTGCCGATGCCGCCGAAGTCGAGCGTGACATCGGGGCGCAGCCGGCTGACGAACGAGTTCTCGAACGAGCCCTCAACCGTGCCCTCGACCGACACGCGACGCCAGTCGACGAGCGTGCAAGCCGCCGTGCGGTCGGCCGGCGACGGCAGCCGCAGCGACGCGCGGCTCTCGCGCCAGAGCGCAACGGACGGCGCGATGGTTGGATCAAAGAGCCCGTCGGTCGCAGCCGCCACCTCGAGCGCGCGAGCAAGAAGCTCGCAGAACTCGGGGCTCATCGCGCGCCGCGCGTCGCGCGAGTTGTTGAACACCGTGAGTTCCGAGGTGCGCTTCCAGTCGGAGAGCATCGAGTCGAGCCGGTCGAGGTCCTCAAGCGCGGCCTTCGCGGCGACGCGCGCGCGCTCCTTGCCGTCGGCGTCGTTGCGCTCGTCGATCGTGATCTCGATCTGGGCACCCATCGCCTTGCCGATGTACCGATAGCGCTTGGTGGCCGCGTCGCTCGCCTGCGCGGCTCCCGCGTCGGCCGCATTCGACTGAACCGCCGCCTTCGGCGCGCTCGAACACGCCAAGAGGAAGCCGGTCGCGGCGATCGAAGCTGCGGCACCCGTCACTCGGAGAGGATCGCGCATCAGCCGGCGCTCGCGGGGGAGGTCGTCGCTGCGGTCGGCGCAGCGGGCGCGGGAGTCGGCCACGGCTCGACGGGCGCCTTCTTCGTCACCCACCACGGCTTCGACAGCGCGCAGCCGCGGGTCGGGTTCTTCTCGAGGTAGTCCTGGTGGTACGCCTCTGCGGCGAAGAAGGTCTTCGCCGGCTCGATCTCGGTGACGATCTTGCGGCCGGTGAAGAGGTTCTTCGCGCCGAGACCGGCGATGAACGCCTTGGCGTCGGCTTCCTGCGCCGCGTCGACCGTGTAGAGGCCCGAGCGGTACTGCGTTCCGTAGTCGGGGCCCTGACGGTTCGGCGTCGTCGGGTCGATCATCTCGAAGAAGCCCTCGAGAAGCTGGCGGTACGAGATGACCGACGGGTCGTACACGACCTTCACAGCCTCGACATGCGGCTTGAAGCCGGCGGGGCGCTGCGAGGCGGGAATCCCGTCTTGGTTGCAGATGTCGTCGTAGGTCGGGTTTTCCTTCGATCCCTGCATGTAGCCGCTCGCCGCAGTGACGACGCCGGGCGCCTGCTGGAAGTAGTGCTCGACGCCCCAGAAGCAGCCGCCGCCGAAGTAGGCGGTCGCCGTCTTGACGGGCCGCGATTCGGCGGGGAACTCGGTGTCCTTGTCGACGAAGGTGAGCGCCGCGCCGTTGAGGCAGAAGCGCAGGCCGCTTGGCTGCGGGCCGTCGTCGAAGACATGTCCGAGGTGCGCGGTGCAGCGCGCGCAGAGGATCTCCATGCGCGACATCCCGTGGGAAGTGTCTTCCTTCGCGGCGACATGGGCCATGTCGAACGGCGCGAAGAAGCTCGGCCAGCCCGTGCCCGAGTTGAACTTGTGCTTGCTCGCGAAGAGCGGCAGGCCGCAGACGACGCAGCAGTAGGTGCCGTCCTTCTTGTTGTCGAGGAGCGTGCCGCAGAAGGCGGGCTCGGTTCCGGCGTTCTGCGTGATGCGGTAGGCCTCAGGCGAGAGCTTCTTCGCGAGCTCGGCGACCGTCGCGCGCGGAAGCGGCGTGATGTCGTAGCCCGAACGGGAGAGTTGCTTCACGGGTGCGGCGGCG
>JBIKXP010000120.1:0-10196 GCA_044355685.1 Phycisphaerales bacterium
TGCTGTCGGTCGGCATGGTGTTCGGCGGACGCCTTGCGTTCGTCTTCCTGCCTGCCGACGACACCGAGACTGTGATCGTCGACTTCGCGCTGCCAATCGGCGCAACCATGGAGCAGACGAGCGAGGTCGCGCGGCGCATCGAGATCGCCGCGCGCGCGCAGCCCGAGGTTCAGGCGCTCACCGCGAGCCTCGGAAGCTCCGTCGACTTCGAGACCGGCGCGACGAACGCGGCCGCGACCCATCTCGGGCAGATCTTCCTCGAGCTTTCGCCGGTCGAGACGCGCTCGCGCCGCAGCGCCGAGGTGATCGACTCGATCCGCCTCGCCGCCGGCAACCTCGACGAGTGCGAGACCGTGAAGTTCCAGGAAGTCTCGGGCGGCCCGGCGGGTGCGGACATCAGCTACGAGGTGCGCGGCGCAGACGACGCACAGGTCGACGAGGTCGTCGCAAGGATCAAGGCCGCGCTCGTCGGCTTCAGCGGCGTGAAGGACATCTCCGACGACGCCGACGACGCGCAGCGCGAGCTGCGCATCGAGCTCACGCCGCAGGCGCTTGCGATGGGCTTCACGACCGCCGACGTCGCCCAGCAGGTGCGCATGGCCGTGTTCGGCGCGGAGGCGCACAGCTTCAGCGCCGATCGCGAGGACGTCGACGTGCGCGTCCAGTTCGACGAGGCATCGCGGCGGCGCCTGTCGACCATCGAGGAACTCTGGCTCCTGAGCCCGACCGGGACGGCTGTGCCGCTGGTCGAGGTCGCCGACGTGCGCGAAGGCCGCGGCTACTCGACGATCCGCCGCGTCGACCGCGCACGGACCGTGACCGTCAGCGCCGATTGCGACGACGCGACGAACCCCGAGATCGTCGCGCGCGCGCTCGCGCCCGAGATCGAGGCGATCGGCCGCTCGGCGTCGGGCGTGGTGATCGACGCCGCCGGCCGCCAGAAGGATCTCGTCGACGCCTTCGCGAACTTCCCGCTGGCGCTTGCCGCCGCATTCCTCGGGATCTACGTCATCCTCGCCTGGCTCTTCGAGAGCTACCTGCAGCCGCTTGCGGTCATGCTCGCGATTCCATTCGGCATCATCGGCATCGTGTGGGGACATCTGCTCCTCGGCTTCGACATGACGTTCCTCTCGCTCATCGGCTTCGTGGCCCTGGCGGGCGTCGTCGTGAACAATTCGCTCATCCTCGTCGAGTTCTCGAATGAGATGCGCGAGAAGGGGACGCCGCTCGTCGACTCGCTCGCGAAGGCTGGCCGCCTGCGCCTCGTGCCGATCCTGCTGACGACGGTCACGACGCTCGCGGGGCTCTCGCCGCTCATGCTCGAGCAGAGCTTCCAGGCGCGTTTCCTCATCCCGATGGCGATCTCGCTGGTGTTCGGACTGATGAGTTCATCGGTGCTCACGCTGCTCGCCCTGCCCGCAGCCATGGTGGTGATCGACGACATCATGCGTGCGATGCACCGGCTCTGGACCGGACGCGCGCGCGTCGACGCCGCAAGCACGGCGACCGCGGCAGCGGACGGCTTCCGCAGCTGAATCGCCTCGCGGTACACTCGTCGCATGCGCATCGCGAAGGACTTTCCAAGGGACGCGGTCGTCGTCGGCGTCGATCTCGGCGGCACCAACATGCAGATCGGCGTGGTCGACGCGGAAGGCCGCATCATCGGCCGCTGCAAGCGGAAGACCAAGGCCCATGAGGGCCGCGAGACCGTGCTGCGCAGACTCGTCGAGGGCGTGTGGCGCGCGATGGACGACGCGAAGATGCCGCGCGAGCGGCTGTTCGGCGTCGGCGTTGGCGCCCCGAGCGCGGTCGACTTCGACCGGGGCGTCGTCATCAAGGCGGGCAATCTCGGCTGGGAGGACCTGCCGCTGCGAGACATCCTCGCGCGCGAGTTCGCGCGGGACTTGGGACTGCGCGAGTCCGAACTTCGCGTTGCGCTCGACAACGACGTGAACGTCGCCGCATGGGGCGAGGCGCAACTCGGTGCGGCGCGCGGGCGCGCGAACACGCTGGCGGTCTGGGTCGGCACCGGCGTGGGCGCAGGGCTCGTCCTCGACGGCAAGCTCTGGCGCGGTCCGCGGCATACCGCCGGCGAGATCGGTCATGTCGTCCTCTTCCCCGGCGGGCAGCCTGGCTTCATGACGGTCGAGGACATCTGCTCGCGCACCGGCATCGTGAACGCGCTGAAGCGGCTTCTTCCGATGTACCCCGAAAGCGCGCTGCACAAGCTGATCGCCGAGCGGGCCGACGAGTCCGGCGCGATCGGCTCGTCGACCATCGCGCGCGCCTACGAGAAGGACGACGAGCTTGCGAAGCGCGTGGTCGACAAGAGCGCCGACTTCCTCGGCCTCGCGATCGCCAACATCGTCACCATGCTGTCGATCGACTGCGTGGTGCTCGGGGGCGGCGTCACCGAGGCGCTTGGCGGCAAGTTTGTGGCGCGGGTGACGAAGGGCTTCGAGCGCGCGGTGTTCCCGTCGGTCCTTCGCAAGACTGAGATCGTGCCCAGTTCGCTCAACGACGACGCGGGCGTGCTTGGCGCCGCCATGCTCGTCTGCACCTGACCCTCGCGGCGGACGCGCGCCGTTGCGGCGACCGCCTTCACCTCACCCGACGCACGAGTCCGATCCATGCCTCGACCGCTCTCCGATCTCACGGCAGCCCTCGGCGCCATCGCGCCGCTTTCGCTGGCCGAACCCTGGGACAAGGTCGGGCTTCTCGTCGCGGGCGATGGAACGCTGGTGTCCCGCGTGCTGCTGGCGATCGATGTCGTGCCCGAGGTGCTCGCAGAGGCGAAGGGGCTCGGCGCGGAGCTGATCGTCGGCTACCACCCGCTTCTCTTCAAGCCGCTCGAGCGTCTCGACGGCGCGACGTGGCAAGGGCGGGTGGCGCTCGACGCCGTGCGTGCGGGTATTGCCGTGTATTCCCCGCACACCGCGCTCGATGCGGTCGAGGGCGGCGTCAACGACTGGCTCGTCGATTGCGTGGCACGTGCGACGGGTGCCTCGATCACCGCGCGCCGCGCGCTGCAGCCCGCCGTGGCTTCCGGCACGAACACGCACAAGCTCGTCGTCTTCGTGCCCGAGGCCGCTGCCGACACCGTGCGCGACGCACTGGCCGCCGCAGGCGCCGGTCGCATCGGGCTCTACAGCCAGTGCTCGTTCACAGGCCGAGGCGAGGGGACGTTCCTCGGAGGCGAGGGCGCGGCACCGGCGGTCGGGAAGTCCGGACGGTTGGAGCGGGTCGCCGAGATGCGCCTCGAGATGCCGTTTCACCGACGGCAGCTGGGAGCCGTCATCGAGGCGCTGCGCGGGGCGCACCCTTACGAGGAGCCTGCCTTCGACATCGTGCCGCTCGAGGCGCCCCCGTTCGGTGGCCCTGCAGGCGTCGGACGGGTTGCGCGGCTCTCGAAACCCTGCTTTTCCGCGGAACTCGCCGAATGTCTCCAGCCTCTCCTCGGTTGTAGCCGAATCGATAGAACGGGAACTCGTCTCGCAGGGCGTGCGTATCACTGTTCGCACTCGGTCGTTGCCGTGTGCGCGGGCAGCGGAGCGAGCCTGCTTGACGCTGCGGCCGCGCAGGGCGCGACCTGTTTCCTGACTGGCGAGCTGTCGCACCATGATGTGCTTCGCGCGCACGCCTTGGGCCTCGAGGTCCTCCTCGCTGGCCACACCAACACCGAACGCGGATACCTGCCGCGACTCGCGGCTCTCCTCGCAGAGCGCGTTCCCGGCGTCGAGTGCGTCGTGTCGGCCGCGGACGTGGACCCGCTCGCGCACTGACGCAGCGGAACTTCAGCTCCCGGAGATTTCCGGCGAATTCACTGGATCTTTGTCGTCGGCCATTGAAAGGTCGCGGCAAGGGCGGGACTATCCCTGTGGCCACACTGGATATGGCCACATCCACTTCAGCGCAGTTCCAGCCACAGGAGGGCTTGCATGCTGAACGAGAACCGCATGGACGTTTCGTCCGACGTACGTCACGAGGCCGCGCGCATCGCGGGAGGAGACGTGCTTCGCAAGCACTTCGTCCTCGACACGAACGTGCTCCTCCACAACGCCAACTCGATCTTCAAGTTCGCCGAGCATGAGGTCGTCATCCCCCTCGCGGTCATCGAGGAACTCGACACCTTCAAGAAGAACAACGATGAGCGGGGGCGCAACGCGCGGCAGGTCACGCGCGCGCTCGACCGACTGCGCGCGCAGGGCGCGCTGTTCGAAGGGGTCGTGTGGAACGACCAAGGCGGCGCGATCCGCGTCGCGCGCTGCAACGGCAGCCGCGACTTCGCGCTCGACCTCGACAAGGCCGACAACCGCATCCTCGCGGTCGCGCAGGAGCTGCATCTCGGCGGCAAGCGCACCGTGTTCATCTCGAAGGACATCAACGCGCGCGTGAAGAGCGACGCGCTTGGCATTCCCGCCGAGGACTTCGAGCACGACCACATCGCCGCCGACTTCCTGCACGCCGGCTACATCGTGATGAAGGTGCCCGGCGAGATCATCGACGAGCTCTACGACGAGCGGCAGCTGCGCATCGAGCGGCTCGGCGAGTTCACCGCCCACACGCCCGACTATGCGCATACGGTCGCGGTCGAGCCGGTCGCGAACCAGTTCATCCTGCTCATCGACGAGCTCGACGAGCACCACACTGGGCTCGCGCGCATTCTCGCAGACACCGGTTCCGCGATTCCCGTGACCGGACCGCGGAAGCCGGTGTACGGCATCATGGGCCGAAATGTCCAGCAGACGATGGCCCTCGAGCTCCTGCTCGACGACGACGTGAAGATCGTCACCCTGACCGGCCCGGCCGGCACGGGCAAGACGCTTCTTGCGATCGCGGCGGGGCTCCACAAGACGATCAAGGAGGAGCGCTACGACAAGTTGCTCACGGCGCGGCCGATCATGCCGCTCGGGCGCGACATCGGATACCTCCCGGGCGACAAGGACGAGAAGCTCGCGATGTGGATGCAGCCGATCTTCGACAACATCTCGTATCTCCTGTCGACGCGCGGCAGCCATGTGGACGAGCGGCCGGAGAGCCGAACAGCCGAGCAGCGGCTCGACCAGCTGATGGCGACGGGGCGCGTCGTGATGGAGCCGCTCACCTACATTCGTGGCCGCTCGATTCCGCATCAGTTCATGATCGTCGACGAGGCGCAGAACCTTTCGCCGCACGAGATCAAGACGATCGTGTCGCGCGTGGGAGACGGCACCAAGATCGTGCTTTGCGGCGACATTCTGCAGATCGACAACCCGTATCTCGATGCGCAGTCGAACGGACTTGCACACGCGATCGAGCGCTTCAAGGGCCAGCGCATCGCGGGCCACGTGACGCTGACGAAGACTGAGCGTTCGAGCCTGGCGAGCCTTGCTGCCGAAGTGCTTTGAATCCGAGCGCTCGCGGCGTGATTTGAGCGCTCGCAACGTGATTTGAGCGCTCGCAACTGGCCTGCGGGGCGGCTTCGCCGCGGCCGCAGGCCTTTGCTCGCTCTGGTCAGCCTCGCCGCGAGTGAATCGCGGCGGGCTGGGGGGCGCGTTTCGGCGCTCGCAACTGGCCTGCGGGGCGGCTTCGCCGCGGCCGCAGGCCTTTGCTCGCTCTGGTCAGCCTCGCCGCGAGTGAATCGCGGCGGGCTGGGGGGCGCGTTCGTGGACCGAAAATCGCCGCCGGTTCCGGTTTACTTCCGCTCGCCGAACATCGCGGCCAGGCGGAACGCCAACTTCAGCGCCTCGAAGTACACCCATGCCAGCGTGACGATCAGGCCGAACGCGAGAAGCCACTCCATCGACTTCGGCGCACCGGCGGCCACAGCCTCGTCGATCTGCGCGAAGTCGACCAGCAGCCACAGCGACGCGATGAAGAGGATGCCGACGTTGATCGCGAGTCCGATCCACGCGTTCCGGCCGCCCTCGAACGCCGCGTCAAGCGACATGAACGGAATCGGCATGAAGAAACTCACCACGAACGACGCCAGCATCGCGATCGCCAGACCTCCGGTCACAACCGCAAGGATGGTGGTGAAGCGCGGCCCGGCACGGATGATGCCGAAGCTATGCAGCGCGAGCATTGCCACCAGCACGCTGCCGGTGATGATGAACGCCTGCAGCGCGAGGCCACCGGTGGCTGTGATGCCGCGGCCTGCCAGCATGCCCTCGAGGAAGAAGCTCATCGCGCCCAGGAACACGCCCTGCACGGCTGCGTAGAGCGGTGCCCCGAACGGCGCGAGCGCCGGCTTGAAGTAGACGGCGATGCCGATGATCAGCGACAGGATCGCCGCGCCGATCGTGGCAACCAGCGGGAGCCACGGCACGGACGGAACCAGCGCATACGTGACCGCGCCCGCCGCAACCGCAAGAACGGTGCAGATGCCGGTCTTCTGCATGACGCCGTGCATCGAAGCGGCGTTGGAGCGTGTGACACCGCCAGTCTCATCGATCAGGCGGCCAAGTGCGGAGTCAGAAAGGACGGGGTTGGATGAAGAGAGGACGGACATGGGCGAAGTATAGGTCGGCTTTCCGGGCAGCCGAGCGTCAGCGAAATCGAACTCGAACGAGGGGGCCGCGGCGTCCACGCTGTCTGACGGATCCGCCGGGCTTCGATCCACAGGGCATCCCGGCTGGCGGCGTCGGGTTCACGGCGGCCGACCATCCTTCCCAGGCAGGGGGGCGGGTCGTGCGTCTGCGTCAGGGGGCTACGGAATGACCGCGTAGTGCTCGAACTCGGCTTCGTTGTAGTCGGGGGCCATGATTCCGACGCCAAGCGCGCTCGTCACTTCGATGAGGACGTAGCGGACGCCTCGGTAGTCGAGGATCGTGCTGCACGGCTGGGCCGGAATGCCGACGCCGAGGAGGACATGCGGCCGGCCACCCACCGACAGCGACACCATGACGAGCGGCACATGCTCGTCGATCCCGCGGATGAGCGCCGCGAGCAGGGCAGCCTTCGAGTCGCAGTCGCCGCCGAAGAGCAGCGTCGGTCCGGGCGTGCGCAGGCCGCACCGCTCGATGCCCGTCGGCGAGTCTGGGATCGCCTGATAGGGCACCGCGCGCTGGACGAAGCTGGTGAGCGCCTCGATGCGGTCATCATGCCGCGGCCCGTTGCCTGGGCGCGGCTTCTCCACCCCGCCGCGTGGCGTATCGCGTGCCGGGCGCGGCGCCGACTCGGTGCGCCACGAGACGATGATCGACTCGGCGAGCGGGCGCAGATGCATGGCGGACTTCGAGGACACCCAGCCGAAGTCGACCCGGATACGCTCGTCCTCGAGCGAGATTCCATGCGCGGCGAGCGCCTCGCGATAGGCAGGCTCGGTGATCGCGTCGAGCGAGTAGGTTCGCTCTTCATCGCCGCCGGATTGGCGTAGCGAGAAGACCTCGTCGGGCACGAATCCGAAATGCTCTTCGACCGCAGCGAGGGCATCGAAGTCGACCGGCGCGCGCACCACGAAGCTGTCGCGCGGCACCAGCGGGTCGCGGGCGACGGCCTTGCATGCCTCGAAGACGATCTGGGTCCGGTCGTCCTCCCAGCGCCAAGTGTGCATCGTCGGATTCGGAGGAGGGAGGATCAGCCTGTGATTCGCGGCGAGAAAGCCGTCACGCTCGGCGTCGGGAATCTCGAGTTCGCGGTTCAGTGCGCCGGCGGCGCCGCGAACCGACCGTCCGCCGCTGCCGGGCAGCGCGTCTCCGTCGTCGTCGAAGCGGCTTCCGCGCGAATCGGCCATCGCCGTGTCGGTAAAGTCGTCGTCCTGCCCCGATGCGTGACGCTCGACGCGCGCGTCGTCGGAGGCATCGGCGGGCGTGGGATCGCCGCTGCCGAAGAGGGCGGACATCCCCATGATGGCCGCAACCCCGAACAGAAGACATGCAGGCAGCCGAATGGCGTTCGTTTCCATCAGGCGAGACCGAGGGCGCGCTCGCAGGCCGCCAGCGCCCGCGTCCGGCGGCGCGCTGCGTCGACCAGACGCGAGACATCCCTCGTCTTGATCGTCTCGAGAACGGTGCCTGCAAGAGCGTCAGATGCCAAAATGCTCTCGGATGCTTGACGAAGAAGCGCTTCCTGCGAGGCGTGGCCGAGAACTCCGTCCCACCCGCCGAGGAGCTCGGCGGCGTCGTCGCCGGCGCGCAGCGCGGCCTCCAGTTTGGTCTCTGCGGGCAGGCCCATGTAACCAAGGGCGTCGCGGGCGACCCGCACCGCGGCGTCCTCGAGCCTGAGGTCGCCGATCGCGGTCATCTTCGGGCGCGAGTGCTCGGCCCCCGGGGGAAGCGGCACGCGCTTGTCGACAAGCCGCGTGGCCCACTCGGGAATCGCCGGGACGAGTTCGGCGAGCGCGAACTCGCGCATCGTGGCCGCGACGCGCGCCCGAAGCCGCGCGTGGTGGTCAAGCGCGCCGCCGAGGCCGCCGCGTGCCGAGAGCAGCTTCTCGAGCGCAAGCCGCACCTGTCGGCCGTTCTCGGTGGCGACCGCAAGGCAATGGGGACAGACGTCCGCGTCGATCGCGCGGACGCATTTCGTGCAGAACCGCTGCCAGCGCGGGGCCGCGCAGCGGCAGGGTGTCGCGGTGCCGCGCGCACGCTCGGTGCGGCACGACTCGCAGCGCTCGACGGCGCGGGCCGCGACGACAGGATGGCCAAGGAGGGGCGCGGGCATGGCTGACGACTTGCTTCAAGCGGAGGCGACCCGTTCGGACCGCCCCGGGTGAAGATCATAAGCCGCAGCAGCGGCCTGCAGGTTCTGCACGTTCTGCACGCGAGCGTACCTCGGACGAGCAGAACTTCGTCTGCCGAGGTTGAGACTCAGACCGAGGCCGCGAGGGCACTGATGGGCGTCCGCGGGACGCCCGGACGTCTCCTCCGCCACGGTCGCCCCGCACGCCGCAGGAGGTTCTCTCAGAGTGACGCAAGTTCGCGCGCGAGGCGCACGGCGTCGGAGGCGCTGCGTGCGCCCGCGTCCGCGCCCACGACCTTCCAGAGGTCTGGGATCTGCGCGAACACGCCGCCGCCGACGAGGATCGGCACGCGCGATTCCGGGCTCGCGGCGCGCAGCGACTCGATCGCGAACGCAACCGACCGCACCGCGAGCCCCGTGCTCGCCGAGAGCGCGATCAGGTGGAACTGCTGCCGCCCCATCTCATCGACTGCGTGCTCAACGAGGTCCGACGTCGGCATATTCGCGCCGAGGCAATCGACCTGCCAGCCCTCGCTCTCGAGAAGGTCGGCCACCATGCGGATCCCGATGTCGTGGAGGTCGCCTCCAACGCTTGTCGCCAGCGCGCGCTTCCCGTGCCTCGGCGCCTGCGGCAGCTTCGACCGCAGCACCGCCAGCGCGTTCTGCGTCGCAGCGGTGACGTAATGCTCGTCCGCAACCGTCGCTTCGCCAAGATGCCACATGCGGCCGACCTCGCCGAGCGCCGGCGTGATCACCGTCTCGTAGACCTCGACCACGCTGCGACCCGAGCGAACCGCGTCGAGCAGCACGTCGACCGCGCGCGACTGCTGCCGCTCAAGCAAGTGCCGCAGGTACTCGCGCGCGCGCTCGGTGTCCGCGCCCTGCGCCTCGACGGCACTCGCGAGCACGTCGGCGTCGTCGGAGTTCGGCCGCCTGCGCACCGCATCGATCCCCTCGCGGATGAGTCGCGACGCGCGCGCCGCGATCTGGGTGGGAAGCTCGGCGCGGATCGTCTCGTCGAGCACCTCGAGGCTCTCGGCGAGATCCTTGACCTCCATCTCGCGCGCCAAGAACGCAGCCTTCGCCCATTCGACCGAAAGCACGAAGAGCGCCGAACGATCGGCTGCGATCGCCTCGGCGAGATACTGCAGGCGGTTCAGGAACTCGCCCTTCCAGAGCGCGCGACCACCCGCGCCGAAGCGCGCGCCGAAGTCGGGCCGGCGCTCGTATAGCGCGGTGACCGACCACTCCGCTAAGGCGCGGGCGACACCGTCGATGGACTCTGCGAACTGTCGGTCAAGCGGAAGCATCGTCATGCAGTCCTCGCGCGGGCAACCTCGCCCCAACGCAAAGACGCAGGATATCAGGCGATGCTCAGCGCGTCCTGCCGTACGCGCGCTCGGCGAGGCTTCCCGAAGGCTTCCCCGTCAGTTGCGAGTGCTTCACGAGGTACTTGATCGTCGCGATCATCACCGTCGCGTGCGACCACGTCAGCGGGCTCACGGATATCGGCGCACCCGTATAGGGGTCGAACTGCT
>JBIKXP010000338.1:0-10142 GCA_044355685.1 Phycisphaerales bacterium
GCTTCTCGCCGCTCGAGAGGTCGACGGGTTTACTTGAGACCTCGGGGCACCCGCCCCGCTCTCGCCTTCCACGGCGCCTGATCGCGTCCTCGAAGGTGCAGTCCTGGCCTGCGGCCTCGCACTCTTCCGCCGCTGCCGCAAGAATGCGCTCCCCGCGCTCCGGCCCGAAGGCAAGCAGCAGGGCGTCGGCGACCTCCTCGCACTCGATTGAGTCGCCGCACGACAACAGCTTGCAGATGATGCTGGCCCAATCCTTGTCAGAGAGCGCCGGCGCGCCGGGGCAGCAGCGGATGACCTCAAGAATGGCCTGGAGCTCCAGTGCGGTCGTGGGAAGCCGGCCACCGAGAAGCGCGCAGAGATCTGGCGGATTCGGTCCCAGGATCGCGCAGAGATCGTTGTCGCAGGGCGGGTTTGGCGGCTCACAGGCGCCGTTCAGGATCAAGCAGATCGCGTCTGGAGGAAAATCCTCGATCGTGACCAGGCACTCGGCCATCTCGCGACAATCGTCGAATCCACCGCCGCTGCTCGCTGCACATCCTTCGGGGCCGAAGAACGCGCACGCAAGGCTGACGATCTCCTCCGAGCTCAAGACCCCGGGCGTGGGGTCGCCGGGCGCTCCGCCGCCGCCCTGCGCGTCCGCGCAGGCGCAGCCTTTCTTGATCTCGATGAGGAGCTTCAGATCATCGCAGTCGACTGTCCCATTACCGTCTAGGTCGCAATCCTCAGGCGAGCCCTTGCCGTCGAGCGCGCAGAGTTCCTCGTAGCACTCCGAGCAGCCGCTTGAGAAGAGCGCGCAGAAGAAGTCGCCCGTGAGGTGCTGCCGGAAAGGAGAGTCGATGGCCCCAAGACACTTCACCAGCGCAAGGCACGACATGCCGCGGGGCGTGCCCGCCGGCGGCTCGGTCGATTCGCAGCGCTCGCCGTTCGCGGCCTTCAAGAACGCACATGCGGCCGCCCCAAGCGCACGGTCGAGCTCCGGTCGAGAAATCGGCGCGGACGGATCGTCGTCAAGCTTCGTGCCGATGTGGCAGATCGCCGCTGCGCGCAGCGTCTGCTGCAGAGCCGCGCAGGCATCCATGGGCTTCTGGTCGCAGCCGATCTCACCCGGACAGAAGATCGCCGGGGGCTGACCGGTCGCCACACACGGCGGCCTGCAGTCGGTGCATCGGAGGAGGGCCTCGATATGGGTCAATCCACCGGGCGGAAGAGGGCCGCAGATGGCGCTCTCGAGGATGCGTTGGCACGGAACCAAAAGAATCGGGCCGAATTCAAGGCAGTCCTGCTCCAGAAGCTGCAGGAGCGCGGCCGCCTCGCCGGGCGTAAAGAGTTCCATCCTGTAGTCTTGCTCAAAGTTCTGGCCCGCACTCGCGGGGGAAGTCGCCAGTGCGGAAGCGATACCGATACACGCCGATGAAAGAACGCGCATGAACGACACAGGAGACTCCTCCGCTGAAGCCTGGGAATGCCACGCAGGGTTCAGGGGAAGATCCCGCGCGACGTACCCTTGGGTTGAACTTCAAACGGATAATGTGGCCTGTTTCTGTTTCACCAAATGGATTTTCCCTCTGAACAGTCATTTCGTTTCGACTGTCGCCGACTCTCGGTGGCCGGGCCTGAGCGTTCGACGAGGCGAGCCACCGGGTGCAGATCATCCTCGCCATGTGGCGCGAATCCGATCGGGCGCACCTCAAACCGATGGCGCAAGTCATGTTCTCGAATGCACTTGGGCGCTGGTCCACGCAGGCGACCATGCCCGTACGTGCTCCTAGATTTTGTCTGACGAACCGCTGGCTTTCGATCCGCGCGCGGTTACCAAAAGCCGTCTTCAAGCACCGATGGTTTCGACTTGGGCAGTACCCCGAAACAGGCACGCTGCCTGCCATGCAACGAACTCCGGCCTCTCGCCGCTGTCGCGATCGAAGCGTCGCGAACTCCCGCGCGAGACATCTCCGCGACCTTGCGCAATCTTGGTGACGCTGGTTTGATCCGTCGCCTTCGCAGGCTACATTCTCATGGCACCCAAATCGTCTGTTGAAGGTACGGAGGTACCAGTGGGCGTTCGAACAATGATCCGCTTCTCCCAATCCGCGCTCTTCGCCTCAATTCTCGGATTGAGTTCGCCGTTGCTTGCGACAACGCCGCCCACCGGCATCGCCGGGCAGACAAGCCTCGCGCAGCTGTCCTTGGTTGGGCTCCCCGCGGATCGGCTTCTCGCCTCGGGTCTCTCCACGCCACAGATCTTGGGCGCAGCGCAGAGGCTTCGCGCGGCGGGCGGGCAACTGGAGGACCTCGACGGCGCCTTGCATGCGCTCGCAGACGCCCAACGCACGCTCAAGAGCACGCTCGCTCAGACGCAGGACACAATGGAAGGTGGAGCGAATCCGGCGATCCAGTCCGCGCGCGCGACGGTCGCCGATTGCGAGTTGCGAGTGAGCGCCATTCGGACGGTGCTCCGCCAGCTGGTCCTTTCCGACGCAAGCCCTGCTCAGGTGGCACTGCTTGAACGAGCGCTCGACGGCGCGCAGATCGGGCTTGATGGCGCGCTGTCGCTCGGCGCAGACACGGCGGCAATGCATGACCAGCTCGCCGTCGCGCTTCAGGCCGAGGCGCGAAGCATCCGGATTGGCGAAGAGCTCGACCCCGACTACCGCGATCTACTCGAGACCGTGCGCGCGCTGCCACAGGTCGCGGCAGCGGCGGCAAGGCTTGCCGCCGAGTGGCCTGCCCTGGAGATCGCGCTCTCCGCCCCGCCCGAAAGCGAGTAACCGTGCGTGAGACCAGTCGGCTCGGCCGATTCCCTCGCCACGCACGCATACACGGCGAGACAGAAACAGAACAGGTGCTGCCCCCTTTGAGTCCGGGCCAGCGACGCGAATCGTGACACGCGCGGCGAGGTCGGCGGCGGCATACTCGACCTCGAAGCCCTGCTGCGCGGCGCAGAGATCGACGAGACGCGCGAGCGTGACCTCGCCGTTGAGCGTGGTCTGCCCGCCCGGTTCCGCGGCGCTCGGCGGCGCGGCCGCGACAACCTGCGCGTGCGACACAGGCACGGCCCACGCTCCGACCACGACCCACGCTGCGGCGAGCGCCGGCCGATGCAAAACGGTCCGCTGAAGCTGCCGCGTCATGGCGAGATCCTTCTCTCAGGTGAGGGCGTGGTTCATTCGGCGACCAGCGCCGCCTCGACGGCGGGCCGGAGCGATGCGATCGAAAGGGCCGCCGCTGCGACCGCCGGCTCGGCCCGCACGCTCGCGAGCAGGCTCGCATACTCGGGCTCGAGCGTCTCGCCCGTGCGCTGGCACCGGCCCTCGCGGCGAATGGCGCGCTCGAGCATCTCCCAGTCGGAGTCCGACCGGGTCACGACCATGAACTCAGTGGGCACGCGGCGCTTGCGGTTGCCGTCGATGGCGTTGAGCATCGCGACGGCTGCAGGCGAAACGCCATCGAGCGCGATACCACGCAGCGCAGCGCGAAGACCGGCGACGGTCGACGAGGCAGCCTGCACCGACGCCTCGCGCTCGCCGATCGTCGCAGCCGCCTCGCTGCTGCCATCCTGCGCCGACTGCCGCGCCTCCTCCAGCGCCTCGGACGCGCCAAGCAGGCCGGTCTTCGCCTGGTCGAGTCCATCGATCGCGACCGACGACGCCACAAGCCGCT
Source organism: Phycisphaerales bacterium (assembly GCA_044355685.1). Lineage (GTDB taxonomy): Bacteria > Planctomycetota > Phycisphaerae > Phycisphaerales > SM1A02 > QWPT01. The sequence goes on from JBIKXP010000338.1 coordinate 3,658, forward strand.
GGAGCATCGCCGCGCAGGCCTCAGCGTTGATGCCGACGGCCGCAAGCGCTGCCGCATCGAGCCCGATCTCGGGCGCCACGCGCCGTGCGGCCACCTGCGGATCGGACGGCGCCGACTGCCGAGGCGCGGCGAACGCAGGCTGAGACGCGAAGAGCACGAGTCCCGCAGCAGGCGCGGCCCAAAGGTGGAGCGCCGTGTGGAGCGCCGTCAAGGAGACCGACGGCACGATCAAGCCCAAGACGGAGAGCGGCGCGCGAATCAAGGTCTTCATCGGTTCCTCCACCTGCAGATCAGCTTGACGCCCAACAAGAACACCCAACGAACAAACGGAAGCCAAGCGCGCTATCGCAGTTCGAGCCAGCGCTCAGACACCGCGACCTCGCGCGCCCTCGGTGCGTGCGAGGCGCAGCGATTCAGCCCCCGCCACGCCTCGAACAAACTACTTGTTTGATCTTCCAATGCAATCGAGTTGAAACAAGTTTGTCGACAAATGTGAATTTCGTAGTTGACTTGCCCGACACCGAGGCTAGTTTGCCATCGTTCCCGCACCACATGCGGGACACGGGTCTCGAGAAGTCCGTCTGCGCATCCGCGTGCGCCGGGCGACTCGTTCATGGCAGGACGGCAGACACGCAGTGTGGTTGATTCGAAAGATGGCACGCTGACCCAGGCAGCGAGCGGACGGCGGCCAATCGGCTTCCGCTGCCCGAGTCTGGGATGCGGGCCGCGGCTGTCGTTTGGTCGGCGTTGTCGGTTGAGATCGCGTGGCGCGCGAAAACCGCCGCGAGCATTGGAGATGGACATGCAGCGATTTATCAGCACGGGCATAGAGACGGCGCGCAACAAGCACTCGGCGTGCCCGCCCTTGCATGAGCGCCTGAGAACGACCCCGCCCCGATCTGGTGTGGTACTCGGCGCGATATCGATGATGTTTGTCGCGGTGACCGCGGCGATCTCCACCGCCGCGGCCGCGCCAAGGCCTGCGGCGACCCCGACTCGTGCGGTCCAGCCTGCCCCCCTCGAGGATTCGCTCTCGCGGCTCCCCTACATCTCGGGAAGTGTTCCGCCCATCGACCGCCCCGTCGGTCCGATCAGCATCGGCGCGGGGCCCGCTGCACCGAAGCTCCGCGACACGACATGGGATGGAACGGGCTTCGACACTCCCGCGAACGGCGTCCCGCTGGCCGCACCGAACATCGCGGCGCTTCTCTCGTCCGGCGCGTCGGGCGGAATGAATCTTGCGAGCCTCGGACCCGGAAGCGGATTGCCGACCTCTCTTCAACTGCCCGAGATCACGCAGCCTTCAGGCCAGCGTTCCTCGAACCGCGCAGCGAGCATCGGCGATCGGATCCCCGCGTGGACGAACGACCCCGTCGACTTTGCCACGGGGGCGAAGCTCGATGGATCCATCGACCTCGTTGTCGCAGCGCCAGGACGCGACTTCGTCCTGTCGCGTTCTTACAGCAGCGCGGCGGCGGCGACATCGGGTCCTCTCGGCCAGGGCTGGAGCATGTCCATCTCCCAACGCGTCGCGACCGTCCCGATGGAGCTGCCCGAGGGCGTGGAGCCAGGACCCAACGACGTCTATGTCGATGTGCTCACCCCTGCAGGCAAGGTTCGGTTCACCCCCAATCAGGCGCGGACGCGCTGGCTACCGACTGGCCCGAGCGACCAGTACATCGTTCAGTCCACATTCACCATCCAGGTCACACCCGAGGAGTTTGGCGGGGACCCGGAGTCAGAGCAAGTCCCGCTTTGGCGACTCGTCGACCCTGGAAGCTTCGTCCAGGACTACTACGCGGCCGCGCGGCCATCGACCGCCGTCGACGAAACGGAGCGCTGGGAGGAAGGCGCTGTCCGCGGGATGAGCGACCTCTACGGCAACGATCGCAGGTTGGACTACGACACCTCCGACTCGGGACGCGTTGCGCGTGTCCGGCTAGGTGAAAATCTGCTCGGCCTGCGGAGCACCCCCACGCCCTCGGTATTCGCGGTGGTCGAGTTTGAGAACTCGGATAACTCACAGCTGGAGCGTGTCACGGCGCGCCGAGGCGAAGGGGGTACCGAGATCGGCAGCGTCGAGTACCTGTACCGGCAGTTCGACAGTCAAAACTCATCCCTCGGCGGGAGTTCGGAGCTGATCCAGGTCAGGGTGTCCTATCCGATCGATCTGATCGAGAGCACGAATCCCGCAGACGGCTTCCACAGCTCCATCACCCAGTATCGGTACCACCGCGATTACACGCCGGAAGCCCCCGCGCCGCAGGTCTGCGGTGTCACGCTTGCGGGCAAGTCGGGCGAATTGAAGCTGGTGATTCCGCCAGACGCGATCGAGCGGGGTGCGCTGCTCGCCGGCCAAACGGCTGACGACTTTGCCGTCGCACTGCTCGGGCGTCACGACGACGAGGCATCCGGCAACGCTCCGCGACCGCTGGATCTCGCCTCGAAATTCGTCGCTCGTTACGACGCTCCCGCAGGTGGCGGTGGTGGCGGTTTTGGCGGGGGTCCAGCGGCGAAGGTTGCAACGCAGTTCCTTCCCGTGGCAAGCGGGATGGGGTCGCCGCTCAAGCTCGACTACGAGTTCAACTCGTGGCAGAGCGAGAATCCCGAGCAGCAGGAGCACCCGATCCTGAAGCAGTGCATCGTCCGAGAGAGCCTGGCCGATGGCGCCAACTGGGCGCTGCAACGAACCACCTACTACGACCTGCAGCCCTTCCAGCCCGATTCGGTCAACCCAGCGAATCCCGACGGCGGCGGCAGCGCTCCCGAGCCCATCTTTCTTCTCAAGCGGAGCGTGTTGACCATCCCGAACGAACCCGCAGCTTGGGTGACCGAACTCGTCTACCGACAGGACACCGAGTCCCCACAGGAGCCGCCGACGCCGTTTGCGCGCGCTTCGCAGCTCGTGGCCGTCAAGGGACCGGAGTGGTTCGACTCATACACGGCCGGCGACAGCGACGCGACGCCCGCGGCCCTTCCCTCCGCAACCCCGTCGACGCGTCCTGCGTCGCACTGGTCGTACACCTACGACGACAACAATCGGATGGTGGCCGCGTCGATCGTCGAGCGGAGCGGCTCTGGATCGTCTGCAACCACGACCACCAGCCTCGTCCAGCGCTTCGCCTACAACACGGACCGTCCCTGGCTCGTCGACACGGTCGAGGTGGTCTCGGCGACTGGACAGCCGGTCAGCGCAGTCTTCTCGGGCGAGGCCGCCAAGCTCGTGTCGACAACCCAGCTCGCTTACTCGTTCCCGAGTTCGGGCGGCTCCGGCACAAGTCCTGAAGCGGTCCTTGGGCCAACCCGGGTGGATGTCATCGAGGAGAACGACCTCGTCGAGGAGCTCGGCTCGGGCGTTGCAACCATCGCCACGAGTCGGCTCTTCGACGGCGCGGGTCGCCTCTGGTGGGTCAGGTTCGCGGACGGTGCGCTTGCCAATCTCGCGTACGACGACAGCGGTGCAGTCAAGTCCGTCACGAGCAACGCGGCGCCGGTCAGCGGGGAGACGCCTGAAGGCTGGACGGGGCGCCACGCGGATGGCGGAGCGCTCACCTGGACCTACACCCACGACCAAGTGGGCCGCACGCGCGCCGTCTCCGCGCCATCGGGCGCGAAGACCCGAATCGTACGGCAGCTGAAGCAGATCCCGCAGGTCGTCGGCGGCGACGCATCGGCCAGCAAGCTGCTTGCCGTTCTCTCGCTGCCCGACTTCCGCGTCAACGGATCCGCAACGACAACCGAAGGCGGAGCATTCGTCGCCTGGCTTGCTGCCGATGGCGCCGTGCTCGCCACCTCCGACTATCGGGTCGAGTCATCGGGTTCGAGTCCGTTTGCACCGCTCTTCAACAACGACTACCCCCTCAACCTCGCGGCGGCACCCAGCTCGCACTCGCGCATCAGCCGCACGATCGGTGGGCAGGTTGCGTCGAGCACGGTCTGGCATAGCCTCGACGGCTTCGGTGACGGTGGAGGCCGCTACACGACGGCCTACGCGTATGACACCGAAGGACGCGTCGAGAGCGTCATCGCGCCGAATGCGGGCGTCTCGAAGGTCGTGTACGACAAGCTCGGCCGCATCAGCGCGATTCGGCGCGGCGTCGATGGCGTGACGAACTTCCTCGACCCGAGCGGCAACGGCTACAACCTTGGGGCAGACCCGACCGTCGTCGCGCGCTTCTTCTACGACGGAGCCTCTGCGAGCCCCGGCATCCCGGTCGGCCGCGGAGATCTCACGCGTTCGGAGATGTTCACCGGGGCGACCGACGCGGACAACGCAGCCGCGCAGGTCATGATCTACGAGTACGACGCCCGCGGCCGAACCCAGAAGGTCTTCGATCAGGCAGCGCTCCTGCCGAAGACGATCGCCACATACGACAACCTCGATCGCCCGCGCGTCCTTCGAACGGAACGCGGCGGCAGCAGCACGGAGACCCTCTCGTACACCGAAACGCGCTATAGCCAGCGTGGATTCCCGTACACCACCCGAGTCGCGATCGTTCCGAGCGCTCCGGCATCCTCACCTGTGCTCGCAAGCTTCATCTGGCGCGATGCGGCTGGGCGGATGGTCGCGGAATGGGGCGCAAACGGCCCTGGGACAAAGCTCACCTACGACGGACTCGGCCGCGTCAAGACCGCCTCGACGACCGATCGGGGCGGGGACGCGCCGCCCGGCGCCGACGGCTCGTACGCCGACGCCACAAGCATCTCCGGCGACACCGTCGTCGACCAGAGCTCCTACCTGTATGACGCGTCGACGGGGCTCGCGACCGGGATCATCGGCACCTCGCGGAACCACAAGGCGACGCCGGGCGGCATCGACCTGAACCGCGACATCTCGACCTATGTCGGCTACGAGTACGACGCGTTCGGCCGCGTGACCCGCGAACGGAACTTCGGAACGAACAGCCCAGCCGGCTTTGTCGGAGGAAGCACCGCTCCGGACTGGAATGCGTCCAGCAGGACCTGGCAGGGCCACGCTGATGTGACGCCCATCGACACCTCCTACGCCTACGACACGCTCGGACGCGTCGAGCGGGTCATCGCCCCAGGAGCAACCGTCGCGTCTGCGTCCCCGGTCCCGACCACGACCACTCGGTTCTTCTACGACGACATGGATCGCCAGATCGCCGTCGCCGAGAACTGGAGGGACGCCGCGGTCTCCTGGAACAGCAGCGGCAACCGCTGGAACGTGACCGGCATGGACGTCGCGAAGCCCGATGAGGACCGCGTCACCACCACGGTGTTCCGCATCGTGCCCCAGACCCCAGGGGCCGCCACCTCGATCGACCAGGTCGCCCATCTCCTCCGCCAGCTCGCCAACGGCTCGACGGCGGAGGCGGCGCAGGTCACCCGCTACGAGTTTGGCGCCCGTCGCGGAACGAGCACGACCGACCAAGCGATATCGCTGGTGGATTCCAACGATCTTCTCGCGGCTATCCGCTATCCCGACCGCACGGAGGCCAGCTGGGGGGAACCGAGCCCGACCGACAAGGTAACCATGGCCTACGACCGGCTCGGACAGCTCCGTTCGAAGCTGGATCAGCGCGGCGTCCGCCACAAGTTCGCCTACGACGGCGCAGGCCGGCTCAGGACGAACTCGACCGAGGTTCCGAGCGATTCGGGCGACATCGACGACTGGATGGACACGATTGAACTCGCGTACGGAAACGGTGACGGTCGGCTTGCGGTAGCACGCTCGAAGAAGCTGGGAGCAGTCGTCAACGCAGTCCAGTTCGAATACAACGCGCTTGGACACCTGACGAGGTTCCTCCAGAACCCCGTCGGCGACATCAACGCGAGCAGTCCCTCCGCCACGACGAAGGGCGTCGTCTACGGCTACGCAACTCTCGGCGCCTATGCGACCAGCTCTGTTCCAGGAAACTACTCTCGGCCGTCCGGCATCGTCTATCCATCGATGCCACAGACCACCCCCCCATCGCTGACGATGGGGATTGACTACGGCCCCGAGGGAGGGCTCGACAACCGTATCAGCCGCCCAAGTTCTCTGAGCTTCGCCGGCGCAACCGCCGTCCAGTACTCCTACCTCGGCCTCACCACCCCCGTCGTCGTCGACTACCCCACGCCCGACATCCAGCTCGACTACTCCGTCAGCCACAACGGCTCCTCCTCCGCCAACGCCTACCCCGCGCTCGACACCTTCGGCCGCACGCGCCGCATCCTCTGGAAGGACGGCCGCTTCGCGCCAGGCACCATCACGGGCGAGCCCAACGCGCCCCCGCTCGTCGAGCTCGCCTACGCCTTCGACCACGCCTCGAACCTCGTCGCGAAGGCCGACGCGCGCCACGGCTCCTCCCGCAAGCGCGACGAGCAGTACACCCTCGACGGCCTCATGCGGCTCTTGAAGGCCCGCCGCGGCGACTTCACCGGCGCGGACCCCGCCCCGGGCGCCTTCGTCGCGGCCCCCGGCACGCAGAAGTACCAGTACGACTTCGTCGGAAACATCCGCTCGACCGACATCCTCGCGA
>JBIKXP010000121.1:0-10138 GCA_044355685.1 Phycisphaerales bacterium
GAAGCATGGACTGGTTGCGCAGCGCATCGACGAACGAGCCGCCGTCGCGGAGCCTGGCGTCGATCGCATCCCAGAATCGCTGGCTTCGGCCGCTGGCGGACAGGCCGCGGCAGATGGCGATCGCGTCGAGCAGATGGATGCCGCTCTGGAGAAGCGTCGCGAGCGTGCGGCAACTCAGCGCGATGAACGCAAGCTTCGTGAGGCGACCGACGACGGGCAGGCCGTATCGCAGCTGGTCGATGAGCCGCACCATGGCGTTCGTGCGTGCGAACACGACGAGCGTCGTTCCGGCAAGCGCGGCCACGATGCCGATGGCAAGCGCGTTGTCGCGAACGCCGTCGCTCAGCGCAAGCAGCATCTTGGTCAGAAGCGGCAGATCCGCGCCGCGATCGGCGTAGATCTTCGCGAAGCGCGGCAGCACGAACACAAGCAGCGCGATGATGACCAGGGTTCCGGCCCCGAGCATGAAGACCGGGTAGCTCGCGGCGGCCTTGATCTGGCGAAGGGTGCGCTCATGGCGGCGAAGATGCTCCGCCGCGCGCAGCAGCATGGGGCCCATCTGCCCTGTCGACTCCGCGGCGCGCGCCAGCGCCACCACGATCGAGGGAACGTTGCGTCCGCGCTTGGCGATGGCTGCCGAGAGCGGCATGCCCGCATGCACGTCGTCCGCAACCGACTGGGTGAACGGGCGGAAGTCCGGCCGGACGCCTTCGGTGACGGCCGAGTCGAGCGCCTCGGTCAGCGGCACGCCGGCCTCGGCCATGGTGCCGAGGTGGCGGCAGAGCGTGGCGATGTCGGTTCGTCGCACCCGGACGCCCGAACGGACCTGCTTCGGCTCCGCAGCGCGAACCTTGTCGGAGATCGTCGAGTCGAGGCCAATCGAGAGGATCACCTTGCCGTCGGCACGAAGTCGGCGCGCGACCTCCTGCGGATTGTGCGCGGCCATCGTGCCGGTCGCCTCGCGGCCACCCGGCTCGAGGACGCGGTAGGCGAACGTCGCGCGCGCCTCGATGCGGCTGTCCGCGCTCGAGCTGGCGGCCGTTGTCGATGGAGTTGATTGCTTCGTCGCAGTTGCCATAGTTGCATCCTTCTCACGAAGCCGTCGCGAGCACCACTTCCTCGACGGTCGTCAGGCCATCGCGAACCTTCTCGAAACCGTCCATGCGCATCGTGCGGTGGCCGGACGTGCGCGAGAGCGCCGTCAGGTCCTGCAGCGACGCACCGCGCGACACCGCCGAGGCGAACGCCTCGTCCGGTATGAGCAGTTCGAACACGCCAAGGCGGCCGGCGAAGCCGCTGCCGCGGCAGCGTGCGCAGCCTGCGCCGTGGGTGAAGTGCGGCACGGGACCGGTGATCGCCTCGACCTCGGCGCGAATGTGCGGATCCGGCTCGAAGTTCTCGCGGCAGTGCGGGCAGATGCGCCGCACGAGACGCTGGGCGAGGACGCCGCGAATGACCGCCGCGACGAGGTACGGCTCGATGCCAACGTTGACGAGTCGCGTGACCGCGCTGACCGAGTCGTTCGTGTGCAGCGTGGAGAACACGAGGTGGCCGGTGAGCGCGGCCTGGACGGCGGTGGTCGCCGTCTCGGGGTCGCGGATCTCGCCGACCATCAGCACGTCCGGATCCTGACGCAGCATGGCGCGAAGCGCGGCCGCGAAGGTGAAGCCGGCCTTCTCATTCACCTGGAACTGGTTCACGCCGGGCAGCGTCGCTTCGATCGGATCCTCGACGGTCGAGATATTGAGGTCGGCGCCATTCAGCGATGCGAGCACCGAGTACAGCGTCGTCGACTTGCCGCTTCCGGTCGGGCCAGTCACCAGCGCGATCCCGTTCGGCTTCTCGATCACTTCTGTCCAGCGCTTCAGGATCTCAGACGCCATGCCGAGCCGCTCGAGCGGCACGAGCGACGCACGGCTGTCGATGATTCGAATGACCACCTTCTCGCCGTGGCGGCCAGGCATCGTGGAGACGCGCAGGTCGACCGGGCGGCCCTCGAGGAGGACGTGGATGTCGCCGTCCTGCGGCAGGCGTCGCTCGGAGATGTCGAGGTTCGCCATGATCTTGATGCGGCTCGTGATGGCGGCGGCCATCTTCCACGGCGGATCGGACTTCTCGAAGAGACGCCCGTCGATGCGGAAGCGGATGCGCAGGCGGCGCTCGGCCGGCTCGATGTGGATGTCGCTTGCGCCCTCGCGAACGGCCATGAGGAGCAGCGCGTTCACCGTCTTGACGACGGGCGAGCGGCCTGCGACCTCGCGGAGGTCGTCGATTTCAGCGACCTCGCGCTCGATCACCGCCAGCGAGTTCTCATCGACTTCCTTCGCGAGTTCGTCGATGACGAACACGTTCGCGGCGGGAACGTATGCCTCGAGCGCGGCGCGGATCTCGCCCGCGGTCGTGGCGACGATCTGCACGGTCTTGCCGGTGCGGTGGCGGATTTCCTCGAAAAGATAGAGGTTCGCGGGCTCGGCCACGGCGACCGTCAGTACGTCGCGCACGATGAAGAGCGGAAGCACGAGGTGCTCGAGCAGGTACTCGCGGCTCAGCACCTCGAGCGCCTTCGGGTCGGCGATGCGGGCGATGTCCTTCGCGAAAGGAATGCCATAGCTCTCGGCCACGGCCTCCATCACGTCGTAGTCGGTGACGAAGCCAAGCTCGACGAGCGTCTCGCCAAGGAGCGCGCGCTGGCCGTTCTCACGCTGATGCTCGAGCGCGTCCTCGAGCTGCTTCTTCGAGATCAGGCCGCGCGTGATCAGCATCTGCCCGAGCTGGAGCCTCGGGAGCTTGTCGACGATCGCCTGGTGCCGTGGTAGAGCGCTCATGTCCTGTTCCCCCGTCCGTGGTTACCGCAGGCTTCGTGCCGCAAGTTCGACGCTTTCCGCGCACTCGAAACGATCCGCCAGACGCGTGAGGCGAAGCGCCTCGCGCACCGCATGCTGCGGAGCGACCAGGCGCAGCGCTCCGCCGACGCGCGCGGTCTCCTCGGAGAGCCAGAGAAGGCACTCGAGCGCGGTGCTGTCTGCGAGCGTGACGTTCGCGAGATCGAGCACGACGCTGCGCGCGCCGCTGTCGAACCGCTCGGTGATCGTGCGTCGGAAGTTGCCCTCGGAGTCGGAGGCGAACTCGCCGCTCCCGATCACAAGCGCGACCTGGCCGTGTTCTTCCCATGAAAGCTTCATGCCGCCCTCCTCCAAGGATCGCTCAAGCCGGCTCCATGCGCACCGTTCATCGCGTCGTACGCGGTGAGGTCGAGGTGCAGGAAGTGCTCGAGCAGCGCCGGATCGAACTGGGTTCCGCCAAGCCGGGCCATCTCCTCGAGGACCTCGTGCCGCGTGCGCGCCGAGCGGTACGTGCGGTTCGAGCTCATCGCGTCGAAGGTGTCGGCAATGGCAATGATGCGCGCGGACAGCGGGATTTCCTCGCCGGCAAGACCGTGCGGGTATCCGTGGCCGTCGAAGCGCTCGTGGTGGAAGCGCACGCCGTCGAGAATCGGGGCGAACTGCGGAATGTCGCGGAGGATTCGCCAGCCGGTTTCGGGGTGCTGCTTGATGAGCTCGAACTCCGCGTCGTCGAGGCGCCCCTGCTTGCGCAGGACGATCTCCGGCACGCCGATCTTGCCGATGTCGTGGACGAGGCCCGCGATGTGGATCTGCTTCACGGTCGCTTCCGGGAGGCCGGCTTCGACCGCAAGATCGCGCGACACGAGCGCCACACGCTGCGAGTGACCGCGCGTGTAGGGATCTTTCGCTTCGATCGCGGAGACGAGTGCGGAAAGCGCGCCGAGGAACATCGCGTCGAGATCGCGGTAAAGCCGCGCGTTGTCGAGGAACACGGCGAGGTGGCTCGCCGCGGTCTCGACGAGCGTGCGCTCGAAGCTCGACATCGCGCCGCCCGACGTGTCGCGGTCGCCCGCGGCCAGCATGCCGAGCGGATCGCCGTCGCGACGCACCGCCGAGATCACGAGATCCTCGCCGACGACCGACGAACGCGCGACGTTGCCCGCCGAGTCGAGGAGCCTGCGCGCCGTCGCCGGATCGATGCCGTCCGCGAGGATTCCACCGCTCGAGACACCGAGCAGCTGCGCGGCCGGGCCGAACACGCGAAGCGCGGTCCAGCGGCAGCCGATCGTGCCGCGGACCTCGACCAGGAGATTCTCGACGAATCGCGCCGGCGACGCGCCGAGCGCCATCTCCGACGAGATCGAATGCAGGAGATGAAGCTCTTCCCATGCAGCGCTCAGCTGCACGCCGGCCTCCGCGCTCGCAAGCCGCTCGGACTCGCTGACGCCAAGCGCGTGCACCAGCGCCTTGAGCCTTTCGGATGTGCGCCGCGTCCACGGGCCGATCGACGCCAGCATGCTCTTCGCAAGCCTCGCGTCGGCCGACGCGCTCTGGGCGAGGAACTCGACCGTCTCGCACTCGAGCGCTTCCGCGAGGAGCGTGACGACGGCGAAGCGACCGCCGGCGCGGTTGCGCGGAAGGCCGATCGGCATCACGAGCAGTCCGTTCAGCGGCTCGCAGGCATTCTCGCCTGCGACTTGCCAGTTGGCGACGGCGCGCATGACCGCGGCGCGCGCGGCGGGCGAGTTGCAGAGGTGCGCCAGCACGTCGCTCGGCGCAGAAGCGCCCAGGCCGATCGCGGTCGCCTCGGCGGGCACGAGGACCGCGTCGGCCGCGCGCAGCGAGGCCGAGATTGCCTCGAAGGGATGGCTCGTCATCACAAGATTCATGCGGCACGCCGCCTTTCCGCCAGCAATGACTCGATCTCGCCAAGGAGCGCGCGCGGCGAGAATGGCTTGTGGACGACGCGAGCGATGTTCGCGCTATCGGCCTCGCCCTCGCGGAGGAGGTGGCCGCGCGCGGTCAGCATCATCACGGGAATGCTGGCAAGCGAAGGATCGGCCGACATGGCGCGCGCCAGGGCGATGCCCGTCATGTGCGGCATCTGGAGATCGGTCACGACGATGTCCGCGCCTTGGGTGTACAGCAACCCGAGCGCCTCCTGGCCGTCGAAGGCCGTGCAGACGTCGTATCCCGCATTGCGCAGCTTGAGCGCAACGACCTGCAGGATGTAGGCCTCGTCGTCGGCGACGAGGATCCGAACTGGGCGTGTACCGTCATCTGGCATGGGTCATGCCGCCTTTCTCGCCGCGTGATCCTGTGGAATCGCAAACCAGAAGCGCGACCCGACGCCGACCTTTGAGTCGACGCCGATCTGTCCGCCATGCATCGCTTCGACAATATTCCGGCAAAGATTGAGCCCGAGGCCAGTGCCCTTGGCAAACTTCTCGTGGTTCTCAACCCTGTAGAACTTTCCGAACAGCCGCGGGATCGCGTGCTCGGGAATGCCGAGCCCATTATCGCGCACGCTGATCACGACAGAACGCGCGAGATTGTCGGTGTCGACCTCGACCGACACCTCGCCGCCATCGGGCGTGTACTTGATCGCGTTCGACAGGAGGTTGAGGATCACCTGCTTCATCAACGGCCGGTCGGCCGCGGCGATCGCGGCGCGCTCGGTGCGCGTCACCTTCATGGTGATCATGCGCCGGTTCGCCTCGCCCTGCTGCTCCTCGACGCAGCGCAGGCAGAGGTCGTTGAAGTCGACCGACTCGAGGTTGGCGCGGGCGAGGCCGCTCTCGATGCGGCCGATGTCGAGCATGCGGTCGACGAGCGTGCTGAGGCGCCCGGTTTCCGAGAGGATGACGCCGGCGAACTCGCGTCGCTGGTTCTCATCCTCGACCTCGCCGTCGGCGAGAAGCTCGGCGTAGGCGCGAAGCGACGCGAGCGGCGTGCGCAGCTCGTGGCTCGCCTTTGCGACGAACTCGCTCTTCATGCGGTCCGCCTCGCGCTCGCTGCGCACGTCGCGGACGATGATGGCCGCGAGCGCCTGCGGGCAGTCGCTCACGAGATTGACGAGCACCGCGACCGGCGTGGCCGCCGAGTCCTTCAGTTCCGCCTCGATCCGGCGCCGCTCGCTGCCGCCGGCCTCGATGACCGCCTGGACGGCGCGCATCACCTGCGGCGGCAGCGCCTCGATCGCGTGGCGGGTGCCCGCGTCGGTGGCGTGCTCGCCCAGCAGCTTGCTGGCGCACTTGTTCGCGAAGCGCGTCTCGCCGTGGGAATCGACCAGGAGCACCGCATCGGTGATGGCGTGGAGCAGCGCGGTTCGCTCGGTGCTGCGAACTTCCATCGCGCGGGCAAGCACGTCGCTGGCGGCGTCCTTGCCTGCGTTCGGATCGGCTGCAGCCTGCGCGCGGCGCGCGGCCGCGGCCGCGGCACTTGCCTTCGCTGCGCTCTGCGGCTGCGAATCGTCCTGGTCGCTCGACGTGAAGAACATGGTTGCGCAGAAGGCGACGGCCGCCGATCCACCGGCGATCATCCAGCCAGTCGCGATCGAGTCGACGAAGTAGCCGCCCGCCGCAGCGACCGGAATGGACGCAAGTGCGATCCATGGCGTGATACCGCGCCCTTCGCCCTCTGGTCGCCGCGCATTCGATGTGGGTCCTTGATCCAACTGCATGTTCGACGCCCTTCGCTGTTCACATTCCCCGCTGTCGTTCACGCCGGTCGATTCCGACCTGCGTCCAATCCACGCATTCATTCATCCGAGGCTTCAAGCGCGTTCGCGACGAGCGTGAAGTCCGGATCGAGCTCAAGCGCACGGCGCAGCGATGCGTCCGCCTCCTCGCAACGCCCGATCTTTCGCAGCGCAAGTCCGAGTGCGGCGGCGGCATCGGCGTCCTTCGGATCGGCGCCGACCGCCGACTGGTACCAGCGCACTGCGCCATCGAGGTCGCCCGAGCGCTCGGCGACGAGGCCGCGCAGGGTCAATCCGCGGGAGTCCTTCGATGCGAGCTCGAGCAGCCTGTCGGCGGCCGAACGCGCCCGGGCGAAGTCGCCCATCTCAATCGAGGCGATGGTGAGATCGCGCCAGGCTCCGAGATCCTCGGGATACGAACGAACCTGCTCGGCGAACACCGTGCGCGCTTCCTCGTGGCGGCCGAGCATCGCAAGCGAGCGGCCCTCGTGGCGCAAAATGTCGACGGAGACAACCGGAACATGGCCGTTCGCGCTGACATTCGCAGCGGCGCGGCTTCGGCGGGCGGCCTCAAGGCAGCTCTGCCACTCACCGGCGCGGAAGAGCGATGCGAGGAGTTTCTCCCCGATGAGCGGCGCGGAAGGCTCGATGGCCAGCGCGCGCTCGTAGCTGCGCGATGCCGCCACGTGCTCGCCGCGGAGACGCGAGACGTCGCCGAGCAGCTCGTGCATGGCGGCGTTGTGCTCGAAATGGGCAAGTTTCGGCAGCAGCAGTTCCCGCGCCTCGTCGAGGCGGCGGTCGGCGACCAGAAGCTCGGCACACGCCAGCAGGTAGGCGATGCGCGACGAGTCGAGCTCGAAGGCCCGCTCGTAGTCGGCGATGGCCTTGTCGACCGCGCCCCACCGCTGCTGGACGATGCCCTTGTAGTAGTGCGGCTCGGCGAGATTGGGGTCGCGCTCGATCGCGTCGTCGAACGCCTCGATCGCACGCTCGAGCTGCGACGCCTCGAGCTCGATGCGGCCGAGGAGCGTCCAGTACTGGGCCTCGCCGTCGCTGCGCGCGATGGCGGCCTTGACCTCCTTGCGGGCGCGCTCGAGATCGCCGGACTCGAAGGCCTGCTTCGCTTGGTCAAAGCTCACGAGGCTCGTGGTGCGGCGGAACCGCGTATCGGCCTCGCGGCGCGCCTCGACGCCTGTGGCTCGCGGGGCGCAGCCGGTGACGAGGGTGCCCGCGGCCAGGCTGGCGACGGTGAACAGTGCCGGGAGGGAGAGGTTTCGCATGGTGTCGTCTCGGGAGTTGACGTCAGGTCTGGGGAGGTCGCGGTTCCGTGTCTGACAGGCCGTGCACACCGCTGGGTTGGGCGTGCCGGGCCATTTGGTCGAATGCGGCGGACGGCATCAGCCGCCCGACGTCTCTGGCGCCTGCGGGGCTGCGGCGGGCTCGCCGCTCTTCGCCGGTTCGGCCGGTGCGTCCGAGCCAAGCGCGCGACGCATCATGCTGCGCTCATAGTCGGCGGCTTCCGCCGAGCGCGAGCCGCGAAGCTCCTCGCGGAGCCGGACGATCTCGGGCTGGTTCGCGGCGAGGCGCAGCGAGTTCTCGACATGGTGAAGCGCAAGCGCGGTGTCGCCCTTCGCAAGCGCGTCGAACGCCTTCTGGTTTTGCGACGTGGTGAGCGACTCGCGCGACCACGGCAAGAGGCCCTCGCGCGAACCAATGCGCACGGCCGAGACGAAGTCCGACGCCTCATTGGCCCAGACCTTCGCCAGCTGGTCCTTCACGATCGTCGGCGTGACGAGGAAGATGATCTCCTCGCGCTTCAGCTCGTCGTCGTAGCCCTTGAATGCCGCACCCACGAGCGGGATGTCGCCGAGGCCCGGCACCTGCCGACGCTCGATCACGGTGTCTTCCTTGAAGAGGCCGCCGAGCACGAGCGTCTGTCCGTTCTTCACGCGCACGTTCGTCACGATCTCGCTGGTATCCTCGTTCGGCACCGACTGCGTCGCGCCGCCCGTGGTCGTGATCTGCTCGACCTTCGCATCGCTCACGCTCGGCGCAAGCTCCATGCGGATCGATCCGTCGGCCGAGATGAAGGGCCGGAAGATCAGCTTGATGCCAGAGTCGAGGAACTCGACGGTCTGCGTGGTCGCCGTCTGCGTGGTGGTCGAGGTCAGGTAGCCGACGCGACGACCGATCAGGATCTGCGCGCGCTGGCGGTTCAGCGCCATGACGCGCGGCCGCGCGAGGACGGTGGTGTCCTTGACGCTGTCGAGGAGCCGCAGGAAGACCGCGACATCCTCGGAGAGGACGCCCACGCGCAGCGTGGAGTCGCGGTCCCAGCCGGCGACGCCGGTGTTGACCGATGTGCCGCGGTTGTTCGTCGGCTGGATGCCATCGTTCGAGCCGGCGAACAGGTCGTTCGCGCCGGAGACCGGGCTCGTCAGCTGGTTGAAGTCGAGGTTGCCGATGATCGAGACGTCGACCCCGAATCCATCGTTCTGCTGCACCTTCGACGCGACGACCGTGGCTTCGACCACAACCTGCGCCGGAGGCGTGTCGATCTCGCGGAGGAGCTTCTCGATCGCCGCCACGTTGTCGGGATAGTCGCTCACGACCAGCATGCCCTGGAAGGCCCAACTGTCGCTGCCGCCGTCGGTCTCGGAAGGCTGGAAGCCCTTGTCGACGTCGCCGACGAACGCGACCTTGCCCTGCTCGGAGAGCAGCGGCTTCACGAACTCGCTCGCATCCTTCGCGTTGAGATACTCAAGCGAGAAATTGCGGCTCGTGGGCTTGCGGCGCGCGGCGGAGATCTGCTCCCACTCGGCGGCGGTGTACACGTAGATGAAGTTGCCGGCCTCCTCCATACGGAGATCGTTGGAGCGCATGACGACGTCAAGCGCCTCGGTGATCGTCACGTTGAAGAGGTTCGCGGTGATGGTCCCGGACACGCCCTTCGAGGGAATGATGTTCCTGCTTCCCTGCATCGCGAGCATCTGGAGCGCCTGAATGACGTTCGTGTCCTGGAACTGGACGGTGAACGTCTCTTGCGCGCCGGAACCGCTCTCGGCGCGCACGGCAGACGGCTTGTCGGCAGCGGGGTTCGCGGCGGCGCCTTGGGCATGCACGATGCCGGCGATCGCCAGCGCGCAGACTCCCATGAGGGCGTGGACGGCGAGAGCTGATGTGCGGTGCTGCATGGTGTTCTCCATCGCCTGGTGCCGGCCGCGGTGGATGAACCACGCGTGCTCGACCGGCCTGTTTCGTGTCTCCCGCTGCTTGCGGGTCGCGGCGGATGCCGCTTCTCAATCACGTGCCTCACTGCCTCGGCGCAGCGTCGATGCCTGGCTGCGGAATCCTCACGATGAACTCCCGGCCCTCGTGCTCGAGCACGACGCCGCCATCGATGACCTTGACGAGCTTGAAGGCCCGGCCGTCGCCGCTGGTAAGCGTCTCGCCGACACGGCGAACCTTGTCGTCGATGACGGCGCTGACGAGGCCGTTGCCCGCCGACTGCACGCGGAACGTGCCGGCCGACGCCTTCGCGACTTCGTAGGGCTGCGGCTCGATCGACTCGACGCTCTCGTCGCCCTCGCCGGAA
>JBIKXP010000306.1:0-3021 GCA_044355685.1 Phycisphaerales bacterium
GCCTCAAAATCAAGACGCCCGCTCGAACATCGCCGCCGCGCGCAAGAGCGATTCCTCGGCGAACGCGGGCGCCTGCAGCTGGATTCCGATGGGAAGATGCTTCCCGCCCTCCTCCGCGAAGCCTGCGTTGATCGAAATGCCGGGAATCCCCGCGATGTTCGTGTTCACCGTGTAGACGTCGCAGAGGTACATCGACAGCGGATCCGACTTCCCGCCGAACGGGAACGCCACCATCGGCGACGTCGGCCCGAGCACCACGTCGCACTTCGCGAACGCTCGGTCGAACTCATCCTTGATGAGCCGCCGCGCCTGCAGCGCGCGCTTGTAGTAGGCGTCGTAGTACCCAGAGCTCAGGACGTACGTGCCCAGCATGATGCGGCGCTGGACCTCGGGGCCGAAGCCCTCCGCACGCGACTTCGAGTAGAGGTCCTCGAGATCCTCGCCGGCCGCGAGTTTCGCGCGGTGCCCGTAGCGGATGCCGTCGTAGCGCGCGAGATTGCTCGACGCCTCGGCAGGCGCGATCACGTAGTAGGTCGAGATCCCGATGTCCGTCAGCTGCAGATCGACGTCGACGACTTCCGCGCCGAACGCGCGCGCGGACGCAATCGCCTTCTCGAGCGCGGCCGCAACGGCGGGCGCGTTCGCGTCGCTCCGGTACTCGCGCGGCACGCCGACCCGCAGGCGCCGAATCGGCTCCTGCACCTTCGGCGCGATCGGCTCGCATGCGGCGTCGGATGTCGTCGAGTCGTGTTCATCGCGGCCCGCGATGGCGTCGTAGATCAGCGCGGCATCGGCCACGGAATGCGTGAACGGCCCGATCTGGTCGAGGCTCGAGCCGAACGCGACGAGGCCGTACCGCGACACGCGCCCGTACGTCGGCTTGAATCCCACGCAGCCGCAGAGCGCCGCGGGTTGGCGGATCGAACCGCCTGTATCGGAGCCGAGCGCCGCATCGCAGAAGCGCGCGGCGACGGCCGCCGCGCTGCCGCCAGAGCTGCCGCCCGGAACGCGCGACGTGTCCCACGGGTTGCGCGTCGCGCCGAACGCGCTGTTTTCGGTCGACGAACCCATCGCAAACTCGTCGAGGTTCGTCTTTCCGATGAAGATCGCGCCCGCCATCGAAAGGCGATCGATCACCGTCGCGTTGAACGGCGAGCGGTAGTTCGCGAGCATCTTCGACGAGCACGTCGTCTTGCCCTCGCGCATCGCGATGTTGTCCTTGACCGCGATCACCGCGCCCGCGAGCGGGCCCGGGTTGAATCCGGCCTTCACCGCCGCGTCGATCGCGTCGGCGCGCTTGAGCGCCGCGTCGGCGTGCACCTCGTTGAAGGCGTGGATCTCGCCGTCCTTCACCGCGATCGCGGCGAGGAAATCCTCGACGCGCACGCGCGCCGACAGGTGCCCACGACGGACTTCCGCGCAGATCTCGGTGATCGGGCGGACCGCTGCCGGTGCTGTGGCACTCACGCGCCACCTCCTTCGCCGAGAACCTTCGGAACCGCGAGATAGCGCCCCTCGACGGCAGGGGCGTTCTTGAGGAACTCCGCGACGGGCATGCACGCGCCGGGTTCGTCGTTCGCAAGGCGATTCACGATCTTCATGGGGTGCGCCATCGGCTCGACGCCCTCGGTGGGCAGCGCCTGGAGCTTTGCAATGTGCCCGAGAATCGAGGAAAGCTGCGCGCGCACCGTCCCGACCTGCGAGGCGGGGACGCTCAGGCGCGATAGCCGCGCGATCTTCAGGATGTCGCCGTCGGTCAGCGCGGAGCCCGTTGAGTCAGACATGGGAACGAAGGGTATCAGACAGATCTGTCCGCAGCACGAGGGCAACGATCCGCCGCCGTCGTCGGTTTGCATCGGCGTACGACCTATAGTGCATCTTCCTCCGCGCCTGCGCGAAGCCGAGCCTCCACGATGCACGACCAGCGCCCCACCGTCCCGACGCCTGACCGAGCACCGCTCCCGACCTATGCGATCGTCTTCCGGGCGGTCGTCTCTCTGGCGCTTGTCGCGGCCGGAGGCGGCGCGATCGCGGCGCTCGTCGCAACCAAGCCAGAGGCTTCCCGCAACCCGCAGGCTGCAACGCCCGAGCGCGTCTCGGTCCTCGAGTTGCGGCCGCTCGAGATCGAGCGGTTCGTCCGCGGCTATGGCACCGCGCGGGCGCTCGACAGCGCCGACGTTCCGGCGCGGGTGGGTGCGGTTGTCGAGTCGATCGCGCCGAACTTCGCCGCAGGTGCACGTGTCGCCAAGGGCGAGACGCTCATCACCCTCGACCGAAGCGATTTCCTGAAGCAGGTCACGATCGCCGAACAGGCCATCCGCGCGATCGATTCGCAGGTCGCCCTGCTCGACGCGCAGGAGCGCACCGCGATCGCTTCGGCGGAACTCGCGCGCGCCGACCGGGAGCTCGCGCAGATGGATCTCGAGCGCGTGGAGCGGGCGGCCGCCGAGAACGCCGCCCAGCCCCGCGAAGTCGATCGCGCGCGGCAAGTGGTCATCGCTGCGTCGCGCGCCTCAGTCCTCGCGGAAGATGCCGTCTTCCAGATCGCCCCGCGTCGGGCCGCGCTTGCAGCCGAGCGCGCCTCGACCCAGTCGAGCCTCGAGCTCGCGCGGCTTTCCGCCGAGCGTTGTGTGATCGTGGCACCCATCGACGGCGTCGTCCAGATGGCCGACCTCGAGGTCGGCGAGTCGGTCGCACCCAACCAGAAAATCGCGCGCATCGTCAATCCTTCCCGCCTCGAGATTCCCCTCCGCATC
Organism: Phycisphaerales bacterium; assembly: GCA_044355685.1. Lineage (GTDB taxonomy): Bacteria > Planctomycetota > Phycisphaerae > Phycisphaerales > SM1A02 > QWPT01. Next base: position 2,757 of record JBIKXP010000306.1, read on the forward strand.
CCCGCGTCGTCGCGCGCGCTCGCACCCGCGGGCGCCGAGGCCACCGTGACCTCGCGCGCGGACGGACGCACCTTCGAGGGCAAAGTCGCGCGCGTTGCGCCAGAAGATGACCCGACGTCGCGCACCGCGACTGTCTTCATCGAGATCGAGCAACCCGGCGACGCGGGCGCCGCGCTCGCCCCCGGCGCGTTCGTCGAGGCGAAGATTCTGACGGGCGGCAGCGCGCTGCGCATCGCTGTCCCGCGTCGCGCGATCCGGGACGAGA
>JBIKXP010000307.1:0-3018 GCA_044355685.1 Phycisphaerales bacterium
GCATGATGAGACGCCGTCGTCTGCACCGCGACAGCGCGAAGCGAAGCCCCGAGCGCGGTCGCGATCGCGAGCAGAACTGTCAAGGAGATGGCGGTGGCGCGACGCATGCCGTGGGGGTCATCTTACGACCGTCCGGCAAGAATGCGATCGAGATTCCGTTCGTCGAGGCTCCATCCGGCGCGAGGTTCGGGGTCCCACGGCGTTCCGCCCCAAGCCGCGTTCGGATCGGCTCCTGCAAACGCCTGCGCGCGGAAATCGTAGGAAACAGGCCTTCCTGCGCGCCCGGCAACCGTTCCGCTGAGGACGATCTCGTTGAGGACGGTCGCGCGTTCGAACGCGCAGAGCGGCGCGTCGGCCGCGCGTTCATCGCCGCCGCGCCACCGCTGGATCGCCTGAAGCCACTCGCGATGGTGGCCGGGCGAGGGCGGGATCCGCGGCGGCGGCGACTTCGAAGTCAGGTCGGCAACCGCCTGCCCAAGCGCGCCCGGTGTCAGCAGAAACTCGTTGTAGTTCGCCCAGAGCCAGCCCTGCGTGCCTTGGAACACCATGTTGAAGCGGTTGTGGTAGTCGACGCGGTCCTTCGCGCCAAGCTCCTGCGCGGTCGGCGACATGCGGCCGTTGTCGAACCAGCGCAGTACGAGCGGATCGATCGCCTTGCCGTCGGCGTCGCGTTGCGGAATCGCCCAGCTCGCTTCCGTCCACTCCGGGCAAGCCACGCGGTCGATGCGATCGGTCGTTCCGTAGATCTCCACCGTCCCAAGCGCGGTGCGATCAAGCCCAAGCGCCCACACGGGGAGATCGAGCATGTGGCAGCCCATGTCGCCGAGTGTGCCCGATCCGTACGACCAGTACTTGCGCCAATTCGCGGGGTGCAGGTTCGCGATGTAGGGCTCGTTCTGCGCCGGGCCAAGCCACAGGTCGTAGTCGAGGGTGTCCGGCGGCGCGGCGACGGGCCCCGTCGGGCCGCAGCACCAGCCCTTGTTCACCCAGCAATCGCAGCTGGTCACGCGGCCGATCGCGCCTGCGCGAATCAACTCGACAACACGGCGATAGTTCTCGCTTGCGTGGATCTGGGTGCCCATCTGCGTGGGGACCCGCGCGGCGCGTGCAAGCTCGAGAATGCGGCGCGACTCGGCGAGCGTGTGCGTGAGCGGCTTCTCGCAGTAGGCGGGAACGCGCGCGCGCAGCGCAAGCGCGGTGGCGAACGCGTGCGTGTGGTCCGGGGTTGCGATCAGGACGCCATCGAGCTGGAGCTCACGGCGCCGCGCGAAGAGTTCGCGCAGATCGCTCGAGGTCCATGGGTTGGCGGCGCCTCGCGAGGCGATGGTCGCGCAGCCGGCGTCGATCGCGCGGCGGTCGACGTCGCACAGGGCGACGACATCGGCGCCCGCGCCCAGGAGATCGCCGAGATTCTCCGCGCCGCGGCCGCCACAGCCGATCACGGCGATGCGCGGCGCACGAGACTGCTCTGCGAACCGCCCGGGTGCGCTGCGCTCGGCTGCCGCGCATGAAAGCAGGGTCGGCGCCGCCACGATCGCAGGAACGAGCGCAGCTGCGCGTGCGACGAACGTGCGGCGATCAAGGCGTGTGTCGTCGGAGTGTGCCATGAGGGAAGTTTCCCGGGAACCGCAGCGCGGTGCAACGCGCAGGGTGCGAATCGGTTGGGTTCGTGCGGGACTCGGCTGCGCGCGCGCGGGCCGGTCGCGGTCGCGGTCGCCGCGCGCAGGCCTCTGCATCGTAAACATGCTAATTTACTCCGATGGCAAAGCCTTCCACCAAGAAGTCATCCGGGCGCCCCGCGACGCGTCGCGCCCGCAAGACGTCCTCCCCCGGGGGGCGTGTCTCGTCTGCAGCGAGCCGATCGCTCGCCGCTATTCCCGTCGAGGTGCTTGCGGCAGAACTCAAGCGCCGCCGATCCGAACTCCCGAAGCTCGAGGCGCGCGCGAAGGCGCTGCGCACGGAGCTCGCGGCAGTCGAGTCGCGGATTGCTTTGATCTCAGGCTCGGCTCCGGCGACGGCCGTGCAGGCGCGCGTGCAACCCGTGCGCAACGCGCCGAAGCGTGCGGCGAGCTCGGGTGCGCGCGGCGCGAGACGGATGAACGGAAAGCCGACGCTTGCCGAGCGAATCCTGGCGCAGTTGCGCAGCCACGCCGGCCCGATGTCGCCGCGCGCGATCGCGGAGGGGCTTTCGAAGGAACTTGGCCGCGAGGTGAATCAGAGTTTCCTCGTGCACATCAGCGTCACGCTGCGAAAGCTCGTCAATGGCGGACTCGTCGCGCAGCCGGCGCGGGCGCAGTACGTCGCGAAGGATGTGCCCAGTGAGCCAAGCCGCTAGGTTCTGTCCGACGGATCGGCCGGGCTTCAATCCGCACGGCATCCCGGCTGGCGGTGTCGCAGCCGCTCGAAGCCAGAAGAGCATTCAGACAGAGCCTCGTCCGCTCTCACCGCATCGCGGCGCGTGGTCCACGCTTGGCGGAGCGTGCCGGTTCGCCGCACGCACCGCAGCGGTGCTGGCGCTCGCGTCGCTTGCCGCGTGCGCGGCTCCTGCGCAGAAAGAGGGCGCCGCGCCCTCCGACACAGACACGAGGGCCGATACGAGAGCAGATACGAGAGCAGATACGAGAGCAGATACGAGAGCAGATACGAGGGCCGGCGATCGAACGCTCCATCCGGGCGGCGAGGCGCAGGCCATGCGGCTTGTGTCGGGCCCCGACCTCGGTGGACTCACGCCGGGGCGGCTCTTCCCAGCGCCGAACCTCGATGCACGCATGCGCTTCATCGAGGCCATCGACCAATGCGGTCGCTCGGCCGACGTCGGAGTACAGACGGATGCGCGCGTTCTCCGCGAGATCTTCGAGGCTTCCGCCGACGAGCAGGAGTTTCTCCGGCATCTCGCCGAGCGCTTCACCGCGTGGGAGAGCGTTCCGGCCGACGCGCGCGCGAAGCCGGCCGAAGGTCTCGTGACCGGCTACGCGACGCCTGTGGTGCGCGCGACCCGCAGGGCGGAAGGGCGGTTCC
>JBIKXP010000122.1:0-10106 GCA_044355685.1 Phycisphaerales bacterium
CGACCAGCCCAGGGCTGCGCTCGTTGAGGAAGTGGCGGAGGATCGGCGACTCGATCCGTCCGCCGGCGAGACGCGCGTCGAGCGTCGCCTCGGACAGCGGGCCTGAGAGCCGCAGCAGGCCGTCGTCGGCGCCGGCAGTTGATAGCCGCATCTCAAGACTGTCGGCCCGCACATCCGCGCCATCGACCTCAAGGCTCCCCGCGATGCGCTCGGCGAGAACGCGCGCGCCATCCATGGTGACCTCGACGCGCACGGGGACGAGGCTTCCCCGGGTCACGGCTTCGCCCGCTTCCACGGTACGGGTCACGGAGCCATCGAGAATGCCGCGCGGCTGAAGGCTTTCGAAGCGTCGGCGCGCCTCGGCCGGATCGTCCGCGAGGTAGCCGGCGAAGGCCCCGTCGAGCGGCAGGTCGTCGAGGATGAGCTCGACGCGGCGCGACGGCCCATTGAGGTCTGCGAACCCGCGCGCGAGGATCGATCCCTCGCCGCGACGGCCGCTGCATTCTTCGAAGCGAATCCGGTCCGGCTCGATCTCGAGCTTTGCCTGGCAGTTCTCGAGCACGAACCCTTCTGGCCACGGAAGCCCCTGCGCGGCGAGCCACGCGCGGCCTGCTGCGTCAGGCGCGGCCCGGCCACGCTCGAAGTCGAGTCGGATCGTGAAGGAGCCGGTCCCGTCCGGGTTCGTCGTCACGAATCCGGCAAGGTCGAGACTTCCGCTGAGGCCGAGCGCACGAAGGAGCTCGGCGGCGGGCGCGAGGTCGGTTCCGGGCCAGTTCGGCCGATCGACGGGAACGTCGTCCGCATGCGGGATCGCCGCAATGAGCGCGGGGTTGATCGCATCGCCGGTGTCGTTCAACTCGATCAGCGGCTGGAGATTCCTGCCGCCGCGTCCGTCGCGGGGAAGCTGCACGGAACCGGAGACGCGCAGCACGCCGCCGGCCGGCGTGATCGCCTGCATCCCGCCTTCCGCGATCACGATCGCCTCATCGAGGACGGTGAACGAGCCCGACTTGATGCGAAGCGGATAGGGGAAGCGCTCGAACACGAGGCCCGCGTCGCGGAGTTCGACGTCACCCGTCACGAGGACCGGCTGGCCAAAGCCGGCGGGCGAGTAGACCCGAAGCGTGAAGCCGCAGCGCCCACCAAGTGCGAACGGGCCCGCGTCGATGCTGCGCGTCAGCCGCGCCCGGTCGTCGGCCGTGTCGCTTCCAGTTCCCAGTTGCGCCAGCGAGCGCCGCTGATCGATCAGGAGCGACGCATCCGGGAGCATGCCGGCGGAGCCGAGGCGCGTCGCCGCCGTCTCGTCGAAGAGCACGCGGATTGCGTCGCCCGGGCCTTCCTCGAACGCGTCGAACAGCCGCTCGTCGACCGGCGCATCGGCGCAGACGACGCTGAGGTCGATCTCTGCGCCGGTCGCGATTCCGATCAACTTGCCTGCGATCGTCACCTCCGCGCCGTCATTGCCCCGACCCACGATCGAATCGATGAAGACGTCGTCGTTCTCGAAACGGATCCGGCCGTGGACTTCCTCGAGGCGGTAGGGGAACTCTGCGTAGGCACCGATCCCACGCGAAAGCAGCAGCGATCCAGTCGTCTTGATCGGCGACGCCGATCCATCGGCACGCGGCGCCTCGCGGACCACGCGGGTGTCGACATCGATCGTCCACGCCGACACGTTGAAGTCCGCAAGAACCTTCACGGCGGCGGCCGGAAGCTGCAGCACATCCGGCAGTCCCGGCTCGAGCGCGGGTGAGCTGAACTTCGGGATCCGCACCGACATCTCGAACGGCGCGCGTTCGGCGGCGCCGCGAAGCCATGTTTCTCGTTCGTCCCAGTCAAAGACCGGCAGCGCGTCGCGGGGAACCTCGAGCGTGAAGTCGCACTCGAAGGGCACGGGAATGACGCGCGGCTCGTCATGGCGCGCGCCGAGTTCTCCCTTGAGTCCATCCAGGGCAACCGTGTCGCCATCGAAGCGCAGCTTCCCCTCGCGCAGCGTCATCCGCGGGGTCGCGATGGCAGGCACCTTCTTGCCGCCGACAAGCCCGCTCCACGAGTCGCGCAGTTCCCCGCCGCCGAGGAGCTCGATGGGAAGATCCATCGCGAGACCTTCGACTCCCATTTCCGCTTGCGGCGGCTTGCCCGGCTCGTAGGCAACGCGGATCAGCGGAATGCGGCCCGCGAGTCCGAGTTGCTTCGTCCACGTCCGCACGGCGAGTGGCGCGATCTCGAGGCCCTCCGGGCTCAGGACGACGCTCTTGAGTTCGACCTCGATTGCGCGCGCGTCGCCGTCGAACTGACCGCGGATCTCGCCAACCGCCGGAGTGGCACCAGCATCCGCGAGGCCCTTCAGCGAAAGGGCGAACCCGGCGGGCCGATCGGCGATCGGCGTCAACTCGCCCTCAAAGCGCAACGCGCCGAGCGAGGTGAAGTCCTTCCCAGAGGCCATGCCGCTCTCGATGGCGAGGTTGCGTACATGGATGCGCGTCGGGCGCTCGCGTGGAGCCCTGGTGTCGTCGCTCGGTTCGGGCGTCAGCGCCAGCGGAGAGAAGGTTCCCGGCGCGTCCGCGCGCTCCGCGATGCGGACATCGAGGCGACCGATGGACACCTCGGAGACATTCAAGTCGCCCAGAATCAACAAGCCGAGCGAGAAGCGGACCTCGACCGTGTCGGCCACGATGAGTTCTCCGGCGGCACCCTCCCAGCCGGGGGCGCGTATCCGAAGCCCTTCGATGACGAGGAGATCGAGCCCCGCCAGATGCACGCTGTCCGCCGTGACATCGCCGCCGATCGCCCGCGCAGCGGCCGGCAGCATGATTCGCGCAAGGACGAACGGCCGCGTGATGATGACGCCCGCGACCACAGCGAGCAGCGACGCCACAAGCAGGGCGTTGCGCACGCGGCGCCTCCACGGACTGGGCTGTCGCTGGTCTGGTTGCCGGGCCGACATCAAGTCCTTGATTCTACGGGGAGTTGCCCACGGGCGACGCTTCCCCGGAGGTGCGGCGCGAACGCCAATGGGCAGGAAAATGAGGGAAACTGCATCGCTTATGATCAACGGCCCGCGCGGCGGCGGGCGGCGGGTGAACCACTCGGACGATTCGGTTCTGTCTGACGGATCACCGAAGCCCAAAGATCCGCGCGGCCAGCCGGGATGCCGCGTGGATCGACGGCCGGGGATCCGTCAGACAGAACCTAGAGCCCGCAGTCGATTCCGGCGTCGTGCATGCGAATGAACGAAATGCAACACCGTGCCTGACGACCCGACGCAACCTCTTCCTGAACGTGACTCGGTCGGGCGGGCGTTGGTCACCGGCGCATCGCGCAGGGTGGGTCGTGCGATCGCGGTCGAACTCGCGCGCTCGGGCTTCGATCTCGCGCTGACCTATCGCGCCGATCAGGCGAACTGCGAGGAGACTGCGCAGATTGCCACGATTGCAGCGCGTGCGGCAGGTCACACGGTGCGCGTGGAGGTCTCGCAGCTCGATCTGAACGACGCCGCCGCGGTCGAGCGCTTCGCGCAGACGGCTGCGGGGCAGCGGCTCGATGCGCTCATCCACAACGCGTCGACCTACCGCGAGACGCCTTTCGGCGCGATCACCGAAGCCGACTTTGCCGAGATGTACCGCGTCGAGGTCGTCTCGCCGTGCCTCCTCACGCAGGCCCTCGCGCCGGCGTTGCGGAGCGCGCGGCTTCCGATCGGCGGCGCGGTCGTCTTTTTCAGCGATATCCACGCGCTTGGCAGGGCACGGCCGCACTTCACGCCGTACCTCGTGGCGAAGGCCGCTGTGCAGTCGCTCGCAGCGCAGATGGCGGTCGAACTCGCGCCCGCCGTTCGCGTCCATTGCATCGCGCCCGGTGTCATCGCGTGGCCAGACGGGTTCCCGGAGGAGGCGAAGCCTCCGATCATGTCGCGCACGCCGCTGGCCCGTGCGGGAACGCCGGACGAGGCCGCGAAACTCGTGCGATTCCTCGTGCTTGAGGCGTCGTACCTCAGCGGCGACACGATTCGGATCGACGGTGGTCGCGGCCTGCGCTGAGCGCTGCACGGTCGCTCAGCGCTTTGACGACGGCGACTCGCGAAGCGATTGCTCGAGCCGGGCGCGCTCCTCCGCGCCGCCGTCGAGCGACTCAAGAATGCGCAGTTCCGCTTCCGCACGCGCGCGATTGCCCGCTCGAAGGTGGGCGCGAATCGCCTGCCCGCGGATGGCCGTGTCGGACGGCGACGCACGCAGCGCCGGCTCCCACGCAGCTGCCGCGCCGGGCGCGTCGTCAGAGGCGAGCAGCGCTTCCGCCAGCGCCTGCGCCACGGCGCCACGCGCGCGCTCCTCTTCCGGCAGTGCCGCCAGCATGCGTGCTGCATCGGGTCCGCGCCCGCCGGCGACCAGCGCGCTTGCCAGGATCAGCTTGAACTCGATTCCAGCGCGATCGCGCGACATCGCGACGGTCGCGCGCTCGATGGCGCGCGCCGCATCTCCCGATGCGAGGGCAAGACGCGCCTCGAGCCCTGCGCTCCACGCGTCGTCGGGCGCCAGCTGTGCATGCCGCGCGGTCAACTCGCCCGCGCGCGCAAGATCGTCGATCGCAAGCGCAACCATGGCCGCGAGGAAGAGGGTCTTCGCGTCGTCTGGCTCGCGCTCGAGCGCGCGAAGATAGTGGCGTAGGGCGCCAACTTGGTCGCCCGCGACGCCTGCGGCCAGGGCGGCCAGGCGAAGCGTTTCGACGCTCGCGTCGGCCCGCTCCGCAGCACGCGTGGCGAGCGACGCGGATTCGGTCGCGAGCGCGCGCCGTTCGTCGCGCGTCAGCCGCTCGTCCTGCGTCTGTGAGCGGCTGAGGAGCGCCTTGGCGATCGCCACCTGAACGCGGGGTGGCGCCGAATCGGGCCCGCCTGAGCGATCAAGCAACTTCCGGGCCACGATCTCTGCCTCCCGAGCGCGATTTGCCTCGAGAAGTCTCGCGACCGCGTCCAGGCCGTCCTCAACCTCGCGCGCCGACGGCGCTGCGTGCCCGGCGTTCACGGCGCGCGCATCGGGCCCGGTCGCGCCGCGGTCGCAGCCAAGGACGGCCGTCGCCAGAAGAAATGCGAGCACGCTGTTCCTCGGAAGTCGCATGGGCCGGGCATGGTAGCGGGGGCCGCGCATGCCCCCGATACGCAGCGAAAGTCGCGGCTCGAACGGACGTATCATGGCCGGACTATGCCCTCAGGTCCCGCAGCCGAGGCGTCGATCGACGCGTCCCGTCAAGCCCCCGAACTCCCGAAGGCGTACGTCCCGTCGGAGGCGGAGGGTGTGGTGCGCGCCCGCTGGGACGCATCGCGTTGCTTCCACGCGACTCCGACCGCGCCGGGCGAGGCGTACGCGATCTTCATCCCGCCGCCGAACGTCACCGCCGCGCTCCACCTCGGCCACGCGTTCAACAACTCGCTCCAGGACCTTCTCACGCGCTACCACCGCATGAAGGGCGCGAACGCGCTCTGGATGCCGGGCACCGACCATGCTGGCATCGCCACGCAGACGGTCGTTGAGAAGCGCCTGCTTCTTCAAGGGAAGAAGCGCACCGACTTCTCGCGCGAGGCCTTCGTCGAGAAGGTGCAGGAGTGGAAGGACGAGTACGAGGCAACGATCCTCTCGCAGCTCAAGTCGATGGGCTGCTCGTGCGACTTCGACCGCACGCGCTTCACGATGGACGAGACCTGCGCGACGGCCGTGCGCCACGCGTTCTTCACGCTCTTCAGAGACGGCCTCATCTACCGCGGCAAGCGGCTCGTGAACTGGGATCCTGCCACGCAGACAGCGCTCGCCGACGACGAAGTCGAGATGGAGGAGGTCGACGGGCACTTCTGGTACCTGCGCTATCCGCTTGCCGATGGCTCGGGCCATGTCACAGTCGCCACCACGCGCCCCGAGACGATGCTCGGCGACACTGCGGTTGCGATCAACCCGAAGGACCCGCGCGCGGCCGCGCTGCGCGGCAAGACACTGCGGCTCCCGATCGTCGGTCGCGAGATCCCAATCGTCGAGGACGACTATGTCGTGATGCCCGCGTCGATGGGCGGCGACCCCGCCGACCCGAAGGCGCAGTTCGCAACGGGCTTCCTGAAGGTCACGCCCGCGCACGACCCGAACGACTGGGACATCGGGCAGCGCCACGCGCTGGCCGCGATCAACGTCATGGCGCCGAACGGCTCGATCAGCGACCGCCACGGCTGGACCGATGTTTCCGACGACGCGCGCGCGTTCGTCGGCCTTTCGCGCGAGGAAGCGCGCAAGCGCATCGTCGCGTGGTTCAAGGAGAACGGCCTTCTCGAGGACGCGAAGCCCTATCGCCACGCGGTCGGGCACTCGTACCGCTCGCATGTGCCGGTCGAGCCGTATCTCTCCGACCAGTGGTACGTGCGCGTCACCGACGACCGCCTGCGCGGCACGGCGCTGCGCGCGATGGCGAAGGACCAGGTCGAGGGGGCGCTGCCCGCAGAGGTCGCGGCCGGCCCTGCGATGGAAGGCGACGGCGAATTGCGCTTCTATCCAGCGCGCTACGCGAAGAACTTCCAGTTCTGGCACGAGAACATCCGCGACTGGTGCATTTCGCGCCAGTTGTGGTGGGGGCATCGCATTCCCGTCTGGTCGAAGCGCGGCGAGGCCGCGTCACTGGCGGCGCACCTCGGGATGCTGTCGTCGCTGCCGTCGTCACTCTCATCGTCGCGCATCAGCGTGCGCGCGTCGCGCGTCGTCGACGGCGCCAAGGTCGCGATCTCGGATCTTGCAAGCGCGAAGGGCGAACACGACCTTCATGTGTGCCTCCTCGACGACTCGGACGGCGCAGCGCTCGAGGCCGCGGGCTTCAAGCGCGATCCCGATGTCCTCGACACCTGGTTCAGCTCGGCGCTTTGGCCTCTCTCCACCCTCGGCTGGCCCGACCCGTCGAAGTGGCCCGAGATGGCGGGGCTCCTCGATCGCTACAACCCAAGCTCGGTCCTCTGCACCGCGCGCGAGATCATCACGCTGTGGGTCTCGCGCATGGTGATGTTCAACCGCTACTTTCTCGGGCGATTGCCGTTCAGGCATGTCTTCATCCACGCGATGATCCAGGACGGCCACGGGCAGAAGATGTCGAAGTCGCTTGGAAACGGCGTTGACCCACGCGACATCATCCACTCGCACGGCGCCGACGCGATGCGCTTCACGCTCGTGTCGATGGCGACAAACACGCAGGATGTCCGCCTGCCGGTCGACATGGTCTGCCCGCACACGAGCGAGACATTCACGCCAAAGTGGACGACCGCAAGCGGCGGCTACACGGTGGCCGACGCGATCCAGTCGTCGCCGAAGGACCCGTCGAAGAAGATGGTGTCCGGCTTCGGCGCAGCGACGGGCGTCGCCACGCCGACCGCCGAGATGCCGCTTGCCCGCAACACGAGCGCGCGCTTCGACCTCGGGCGAAACTTCGCGAACAAGCTCTGGAACGCCACGCGCTTCGCGCTCTCGAACCTCGCGCAGGCGGCGCCGGACAGCACGCGGGAACCGCTCACGCTCCTCGACCGCTGGATGCTCGCGCGCCTCGAGCGCGCCACGCGGCTCGTCGACGAGGCAATCGCCGACTACGAGTTCCACCGCGTCGCGGAGGCGCTCTACGACCTCGTCTGGCGCGACTTCTGCGACTGGTATCTCGAGGGCATCAAGCCCACCGTGCGCACGAACGCCACGCAGCAGGCCGTCCTCGCGGGCACGCTCGATGCGATCCTGCGCCTGTTGCACCCGATCTGCCCGTTCGTCACCGAGACGCTCTGGCCGAGCGTGCAGACGCTGCCGAATCGCACGGTCGCGGGGCTTCCGCTCGCGCCGAGCGCGCTCTGCGCCACCGCCGCGTGGCCCGCGCCCGCCGCGAGCCTGCGCGACGACGCCGCGCTCGCCGACTTCGCGCGCGTCCAGGCGCTCGTCGATTGCGTCCGCAAGGTGCGCGGCGAGCGGCAGGTGTCGCCGAAGCGCAAGATCACGCTGTGCGCGTCCGAGGCCGTGCTCGCGCTGGTCGCGACCGCAGGCGGTGTCGTCGAGACGCTCGCCGGCCTCGAGAAAGTCGTGCCGCCCCCCGCGACGCGCCCGGCCGGCGCCGTCGCGATCCCATTCGAGGGAAGCGAACTTCTCCTCGACGGCCTCGTCGACGCGGTCGACGCAGGCGCCGAGAAGGCGCGGCTTTCGAAACTGATCGCGGAGCGCGAGAAGCAGGCCGTGGGCATGCGCGCCAAGCTCGACAACGCGGGCTACGTGGCCAAGGCCCCGCCCGAGGTCGTCGAAGAAACCCGCAAGAAGCTTGCCGAGATCGACGCCGACGTCGCGGCCGCGAAGAACGCGCTCGCAGCACTCGGCTGAGTCGACCGTCGAACGGAGGAACCGTCCGTGGTACCGGCGCCCCAATCATCCTCTCGCGACGAGCTGCTCATCGTCATCGGGGTCGCCGTCGCGGCTTCGTTCGTCGTCCTGCTGCTGGTGGTCGCCTTGCGCCGCCTGCGAGCCAGCGCGCATCGACGCGGAGGTCGTGACGATGGCGACGGCGGAGGGTTCCTGTTTCTCGGCGGCTCGGACCGATCGGACGAGCCGCTCGCGCAAGACTTCCTCGGGGATGTCGGCGGCGGCGGGGACGGCGGCGGCGGCGGCGGCGGCGGAGACTGAGGATTGCGTTCGCGAAAGCGGTACTTTCCGAATCGGCCGTGTTCGACGGGGGTAGACTGCGGACTCGTGGGATCTCCTCGCGCGCTCATCCTCCTCGGTTCGGTCGCGACCATCGTCGCGACCATTGTCGCGACCATCCTCGGCTGCTCGACGGTGTCGACGCCCGAGCCCGCGGAGGCCCCGAAGCAAGCGGCGCCCGCGGCGGTCAGCGTCGAAACCCGACGCGCCGAACCCATCATCGAGTCGTGGAAGTTCGGAGAGAAGGTCGGCGAGTGCATCGACGTCGGCACGCATCGCATCCACTCGACGCTGCGCGACCCGGTCATCCGCGATCGGATGCAGGTGTTCCTGCCCACGGCGCTCGACCACTATCGCAGCGCGATCATGCCGCTTCCCGCGCCTGATGGCCCGATCGACATGTTCCTCTTCGGTACCCGCAGCGACTGGCTCGCCTACACGCGCGAGCGGCTCCCCGAGGAAGCCGGCATGTACGAGCGGCTTGGCCGCGGCGGCTACACCATCGAAGGCGACGCGGTGCTCTACGACATCGGCCGATGGGACACCTTCACGATCGCGGCCCATGAAGGCTGGCACGCCTACACGCAGCGGGTCTTCCGTCATCCGCTGCCAGTCTGGCTTGAAGAGGGAATCGCCTGTTACATGGAAGGCGTGCGCGGCAACCCGAACGGCGCGCCCCCGACCTTCCTGCCATGGCGCAACTTCGAGCGCTTTGGCGAACTGCGCGACGTCGTCGCGCGCGAGCGATTCGTTCCGCTCGCCGATCTTGTCGAGGGTACGCCGCAGGACTACCTGCGCGACGGCCGCAACACGCTGCTTGGCTACTACGCGCAGACCTGGGCGCTTGTCCACTTCCTCGTCGAAGGCGAGGGCGGCCGCTATCGCCCCGGTCTCGAGCGACTGCTCTCCGACGCCGTCGAGGGCCGCATCGCCAGCACCATCTGGAGCTCGAGCCGCGCCGGCAGCCGCAACGAGCGACGGATGGCGATCGGCCGGCAGGTGGGGCCGGCCGTACTCCGGGAGTACTTCAACGAGGACATTTCCGAGCTTTCGTCGCAGTACGACGCCTTCGTCGAGGCGCTTGTCCGCCGCGGGAACGGCGAGCGGATCTGGCGCGGACAGTCGCCGGTCCTGAATCCGGCGGAGTCGGCGCTTCCCAAGTCGGCTACGCCCGGTTCGTGAGTCGCGTTACACTCAAACCGTGCTCAAGATCATCTCAGGCGAGTATCGCTCCCGGCAATTGCTCACTCCAGAAGGCGAGGACCGCACGCGTCCCATGACGGCGCGCGTGAAGGAGTCCGTCTTCGCCATGCTGCATGGCTGGTTCAAGGACGCCCGTGTCCTTGATCTCTTCGCGGGCGTCGGCACCGTGGGCATCGAGTGCGCGAGCCGGGGCGCGAAGGAAGTCGTCTGCATCGAGCGCGA
>JBIKXP010000308.1:0-3012 GCA_044355685.1 Phycisphaerales bacterium
GATTCGGCTTCATCTCGCCCCGCGCGAGGAACGAGAGGAGAAGTGTCCAGCCAGCGAGCAGCATCGCGTGCACAACGGCTCCGCTGCTGAGGATCGACGTTGGATCGCCTGCGAAGGCGATCATCGGGACAACTGCGGCGAGGGCGCGACACACGGCGAGCAGCACGATCGAGCCAGCGGTGAGCGCGTGGATGGCGTTGTAGGCGATGACCAGCAGCGCGAGCACCGCTGCGCCCGTGGCCGACTCAACCGAGCCGTATGCAAGGGCGATGGCGACGCCGCCCGCGAGGAAGAGCGCTCCGACCGCGAACGCCTCGGCTCGGGTGATCCGACCGCTTGGAATCGGTCGGTTGGGCCGCTCGCGCGCGTCGATGTGGGCATCGAACGCGTCGTTCAACACCATGCCGCCGATGTAGCACGCAAGCGGTGAAAGCACCGTGAGCCAGCGCGCGTCGAGTGCGGACGGATGCATGGCCGGATCGACGGCCATGACGCCGAGCACGCCGCCAGCGATTCCGTTCGAGAGAACGGTGGGCGCGTTCGAGATGCGCATGATCTCAAGCCATGCGCGCATTGTGCTCATCGTGCGCTCCCAAGGTCTACGTCGAATCCCGCGTCGATGAGTGCGGTGCGTGTCCACGCGAGCTCTCTCGCAATTCCCGCGGCAAGGTCGCGCTCGCGCAGATGGGGCGGCAGCACCGTCCATGCGTAGGTCTCGACCTCGAAGCACGGCGGATCGGAATGCGACGCCATCACGAGCGCGGTCGGAATCTCCTTGGCCGTGGTGCCGAGGCGGCCGATGGCGTCGAGATGAACGGGCACGTGGAAGTGCGTGCGCCAGAAACCGTCGGGCATCGCGTCGAGCGCGAGATCGAGATCGCTGAAGAAGCGAACCTCGCCTGACCCCGCGAGCACGCACGTCTGGTGCAGGTAGCGGTTCTCGGCGAACTGTGCGAGTTCCGCGAGTTCCTTCGGAGCGCCGTGGCACGAGAGCGCCGCGCTCACCTGGATCTTTCCGACGCGCACGTGGTGGCGCGCGTACAGCGCCAGCGCGTCGTCCTGTTCCTCGAACATCACGGCGCTGTGGCAGATGTCGTGGCAGACGCCGAGGTGGCGCCGCGTGTCATCGCTGTTGAAGCACTGGTCGAAGAGCGACACCGCGTGCTCGGCGCGGTCGAGGAGGCACCCCGGCTCGGGCTCGAGGTCGATGGTCACGCGCACGCCGGTCGAGTCCTCGAGCTCGGCGAGGCGCTCGGCGATCCACTCGAGCTGTGCCGTCGCGAGTCCGACGCTCGCGCCGCAACCTTCGTTGGTGAAGTCGGTGCGCCAGCCGATCGGAACGGTCGAGATCGACGCGGTGCGCGTGCCCGGGGCGACAAGTCCGACGAGGATCTTCGCGAGGTCGAGCGTGTAGAGCGAGCGGTTCGGGTCGGCCCAGTGCGGGTGGTAGACGCGCGTCTTGACGGTCTCATGGTGGAAGTCGCCGTACGGAAACCCGTTGAGCGTGCGGACCGCGAGGTGGCGTTCGGCGAGCCAGTCGCGGAAGCGCACGACGCCGTCCGCGTCGGCGAGGAGCTCGCGCGCGCTCTGCGCCGAGAGCCAGAGGCCGAGGCCGAGCTCGCCCTCTGGTGCCGCAAGCTCGCGCACGCGCGTCGCGTGCTGATCGAGCATCGCCTTTGTTCGGGCAAGCGTGTCACCGGGGTGAACGTTCGTGCAGTAGGCGAGCTGGGCGAGGGGCGCGGTCACGATTCCATTGTGACAAGATTCCTGCGACGATTGGAGCCATGCGCTGGGTAACCGCCTTCGTCGTTGGTCTTGGCATCGTCTCGAGTGCGGCGGGACTTGCGGCCGTCGCAGGGGAGACTCCGAAGTCGGCGCCGCAGCGCGCGGCGGCCGAGGCGTTCGTGCGGTCGCTCTCCGAGGCCGAGCGTGGGAAGGTGCTGCGGCCGCTCGACCACCCCGAGCGCACGAAGTGGTACTTCGCGCGCGGCGGCCGCGAGGGGCTCTTCCTACGCGACATGGACGCCGATACGCGCGCCGCGACGCTGGCGCTCGTCGACGGGTTCCTGTCGACGGCGGGGCGCGAGCAGTGGCGCCTTATCCGCGTGGTCGAGGCGCTCAACGCGGTCGACGAGAAGGCGGCGGGCGTTTCGCCGCCGACCTACGGCGACGATCTCTATGCGGTGCACTTCTTCGGGTCGCCCGACGCCGCGGCGTGGGCGTTCGAGATCGAGGGACATCACTTCGTGCTGCACGCGGCGGTCGCCGACGGCGTTGCGACGGTGACGCCGATGTTCACGGGTTCGTTTCCCGCCGAAGTCGCGCGCGGCGCCGACAAGGGCGAGCGCCCGCTCGGCGCAGCGGTCGAGGTGGCGTTCGAGCTCGCGCGGTCGTTCGACGACGCCCAGCGCAGGACCGCGCGGATTCTCGACGCGACGCCCGTCGATGTCCTGTGGGCTGTGGGAAGCGACGCGAAGGCGCCCGAGATGAGAGGCGTCACGCGTGCGTCGATGACCGACGCGCAGAAGGCGCTCGTCGACAGGCTGCTCGCGACGCACGCGGGGCTTCTTGCGGAGGGCGTGGCCGACGCGCAGTTGCGCGAGTGGCGCACGAAGCATGCGGGCGAGCTCGCTTTCGCGTTCGTCGGCGAGCCCGATGTCGGCAAGCCGCACTACTACCGCGTCGCGACCCCGTGCTTCACGATCGAGTACGACTCGACGAACGCCGACGCGACGCACGTCCACTGCGTGTGGAGCGATCCGACGATGAACTTCGGCGGCGACGCCCTGCGCGCGCATCTGAAGCGCAGGCATGCGCAGCACAACAGGTGAGCACGCGTCGCCGAGTCATCCGGGCGGTACGTTGGTGAGCGTGGCGGCGGCGAAGGCGATGGCGAGCACCGCGAGCAAGTGGAGCACCGTCGTGATGAGAGCGGGCTGCGGCAGCCGCAGGTACCGCTTGACGAACGCGAACATCCAGAGGATCGAGAAGCACAGCGTTCCGATCGGAAAC
>JBIKXP010000309.1:0-3002 GCA_044355685.1 Phycisphaerales bacterium
CACTCGAACACGCGCGAGGCGTTCGAACTGGTGCAGCAGGCGCCCCCGTGCTTGCCGACAAATGCCTTGATCGCCGCGGTCGAGTTCACGTAGGTGATCGGAATCACGCGCTGGTTCGTTCCAGCGATCGCCTCATGGATCGCGTCCCACGCATCGACCGTGTCTTCGTACGCGGCCATGTCGGCCATCGAGCATCCCGCGGAGAGGTCGGGCAGGATCACCTCGACGTCGTCGGGCGTCAGGATGTCGGCGGTCTCCGCCATGAAGTGGACACCGCAGAACACGATGTACTTCGCGCCGCGCCTCGGCGCCTCTGCCGCCGCCATCTGCGAGAGCTTCAGGCTGTCGCCGACGAGGTCGGCGTGGCGAATGACGTCATCCTGCTGGTAGTGGTGCCCAAGGATGAGAAGCCGCGAGCCGAGTTCGCGGCGGCGCGCATCGATCCACGCGCCGAGTTCATCCTCGGAGGCGCGCAGGTAGCGTTCTGGAAGAGACGGCTGCCAGAGCATGGGTCGGATTGTAGGCGCTTCGCTCGGACCTTCCTCGAATCGAGGTCAATCGTCCTCGCAATCGTCCTCGCGATCGTCGTTGGCGCCCGCCGATGCGCCGATCGCGCGCGGCTCGCCGTCGACTTCCTCGAGCGGCGTTGGCGCTGTCACCGTCGCCACCGCAGCCACGCCCGTCTGCATTTCGATCGCGCCCGCGAGCGCCTCGGCGTGAATCGCTGAGTCGCACACGATGAAGAGGGTCGAGCCCGATCCGCTCACGTGGACAGGCGACTGCGCGATGCGCTCGACGCGCGCGCGAGTCTCACCGAGCGCGGGCGCGACGTCGAGCGCCGCCTCGGCGAGATCGTTGAACGGCATGTCCGGGCGAAGGCCGCCGGCATCGGCTGCATCGACGAGCGCGCGCACGCGCGGCGCGTCGAGACGCGCGTCGGGCCGCAGCCGGTCGAAGGCCTGGTAGACAGGGCCTGTCGGACACGCGACGCCAGGAAACACCAGCACGAGATGAACAAGCGGCACCGCGACCTGTGTGAGCCGCTCGCCCGTTCCCTCGACCAGCGCGCTGCCGCCACGCACGAGAAACGGCACGTCGCTTCCGAGTTCGCGCGAAATCGCCTCGAGGTACTCCGCGCGCAGGCGAAGATCGAAGAGCGCGTCGAGCGCGCGCAGCATCGCAGCGGCGTTCGACGACCCGCCGCCAAGTCCGCCGCCCACGGGGATGCGCTTGCGCAACGTCAGCTGGATCGGCAGCGCAGAGCCGATCTTCTGCTCAAGGAGTGCGTGCGCGCGCACGGCGAGATCCTTGCGGATCGGCCAATCGATGTCGGTGCGTCGCCTCGCGTCCTCGTGCCAGTCGATCGAGAAGCGGCTCGGGCGGTCGGCCGGCAGGCGCTTCACGCGCAGTTCATCTGCGAACGCAGTCGTCACCATCCAACTCGAGATGTCGTGCATGCCGCCCTCGTTCGGGGGCGAGACGGACAGGGCCAGGTTCACCTTCGCGGGCGAGATGCTGTGCACGACGGAGGACATGCAAGGAGGATAACCCGTGGAAACCGCTCCGAACCTCGGACAATGGCGCGGCCCGGGGCTGTGGACTGTATTCTTTCCGAATGGCCCACGCACGCGCCTACGCCCCGCCGACCCTCGACGCCACGAAGTTCTCCGCGCTCGAGCCCTTCTACCGCGAACTGCTGGCGCGTCCGGTTGCGTCCGCAGACGAACTCGAGCAGTTGATCCTCGATCGGAGCGACCTCGACGCCCTGGTCGCGGAGAGGGCCGCGAACCTCTACATCGCGACGACGCGCAACACGGAGGACAAGGACGCGGAGTCGGCGTTCCTCGGGTTCGTCCGCGACGTCGAGCCGCAGCTGAAGCCGCTCTCGAGCCAGCTCGACACGAAGATCGCGACGAACCCATGCGCGGATGCGCTGCCCAAGGCGCGCTACGAGGTGCTCCTGCGCAGCATGCGCGTCGACATCGAGCTCTTCCGCGACGCGAACATCCCGCTCGAGACCGAGCTTGCCGAACTCGACCAGAAGTACAACCAGATCATCGGGCGCATGACCGTCGAGTTCGACGGCATCGCGCAGACGATGCCGCAGATGTCGCGTCATCTCGAGGAGACCGACCGCGGCGTGCGCGAGCGCGCGTGGCGCGCGATCGCCGACCGCCGCCTTGCCGACCGCGATGCGATCGACGACATCTACGACCGCATGCTGGCGCTGCGCCACCAGATCGCGCGCAACGCAGGCTTCGACAACTTCCGCGACTTCCAGCATCGACGCTTCAAGCGCTTCGACTACACGCCCGCAGACTGCATGGAGATGCACAAGGCGATCGAGGCGCACCTCGTGCCGCTCCAGCGACGGCTCGACCGCGAGCGCGCGCAGGCGCTCGGCATCTCGCCGCTGCGCCCGTGGGATCTCGCCGTCGATGTGAAGGGCCGCCGGCCGCTTCGTCCGTTCGACGGCGCCGAGAGGCTCATCGACGGCTGCTCGCGCATGTTCCACGCGATGGACCGCGACCTCGGCCAGATGTTCGACTCGATGAAGGAGGGTGACTGCCTCGATCTCGAGTCGCGGCCGGGCAAGGCGCCGGGCGGCTACCAGTACCAGCGCCAGCACTCGCGCCGTCCGTTCATCTTCATGAACGCAGCGGGCATGCACCGCGACCTCGTGACGATGGTGCACGAGGCCGGCCACGCGTTCCACTCGCTCCTCTCGAAGGAGGACCCGCTGGTCGAGTACCGCGGCGCGCCGACCGAGTTCGCCGAAGTCGCGTCGATGTCGATGGAGCTGCTGACGCTTCCATATCACGGCGAGTTCTACTCGCAGGACGAGTGCCGGCGCGCGCTGCGCGAGCGGCTCGAGAAGTTCCCGTCGATGATGGCTTGGATCGCGACCATCGACGCGTTCCAGCATTGGATCTACACGAACCCGGGTCACACGCGTGCGCAGCGGACCGACGCGTGGCGCGCGCTCATGAAGCGCTTCGGCA
>JBIKXP010000310.1:0-2992 GCA_044355685.1 Phycisphaerales bacterium
GAACCCGAAGACTGCGAGCGATGCGAGGACGCGGAAAGACGCGAGAAGACGCGAGAAGTCATCCCTCCTCTTCGCCGAGGCCGCCACTGTGCCTCCGTGCCTCCGTGAGAGACCTCGAGACCGTCAGCCGCACGCCGCCCGCTGAGGGCCGACGGTGCCATAGCCCACACAAAGGCCTGAAGACCCATTTTTGCCACCCTGCAACGCGCTTCCGCCGCACGGCGCTTCCTCCCGCGCCGCGATTCAAGTAGAGTTCTGGACGATGCTTCCACTCGCGGAGATCGCTTTCCTCGCACCGTCAGGGGCCGCGCCGATGCTTGCCGAGTCAGGGCCGGACCTCAGCCGGGCGCTCGGTCGGCTGCACCCCCTCATGGTGCACTTCCCGATCGCCTTGGCGTTGGTGGCCATCGGCGCCGAATGGTGGCGGAGTCTCGCTCGGCAGCAGGGGCTCTCCGCGCTCACCAGGCCGCTGCTCTGGATCGCAGCTCTTTCTGCGGTGTTCGCGACCACTTCCGGCTGGGTGAACGCGGCCCATGAGCACGCGGGCAGCGACTCGGCCACATTGAACCTCCACCGCTGGATCGGCACGGGTACGACGGTATTCCTCGTCCTGCTCGCGGTCTGGAGCAGCGCCGTGCAGGCGATGATCGCACGGGCGAGTTCGGAGGCTGTCGCGCAACTCGGCGCATTCCGGTGGGTTGCCCTGATGGGCGGCGTTGCCGTCGGCGTCACGGGTCATCTCGGCGGCGAGCTGGTGCACGGCGAAGGCTATCTCTCGAAGGTGCTCCTCCCCGCGGCGGAGAAGCGCGAGCTCGAGCCGAAGACCGAGGCGCCCGTACAGGAAATCGCGCTTTCGCCGGACGAGACGTTCTTCCTCGAGAAGGTGCGTCCGATCCTCGAGGTGCACTGCTTCGAGTGCCACGGCGCGCGCAAGCAGAAGGGCGGCCTCCGGATGGATACGAAGGCCTGGCTCTTCGGCCCCGACGAGTCGAAGTGGACGGTCGTGCCTGGAATCCCGGAAGAGAGCGATCTGCTCCAGCGCGTGCTGCTCGAGCGCGACGACCCCGATGCCATGCCGCCCGAGGGCTCCGGCCTCACCGCCGACGAGATCACGGTGCTGCGGACATGGATCGAGAAGGGTGCGGCGTTCCCCGAGCGGGCTGCGAGTGGCGTGCCGGGATTGAACGTGTCCGCGGCATCGACCGCCCTGGCGACCCTCGGCACCGTCGCGATCGCCGGCGGATCGACCGTCGAGATTCCGGAAGACGTTCGCAAGCGCGGCATGGAGGCAGCCCGATCGCTCGCGGCGCGCGGCGTGCTTGTGCAGCCGATCGCGCAGGAGAGCGTGCTGGTCGATGTGAACGCGAGCCGCGCGGAGCCGCCGCTTGGCGATGCGGACGCGCCGCTCTTGGCGGATCTCGCGCCGATGATCGCCAATCTGAATCTCTCGCAGTCGGCACTGACCGACGCGGGACTCTCGCGGATTGGCCCCATGATTCACCTTGAGCGGCTGCGCCTCGATCAGACGGCGATCGGCGACGAGGGAGTCAAGGCGCTTGGCCAACTGGGCCGGCTCGAGTCGGTGAATCTCATCGCGACGAAGGTCTCGCCGTCGTTGGTCGCATGGCTTCGGCAGCAGCCGGCGCTGCGCCGCGTCTACGTGTGGCAGACCGCGCTCGACACGCCGGAGTTGCTGCGCGAGATGCGCGACGGCGGCAGGATCGATCCGATCGGTGCGGATCTTCCGTCGGCGCAGCCCATCACGCCGCCGATGCCGCTCGACCCCGCGGCCGACGCAAGCGGTGCGGCCGCGAAGCCGGGCAACTGAGCGCCGCATGCGGTCGGCACGTCCCGCGGCAGCGGGGTAGGCTGCGCGCATGAACCACGCCAACCCACGGTCGTCTTCGCCTCTCGTTGCGTCCTCCGACTCGCGTCGGGCATTCATCCGCGGCGCGGCGGGTTTGGTCGTCGCCGCCCCCATCGCCAACGCCTTCGCCGCTGCGATTCTTGCCGGCGATGTGACGACCGGCAGCGGCGGGCATGTCTATCGGGTCGAGCATGACTGGCTCACGCCGCCGGCAGGTCTCGCGTGGGGCGACACGCATGGCGTGGCGCAAGACAAGGCCGGGAACATCTACATCTCCCACACGGTCGGAGGCGAGGCGACGAAGGACGACGCCGTGTATGTGTTCACCAAGGATGGCGCGTTCGTTCGCTCGATGCTGCCGCAGATGAAGGGCGGCGGGCACGGGCTCGATGTCCGCGACGAGGGCGGTGTCGAGTTCCTCTATCACTGCGATGTGAACCGCCGCCGCGTGCTCAAGACGACGCTTGACGGCAAGGTCTTGTGGGAACGGGGCGCGCCCGTCGAGGCGGAGTTCGCGGGCGCCAAGATCTACGGTGGCGAGAACGACTGGAACCCGACGAACGTGGCGTTCCATCCGAACGGCGACGTCTTCGTCGGCGATGGCTACGGCAAGAGCTTCGTGCACATCTACTCGAAGGATGGCGCGTTCAAGTCGACGATCGCGGGCCCTGGAAGCGGCGAGGGGCAGGTGTCCTGTCCGCACGGGCTTTGGTGGGATGATCGCGTCAATAGGCTTGCGGTCGCCGATCGAAGCAACAACCGCATCCAGTACTTCGCCGAGTCGGGGGCCAACCAGCCTTGGAAGCACGTGTCGTTCGTGAAGGACTCGATGCGCCAGCCGTGCCACTTCAAGACGCGGGAAGACTTGCTGCTGGTGCCCGACCTTTCGAGCGCGGTTGAACTCCTTGGGAAGGACAACAAGGCGCTCGCGGTCCTCGGCGACGGACATCCGACGAATCTCCGCGGGGCTGCGCGGAAGGACTTCATTCCCGGCAAGTTCGTGCATCCACACTCCGCGACCTTCCTTGCGGATGGCTCGATCCTCGTGGTCGAATGGGTGCCGATCGGTCGGGTGACCAAACTGACGCGCGTCTGACGTCGCCCCGAGTTCCCGCAAGTCCTCTG
>JBIKXP010000123.1:0-10040 GCA_044355685.1 Phycisphaerales bacterium
GAACATTGGAATCTGCGACTCCTAACAGTTGATTCTGCGCTTCCGACGATTCGAAACCGTCAGGTGATCGTACCTCTGGATAGGGCGATTGTCTCGCATCCCGTTTCGGGTTTCGCTTGAAGACCGTGCCGGGATGACAGTTCTCGCGTTTCCGCAGAACGCGCTCTTCGCGGGTTCGCCTGTTTTCCGCAGAACGGGTTTGGGTGCGTTTCCGCGGGGAATGTGTCATGTCTTCGCGGGATCACCTGATCGGGAGGTTGGGTCGCCGGCGATGCCTTCCGCGCTTCAGCGCCAGTTTGTTTCGGTCGTCGTCTGCCGACACGTTTCGCGCCGCACCGAGAAGCCGGACTGGATGAGGATCATGGCGTTCCTTCGCTTCCACCGCACAGACGTGCGGGTCGGAACGCCACGCTTCACCGCACCGCAAACGGAAACGGCCAGGTGCGGTCGTTCGCGAGCGCGTGCGCGGCGAGCGCGTCGCGGTTGGCGGCGATGCGTGCGCGCATGGAAGCGAGTTCAGCTGCGCGTGCGGCGCGGGCCTCGACGATGGCGCGGCGCATCGCGAGATACGCGGTGCGCTTCTCGGCGCGCGTACCCGCAATCGCGGCGCGCAGTGCGCGCTTCGTCTCGCCGCTGTCATTGAACGGATCTTGCTCGAGGGCGCGCAGCGCGTCGGGCGTGGCGGCCGCGTCGAACGACGGCACGAACCTCGCGAGCGGCGCAAACTTCGTCGCGGTGACGACCGACATCGGCGCAAGCGCGGCGCTTGCGTCATCGCCAAACGCCGCCGCGATCCAGCATTCCATCGCGAGGTCGTAGCGGCCGCCCCCAGTGCCGTGGATGAATGCGTCGCAGAGCGCGAGGCGTGCGATCGCGGTGAGCGTGAGCGCACGGGGCGCAATCAGGTCGGCGGCGTCGCCCTCGAGCAGCGCCGTGCGCGACGCGGTCGCGCGGTCGAGCTTCCAGAAGGGGAGTTCTCGAGGCGCAAGCGGTGCGATGCGCTGGCCCTTCACAGCGGCGTTATATGTGTCGCGCATTGGCGCGAACCGCGCGCGCATCGCTTCGGCGAACGGCAGCGCCGCGATCGCGGTGGCGGCAAGCGTGTGGTCGACGCGCGCATGCGGCGCAAGCAGCGCGTTCGCCGCGTGCGCCATCTGCATCGCGAGGTTCTCGCGTCCGCGTTCGGCGGCGATCGCGCGCTCGATCGCGGCGAGCGCAGGTTCGATCTCGGCCGGCACCTCGTGCGCACGCTCGGGGCGCATCGTGCGCACGGGCTTCTTCAGCGCGTTCGGCGCGCCCGCGGCTGCGCGCGGCGAGCGCTCGAGCGCGAGGCGCGTGAGCGTGCCGCCACCGTCGCCTCCATGGACAAGCGCGGGAAACGAGACAAGCGCCGCATCGTTCAGGTCATGGTCGACCACGACATGGACGAGCACGCCGCCACGCTCGGTCGCAAGCCGCGCGCCCACGATGAACTTCTCAGCGATTCCCGCGTGCCAGATGCCCGCCTGGTGCCCGGTCATCACGATGAAGCGATCCGCGGGAAGCCCGAGCGCCGCGCGCGATTCCGCGCGCCACGCCGCAAGTTCGCGGCCGAACACCCGCGTGCTGTTCATGCGATCCCGTCCATCGCGCGCACGGGGAGCCGTTGCGCAGAGCGGCGGATCTCGCGGTGCATCGTCTCGCGGTAGATCGCAAGCCGCCGGTCGGGCACATCGAGGCCGCTGCCGAAGGTGCGCGTCATGTCGACGTAGATGCGGCGCACCGCGAGTTCCTCGATGCGCAGGCCCGCGGCGCACGCCCGCACCCAGAACTGCATCGGGAAGTCGTAGCCGCACACATCGAGCCGCAGGTTTGCGCAGACGCTCGCGCGATAGGCCTTGTAGCCGCAGAACGCATCCGTGATCCCAAGCGCAAGACGCTCGTTGATCTCGCGCGTCAGGAGCGCGTTGATGCGGCGACGGTCCTCGGGCGCGGGGTCGCCGGGCAGCGATTCATCGATGTAGCGCGAGCCCGACACGACGTCGCTCGCTCCCGCAGAGATTCGCTCGACGAACTTCGGAAGGCTCGCGGGTTCATGCTGTTCGTCGCAGTCCATCGAGATCACCCAGTCGTAGCCGCGGAAATCGGCCCACTCCAGCATGTCCTGCATGGCGCGGCCGTAGCCACGGTTCTTGCCGTGGCGGATCACCTCGACCGGGTGGCGCGCAAGGAGCGATGGCGTCGCGTCGGTGGAGCCGTCGTCGATCACGAGGATCTCGCCCGCGAACGCGGCGGCATGGCGCGCGACCTCGCCGAGCACGCGGTCGACCGACTTCTCCTCGTTGAAGACGGGGATCGCGATGAGGATGCGGGGACAGGCGTGCGCGGTGTTCACGGCGTTCCCTTCGCCGGGATCACGACGACGGTTTCTTCGGTCGACTTGGGAAAGATGCCGAGGACCGTGATCTTCTCGCGCCAGATCTCGGCCACGATGCCGCGCCCGGGCACGACGAAAAGCTCAGACTCCCGCCGCGCGCGGGCCGCGTCGAGCTTCGCCTCGAAGATCGTCTCGACGACCGTCGCGACGAGCCGCTCGCCGCAAAGGTCGATCATGGCGGTTCCCGTGATCCGCTGCGTGCGCGTGGCCGATCCCTTGGCGCGCGGCGTTCCTGACGAGAGCAGCGTCACCCGCATCGGCGAGGCGCTGTCGTTTCGCTCGTCCGGAGAAAGCCGCGCCCGCGCGAAGTCAAGCCCGTCTACGAAGACGCTGCGCGAATCCTCGCCAGGCGTGTCGACGGACCGAAGGGTGAATCCTCCATCCGCGCGGGGGCGCAGCACCGTGCGCTCGACTCCCGCACGCGTCGACTCCTCGAGCACGATCTCGCTCTCGGCGCCCGCGACGATGCGCTGCGTGCGGCGTTCGCCCTTCTCCCGGCCGGCCACCACCTCGAGCGTACGGATCTCGCCCACCGTGCCGACGAGATCGCGCGCATCGACCACGGGAGCAGCTGTCTCCGCATCGCGCGAAATGATCGTGAAGCTCGCAGGCGCGTGCTCCTCGGCGGCGGTCGGCGTCGACGCGCAGCCTCCCGCGCCGAGCGAGAGCGCCGCGACGAGCGTGCCGTGGGCAAGCGTCGTGGCGAGAGCGAGCATGGATGGATGGGTGCGGGGCATCGGCGTCAATCCGCGGGAAGCCCCTTCGACTTCCACAGCGCGCGCAGATCCTCGAGGCTGATGCGTTCCGTCACGGTTCCATCGGGATCCACGCGGCGCACGCGCTTGCCTTCTTTGTCGAACTCCTGCACGAGGCTGTCGGGAGAGGTGCCGACTTGGGTGACGAGCTTCCAGCCGGTCTCGGTGCGCGACCAGATCTCGCGTCGCTGCGGCACGCGCTCGTCCCGCTGGTCGAACGCGTAGTCGAGGAACTCGATCGAGTTGAATGAGTCGCGCTTCGGCAGCAGTTGCCCGAGGACGACGAGCTCGGCCTGCGAGATGTACGCGGGTGGAACCGGCCACTCCTGCGTCTCGCGCGTCACGCCGTCGCGCGTGCTTCGGATCAACTGAATCTTCGCGCGCGGCGATCCAACGGTCGGCGCCAGGCGGAGCCCGGTCTGCGCGGTCGAGCGCTCCGACGCGCGATGGCGCTGGGTCGAGCGCGTCGACCACAGTTCGTTCGAGCGATCCCACGAGAGGTAGTAGCGGCTCTGGACGTCAAGCGTGTGCGCTGCGTCGCCGTTGACGATGAGACGCGCGTCGATGCACACGAGCAGCCCGGGCTCGAGCTCTTCGGCCTTGAGGGACTCGACCGCGCGCGACGCGTCGACCTCGCCGCGCAAGCCTTCGCGCACGCGCACCATGAAGTAGCCGGCCTCCTGCGCGGCGCCGTTCTCGTCGGGCTTCCACATCCGGTAGAAGGTGGGGTCGGGCGCGAGCGTCGCGCGCAGGGCGTCGGGGGTGATGGACGCGACGAAAGCCTCGCCTCGACCAAGAAGCGTCGCGCGCTCCTCCATGCGGGCCGCGCGATCGGTGAACTCGATGGTCGCGAAGCATGCTTCGAGCAGGGCTCGCGTCGACGCGAAGTCGCGCTCGACCGCGAGCGTCGAGAACACGACGTATTGGTTCGGCCCGTTTGGCACGATCAACGATCCCGAGATGCCGTTGCCGCCTTGCTCGAGCGGCACTGAGATGTAGAAGAGATGAGCGTCGCTTCCCGCGATCTGCCGGGTTTCGTCGATGAGCACCGTGAAGCGCTCGCCCTTCGACTTGAGTTCCGCGAGGTAATCCTCGGACTGCGACTTCGCAGTGGTCCCGAGGCGGGACGCCCGAAGGCCAGCGATCCGAAGGCGCCACGCAGGGTTCTCGGAATCTTCCGATAACAGGTAGGTCGGATTGGCGGTGCGGTCGATGCGCAGGGCGCTGCCGGCCGGCACGCGCATACGGACCCCAAGCAATTCCGCGTCGAGCGGGGTAGCGGCAAGTTGTGGCGGGGTGGCGGGCTTCGCTGCGCCAGCGCCAGCGCGGCCTGGAGTCTGCCGTCGCTCGGCGTCGCCTGCCTGCGATGTTTCCGCTGCATGGGCGGAGCGGAAAGCGAGCGGGGCGGCCAGGAATGCGAGCGCTGCAGCGACCGCGACGCGGTGGCGCAGGCGTGTCGTCAGGGCGTTGCAGGTTCGCATGATGGCGCAGATCCTACGATGCCCGCACGGGTTCCGTCTCGCGCACTGTTCGTTCTGGCGACGCCGACGAAGTGTCGCGACAACGTCCGAGATAACGGAACTCGTCGCGCAGAACCACATCTCGCCCCCAAAGCGCATTGACAGAGTGGGGTGATTTGCTATCCTCGTCGATTCTCACCTCTTCGGCGCAAGCCGTGGAGGTTTGACCGCCGTCACCGATCGCGCGTGCGCGACACGGGGCGGGTGGATGGTGAGCGAGCGTCGTTCGAATCGAACTGAATCGAATCGAGTTCACTCTCGTGAGCACAGCAAGTGGCAGAAATCCCTGTGGATTCCGCAGTTTCCGAGCAGTCGCTCGAGTGCTGCGGAGCACATGGCCGAAGCGCGGTGCTTCGGTCCTGCAGGGACAAGCGTGAGTGAGTGTGCGACTCCCAGCGGTGTCACCGCCGCGGAAGTCGAGAAAGAACGGAGCAGACAATGACTGGCGGCAAGTTCCGGATTCGCATGGAGGCCTACGACCACCAGGCTCTCGACGCCTCGGCGCGCGAGATCGTTGATCAGGCCAAGCGCACCGGCGCCCGCGTCGCGGGTCCGATTCCGCTGCCGACCCGTCGCGAGATCTACACGGTGAACCGTTCGCCGTTCATCGACAAGAAGTCGCGCGAGCAGTTCGAGATCCGCACCCACAAGCGCGTGATCGACATCACCGAGTGGAACCACCGCACGACCGACGCGCTTCAGCGTCTGGTCGTCCCGGCCGGTGTCTTCCTCCGAATCAAGGCTTAAGTTTTGTCCGCGAAGGACTCGCGGACAAAACGGGCATGCATCGAACGCCGCGAAGAACTCGCGGACAAAACGGGCATGCATCGAGCGCCGCGAAGAACTCGCGGACAAAACGAGAACAAACACGCCGCGAAGGACGGTCCTTCCGGCAGATAAGCAAGTGTCATGTACGGCGACCCGCTCGCCGGACCCCTGACAGAAACCCTGAGTCCGAAAGACCATCATGAGCAACAAGCCCTGCACGGTCGCGATCCTCGGCAAGAAGGTGGGCATGACCCGCTACTTCCTCGAGAATGGCAAGAACATTCCCGTCACCGTGATCGAAGCCGGTCCCTGCGTCGTCACGCAGGTCAAGACCTCCGATCGCCATGGCTACTCCGCCGTGCAGATCGCCTTCGACGACATGAAGTCGCGCAACTCGACGATGGCCATGATCGGTCACGACATGAAGGCCGGCAGCACCGCGAAGCGTGTGCACCGCGAGGTGCGCGTCGCCGACGACGCCGCCGCGAACGCCTTCCAGCTCGGACAGACCATCGGCGTCGATGCCCTCGAGGGCACCGCCTACGTCGACGTGGTCGGCACGAGCAAGGGCAAGGGTTTCGCGGGCGTGATGAAGCGCCACAACTTCAAGGGCATGTGCGCCACGCACGGCACCGAGCGCAAGCACCGTACTTCGGGCAGCATCGGTTCGCACGGCACCGACCGTGGTCACGGCGCCAAGATCAAGAAGGGCAAGCGCATGGCCGGCCACATGGGTGACGAGCGCGTCACCGTGCGCAGCCTCGACGTCGTCAAGATTGACGCCGAGAAGAACCTGCTGCTCGTCAAGGGCCCGGTTCCCGGCGCAAACGACGGATACCTTTTCATTCGGGCTGCCACGCGCCTCTTCAAGCGCAAGGCCAAGAAGCTCGGCAAGAAGTAATCAACTGCACCCCGCGGCGCGTGAGCCGTGGGGTGCTTGCATGACTGAGTGTGTGCAGGTGACACGTTCTCCGAGGCCAGTCCGGTGCTCGGAGGCCAGCAAGGCCCGCAAGGGAACCGGCTGGCAGACACAAAAGGATTCACCAAGTCAATTCCTGCCCCGTGCCACCAATGACAGGCACGCGGAGGATGAGGCGAACCGCGGGCAATAGCCCGCAACGAGGCGAAACATGATCGAACTCCCGATCTACGATTCCAACGGCAAGAAGGTTGACAGCCTTCAGATCGACGCGCAGACGCTCGGCGGAGAAGTCCGCTACGCGCTCCTGAAGCAGGCCTACGTCATCACCCACGGCAACCAGCGTCAGGGCTCCGCCCGGACGAAGAGCCGCGGCGACGTGCACGGCTCGACCCGCAAGCTCTACAAGCAGAAGGGCACCGGCAACGCGCGCGCCGGCGCCGCGCGCACCCCGATCCGCAAGGGCGGTGGCGTGACCTTCAAGAAGACCCGCACCCGCGAGGACTTCCGAACCGAGCTTCCCAAGAAGATGCGCCGCCTTGCGAACCGCAACGCGCTGCTCGCGAAGCTCATCGACAACGAGGTGAAGTGCTTCGCCGCGCTCGACTTCAAGGCGCCGAAGACCGCTGAGTTCGCGAAGATGATGGCTGCGGTCGGCATCGACCGCACGTGCCTCGTCGCCACGAACGGCGCGAACGAGAACGCGTTCCTTTCGGCGCGCAACCTCGACGGCGTGGACGTGTGCCGCATCGACCAGCTCAACGCCTTCGCGCTGCTGAACCACCGCTATCTCGTGGTGGACAAGGCGGCGCTTGTTTCTTTCCTGAACGAGACCTGCTTCGAGACCGCCGAAGGCGCATCGAAGGGCAAGTCGAAGAAGGAGGTCGCGTAAATGGACCCCATCCACGTCATCGTCCGTCCAATCGTGACCGAGAAGGCCACGTGGGGCTCGGGACACCAGAACCGCTTTGCGTTTGAGGTCTCGAAGCTCGCGACCAAGACCGACATCAAGAAGGCGGTCGAGTCGCTCTACAAGGTCCGCGTCCTTGGCGTCGCGACGCAGACGCGTCGGCTCCGCAACCGCGCCTACGCCTACGGCTTCGTCGCAGGCAAGACCTGGAAGCGTGCCGTCGTCAAGATCCACCCCGAGGACAAGATCGAGCTCTTCTGATCGAGCTCTTCTGATCGAGCTCTTCTGAGCCCCGTGCGCAGAAGAAGAAGGTGAAATTCCATGGCAATCCGCGTCTACAAGAAGACCACCAACGGCCGGCGCAACGCCTCGGTGAACCTCCACTCCGAGGTCACCAAGAAGTCGCCCGAGAAGTCGCTCCTCGCGCCTCTCGTCCGCAACAGCGGCCGCAACGTCCAGGGCAAGATCACGATCCTCGGCCGCGGCGGCGGTCACAAGCGCCGCTACCGCAAGATCGACTTCCGCCGCAACAAGGATGGCGTCGCCGCCACCGTCGTCGGCATCGAGTACGACCCCAACCGCTCGTCGCACATCGCCCTGCTGAAGTACGCGGACGGCGAGTTGCGCTACATCCTCGCGCCGAAGGGCCTTTCGGCCGGCGACACGCTGATGAGCTCGCCGGACGCGATCGACCCGAAGGTCGGCAATTCGATGCCGATCAAGCACATCCCCACGGGTCTTGCGCTTCACAACATCGAGATGGAAGCCGGAGCAGGCGGCCGTCTGTGCCGCGGCGCCGGTATGTACGCGCGCCTCACCAACAAGGAAGGCCGCTGGGCGACCGTGGTGCTTCCGTCCGGTGAAATCCGCCAGGTTTCGATGGATTGCCGCGCGACCGTCGGCGAAGTCGGCAACGCGGATCACGCGAATGTCGTGATCGGCAAGGCAGGACGCAACCGTTGGAAGGGACGTCGTCCGACGACCCGTGGTATCGCGATGAGCCACCACACCCACCCGCACGGCGGTGGTTCGGTGTCGAAGGGCGGCCGCGAGCCGTCGAACTCGTCGGGTACGCAGGCGAAGGGCGGACGTACGCGTCGCTACGGCAAGTCGAGCGATTCGCGCATCATCCGTCGTCGTCGCAGCAAGCGCTACGGCCAGTTGAAGCTGTAAGCGTGAGAGAGCCGCGTGAGAGAGCCGCATCCGGCGAAGACCTCGCCGGATGCTCGAGAGAGAGCCGCATCCGGCGAAGACCTCGCCGGATGCTCGAGAGATCAAGAGTCAGAGTCAGAGTCAACGTCAGACCCCAACCCGCGCAAGCGGATAGAACCCAGAGAAAACCACCATGTCGCGTTCGCTCAAGAAGGGTCCCTACGTCGTCGAGAGCCTGTACCGCAAGGTCCAGAAGCAGGAGTCGAGCGCCCGCAAGACCCCGATCAAGACGTGGGCTCGTGCCTGCACGATCGTGCCCGAGTTCATCGGCCACACCTTCCAGGTCCACAACGGCCGCCAGTTCATCGACGTGTACTGCACCGAGGACATGGTTGGCCACAAGCTCGGCGAGTTCGCGCACACCTGCACGTTCCGCGGTCACACGAACAAGAAGGAAGAGCTGAAGTCAACCACCGGCTGACGCAGCGCGACGATTCCGCCCTCCCGATAGAGGTTCACCACCATGGCATACAAGGCCAGCCACCGATTCGCCCGCATCGCGCCCCGCAAGGCGCGTTTGGTCGCCGACATGATCCGCGGAAAGTCCGTCGAAGAGGCGCTCACTGCGCTCGACTTCGAGCGGAAGCGCGGCGCCGCCTTCATCACGTACGTGCTGAAGAGCGCGATCGCCAACGCCGAGGAGAAGAACGCCGATCCGACCAAGCTCATCGTGAGCGAGTCGCGCGTCGACGAGGGTCCGACCCTCGACCGTTTCCAGCCAAAGGATCGCGGCCGCGCACACCCGATCCGCAAGCGCACGAGCCACATCCACATCGCCGTCGAGGAGCGCGGGGCCTAAGCGCTCCGGAGATACACCATGGGACAGAAAGTCCATCCGTTCGGATTCCGAGTTGGCATCACCGAAGCGCACCGCTCCCGCTGGTTCGCTCCGAAGGCGCTCTTCGGCAGCCTCCTCGTCGAGGACTACAAGATCCGCCAGTACCTCGACAAGCGTCTGAACCGCACTCCGCCGTTCGCCGCTGTCAGCGATGTGCTCATCGAGCGCACGCGCGATGAACTCACGGTCATCGTGAAGACCGCGCGTCCCGGGCAGGTCGTCGGTCTCCGCGGTGCCGGAATCGAGTCGCTGACCAAGGACCTCCAGACCCTCACCGGCCGCAAGGTCGTCCTGAAGGTTGTCGAGATCAAGAACGCCGACATCGACGCGAAGCTGATCGCGGAGAGCATCGCCGAGCAGTTGAAGAAGCGCGCGAACTTCCGCCGCGTCCTCAAGATGCGCGCGGAGAGCTCGATGCAGAACGGTGCGAAGGGTATCCGCATCCTCCTCGCCGGCCGTCTTGGTGGCGCGGAGATGAGCCGCACGCTCGATACGCGCCTCGGCTCCATTCCGCTGTCGACGATCCAGGCGAACGTCGACTACGCGGTTGCTGAAAGCCACACGACGACGGGTTCGATCGGCGTCAAGGTGTGGGTCTACAAGGGCCTCTACACCGAGCACGACGAGGATCAGACCCACTCGAGCGCAGCCGGTGGCCGCGCGCGCGCTCGCGGTAGGCGTTAAGAGAGCCGCGTGAGTGAG
>JBIKXP010000311.1:0-2977 GCA_044355685.1 Phycisphaerales bacterium
AGATGTCGTCGTGGCCGTCGCCGTCGACGTCGCCCACGGTCGCGCCGAAACTCCAGCGGCGATGCGCGATGCCGCTCGCGGCCGTCACGTCGGTGAAGCGCATCGCGCCGTCGTTGCGGAAGAGCCGGGCGCCAGGCCCGCGCTCTGGGTCCGCAAGCGTCGCGCCATTCGGCACGAAGAGATCGAGATCGCCGTCCGCATCGAAGTCGATGAGCGCGAGGCCGCCGCCCTTCACCTCGAGCACCACCGTCGACGGACTCGTCCCGCTCGTCGGCGTGAAGTCGAGACCGGACGACGCCGTGACGTCTGTGAAGCGGATCGACGACGGCGAAGAAGATGCCGAAGATGATGACGAGGATGTCGTCGATGTCGGGGCGGCCGGCGGCTCGGCCCGCGCGATGCCCACACACACGGCGAACGCGGGCAGAACAGCGCACAGACGTACCGCTGTGGAAGTGAACGCGTTCACGGCCCCATCTCCGGCCCCATCTCCGGCCTCGTCTCCAGCTTCGTGTCGGGCTTCGTCTCAGGCTTCGTCTCCGACTTCGTGTCGGGCTTGCCATCCGGCTGCTTCTGCGCCGATGCAGGCTGCTCCTCGCCCTGCTTTCGCCCGAGCGCCTGCAGAATCCGCTCCGCATTCGCACGGGCGGCATCGGCCGCCGCCGTCTTCCCCAAGCGGTCGCGCACGCGCGCCAGCTTCGACCACGTCTCGTGCTGCACCGGACTCGCCTGCACGGAGCGCTCGAGAAGCGCCTCCGCCTTCTCGACCTCGCCGCGCCGCAGCGCCACATCCGACTTCCGCGTCAGCACCTTCGCCTCGTTCGCCTTCTTCGGTTCGCGCTCTCGGCTGAAGTTCGCAAGCGCCGCGTCGAACAACTTGTCGGCGTCGTCGAGGCGATCTTCCGCAAGCGCAATCAGGCCAAGCCCGAACGTGCTGTCGGGCTCGTCGGGCACCTGCGTCAGGTGCTGCTCGAAGGCCTTGCGCGCAGCGTCGAGGTCGCCGATGTGGTAGCAGCACCAGCCGAGGAAGTGGGCCGCGTGCTTCCGCTCGGGAAACGGCTGGCTCGAGTCGCGCGCACGCTCGAGAAATCCGCGTGCCTCTTCGTAGCGCTTCGACTTCGACAACGCGATGCCCAGGATGGCAGCGGCGCGGTCGACTCCGGGGCTCTCGACCAGCACGGCGCGCGCCGCGATCACAGCCGGCTCGAATGCGCCGCGCGAGAGCATGGTCACCGCGGTGTCGAGGCGCGGGTCATCGGGAAACGACGCCACCACCTCTTCGCGGACAGTGCCCGGTGGCGTCGCCTCAGGATCGGCGGGCTTCACCTGGGCGGCCGAGACCGGCGCGAACATCATGCAGCTCGCGGCGCAGAGCGTCGACGTCACGAACTGGGCACGGCGTCGATTGGCGCAGGGCATCTTGCCACTATAAGACCCCTGCTGGCGCCCCCCTCGCGGGTTCGCGAAGGTTCCGACGTCCAGCCGCGACCCGCGCGATGCCGGTCGCGCGGGACGAATCCCGTCCGAGACCCTTCCGCGAACGCCGAAAGTTTGCCATTCCATCTAAATGTCGACCTTCCCTCTTCCGTTGGGGCGATCGGTGGATAACTTGAATCAGGGGTGAGGTTTGCGGTTTGGATCCGCCATCCGCATCCGCCCGACGGTCGGCCACCGTCTCGTCCAGCTTTCCCGGTTTCCAAGCCACCCGGAACCTTTGCCGCGTTCGCCCGAATCGACCCCTTCAGCAGTTCGCGTCGCACAGCCGGTCGGAGCACCCTGCGCAACGAGCCCTCTGAACCCCGCAGGTACCGTCCATGCCGCAGACCCGTATCCGACTCGTCGCCGCCGCCGCGCTGCTTGCTCCGACTCTCGCCGCCTTCGCCGACGGCCCCGCGCTCCAGCCGCGCGCGGGCGCGCCGCTCAATGGCCTGACTCCTCTCGAGGCCGCGCTCTTCGCCCACGGCCGCGTCGACTACGGCACGCCCTTCCCCACCGTCGCGGGCCTCGGGCCGATCATGAACAAGTCCAACTGCAAGTCGTGCCACATCAACCCGGTGGGTGGTTGGGGCTCGATCTCGGTCACCCGCTTCGGCATGGAGGAGAAGGGCGAGTTCTATCCGCTCGAGGAACTTGGCGGTTCGCTGCTGCAGGCGATCGCCATCACCGACGTCTGCCGCGAGACGCTGCCTGAGGAAGCCACGGTCACAGCCACGCGCGTCACGAATTCCTCGATGGCGTTCGGCCTGATCGAAGCGCTTTCCGACGCATCGATCGCGGCCAACGAGGATCCAGAGGACTCGAACAACGACGGCATCTCCGGGCGCGTGCACTGGGTGCTCCCGCTCGAGTCGTCGCCATCCGATCCGCTGCGAGCCGGCCGCTTCGGCTGGAAGGCGCAGGTGGCGACCGTCCTCAGCTTCTCCGCCGACGCGACCCGCAATGAACTCGGCGTGACCAACGCGCTGATTCCCACGGAAAGCGCGCCGAATGGCGACGCAGCGCTCCTTGCGTCCTGCGACACCGTGGCCGATCCGGAAGACGTGCCGAACGCCTCGGGATTCACGTTCATCGAGCGCGTCACGCACTTCCAGCGCTACCTCGCCGAACCGCCGCAGACGCCGAAGTCCGGCATGTCCGGCGAGAACGTCTTCAATGCGATCGGCTGCAACAAGTGCCACGTCGCAGAGTGGACGACGCCGAACACGAAGACGCTCGAGGCCGCGATCCGCAACAAGACCATTCGCCCCTACTCCGACTTCCTGCTGCACGACATGGGCCTCCTCGGCGATGGCGTACAGGACGGCGACGCAAACGAAACCGAGATGCGCACGCCGACCCTGTGGAATCTCCGCACGCGCGACCCCATGCTGCATGACGGTTCTGCCGCCGGCGGCACATTCGAGTCGCGGGTGACCGCTGCGATCCTCGCGCACGGACCACTCGGCGAGGGCGCCGCATCCGCGGCCGCATTCCAGGC
>JBIKXP010000124.1:0-9995 GCA_044355685.1 Phycisphaerales bacterium
CGGATAGGCGCGCGCGAACTGCTCGGGCGTGGCGTGGAGCCTGTAGGGGAGATAGTGGCGCCCCTCGTGCGCGAGCGCAGCCTCGACGAGTTCCTGCGTGAGGGCCTCCATCTCGGCCTCGCCCTCCGGGGTCTTCCGCTGCACGAACAGCATCACGAATGCGATCATGTCCTCGTCCGCGTAGCGGAGGAAGGTGTCGTCGTCCCGATTGACGCCGCGCACCGTCACGTTCAGCAGATTGGGCCTGTGGCTTCCGATGATGGACCGCATCGCGCCGACGAAACCAGCCACGCGCCGCCGCGGCACGAAGTACTCGTGCAGGATGTCGGTCGAGTCAGCCGTACGGTTCTCGAACACCTCGACGCCCTCGTTGAGCAGCTGGTTCCTCGACGCCACAGAGCCCGCCACGAGGGGCTGCAGCTGCGTCTCGGCCTTCCAGCGCAGTTCCTTGCCGTAGGCGCTCTCCGCGGAACCGCGGAAGACCGCACGCTGCAGGTCGGCCATCGAGCCCTCGGTCAGCGTGGGGATCCCGCCCTCGGCGCCATCGGCGTCACGGACGAAGGCGTTGAGGATCACCTCGTCGAAGATGCTCTCCGGCACGATGCTCATGCGCGCATAGACCATCTGCGCGCCTGGGAGCGACTCGATCATCTCGTCGAGCGTCGCAAGCGAGTCGTCGATCGGCACGACGCGGCGCACGAGCCTGTATCGCTCGTTCGGCACGACGCGCAGTTCCGCATCGAGGATGATCCCGAAGAGCCCGTACCCGCCGAGCGCGAGCGAGAAGAGCTCCGCATTCTCCGAGCGGCTGCATCGCACGACCGATCCGTCGGCCAGCATCAACCTGAACGACTCGACGGTCGAGGCGATCGGAGGGCGGTCGTACTGCCAGCCGTGGCAGTTGACGCTGATCGATCCGCCGACGGAGAAGGAGTTGTTCGACTGCATGACCGCCACGGACATGCCGCGCGCGTCGAGGTAGGGGATCACATCGCTCCAGAGCGCTCCCGCGCCGACCTTCAGGACTCCCCGCGCGCCGTCGAGGTGCATGCTGTTCCACCCCGACATGTCGACGACGACGCCACCCGGGTAGATGGTGTGTCCGCCCATGGTGTGCCGCGCGCCCGCGATCGAGACGCGCAGTCCGTCCGCCCGCGCCCGCGCAAGCAGCGCCGCGAGCTCGCGCTCGGGGTCCGTGGCCGCGCCCTCGGGCCGCCAGATCTCGGCCACCCTGGTCTGGTTCAGGCGGCTCGCGTCGTCGGTGAAGCCGGGCGGGAGTGGGGCGCGCGCTCCCGTGTCGTGCCAAACGATTCGTGCGAGATGGAACGCAGGCCGCGCGAGAAGCGCCGCACCCGCGACGAGCGCCGTCAGGGCGAGGAGGGCGAGGAGTCGGCGTTTCGACGGTCTCGGTCGCATGGCGTATGGGGGCAGGCGAGTGCTTCCTTCGGAACGACGAGAGACTCAGGCGACGGGAGACTCAGGTGACGAGAGACTCAGGCGACGGGAGACTCAGGTGACGCAAGGTGGATGCCTGTGAAGGCCTCGAGCGCGGTGTGCACGATTGTGTCGCGGTGCATGGTGGATGCGTCGTGCACTCTCGGATTCCGTGGATCAGACCTCCACGGACTCGGGAACTTCCTCGCACGCTTCCGCAGAGAACAGCAGTTGTCTCCCGGGCGCGATGAACGACGGCGCGTGCTCTCTCCACCACGCTGCGGCCGCTGGCGACTTGGTCGCGAGGACTTCGATCGCGCGATCTGCCTCGACGACGTAGCCGGATTCCCGCTGACCGCGAGCGAGGAGGATGGCCAGCCACTGGCCGAGCATGCTCTTCGGCCCCGAGAGCACGCCGATCCCAATGCAGCTCTGCAGCGCAGGCGCGCGTGGCGAAACTGGAAGCACAAGCCCCACCCACGCCGCGCGGATGTGCGCAGGCGCCTCTCCGGGGGGCATGGAAGTGATGCGAATGCGCATCGACCGCTACAGCTTCCTGAAGGAGAGGTAGCAGATGGCTCCGAAGGCCACGATCGAGGCTGCGAGGCAGACTGCGCCGTCCAAGGGGTCGACGGCGCGTCATGCGCGCAGCAATCCGATGGTGCCCGCGATGAAGAGCCCGAGTACGGCGAATCCAACGATGACTTCGCCTGCGCCACTGCGCGGCCGGAGAGCGCCGCGCTCGGCGGCATTGGTCGGTTCTGTGCTCAATTGTCCTCCGATGTCGAGAGAAACTGGGCAGGAACGCGAAACATACACGCCGCCGACCAGAATTCATCCGGTTGCCGCGCCCTTTACCTCGAATTGTCGACGCGCGGCTCCACTCCGCTTGCAAGCACCACGAAGTGCGAGTCGTCCGCCCGATGTCCGAAGAGACGCCACAGCTCGGCGTCGCGGCGCGACTCGCACGGCAGGCACTCGACCGTCATGCCGCCCGCGAGCAGGATGCGGAACCCGCCGAAGCGGTCGCCCTTGGCCGAGACCACCATGAGCGCGGCCCTGCGGTGCTTGGCGAACCACGCGACATGAAGGACGTCGAGCGCGGTGAGGCTGTAGAGGTAGTCGAACTCCTCCCTGTCCCTCTGCCCGTTCCTGCCCCCGTTCATGGGCTCCGAACCCCGATAGAAGATGTCGTCGCTGCCGAACGCGACGCAGTCGCCATCGCAGACCCTCCAGCGGCACTGGAGGTGCATGCGGATCGGGCTCACCATGATCCGTGCGCCCGTCCGAGTCAGCCTCTCCCGCTCCTCTCCGAAGGAGAACATGATGAGATCGGCCCCGCGCATGCATTCCGTGAAGGGCTGCCCCTCGAGGAGGCGGAGCTCGGTGGAGATTTGTTCATCAAGGGGTGGATGCATGTCGTTCCTTCGTGGGCTCGGGGCAATCGCGGTGACCATGCGCGTGCTCAACGCGCTGACGGCCCCGGCGAGCGTCGGATGCGCCGCCAGATCCATTGAACGAGAGAGAGCCCTAGTCCGGCACCCGCACCCGGGTCCGCCAACAGAACCGCTCCCAGGCCCGCCCAGAGGGGAAGCCCCGCCCATTTGCAGCCCATCGCAGCGATCGGACAGAGGAAGAGCGCGCCGATGAACGGGATCGGCGAGATGAATCGACCCTCGCGATGGGATTGCCACACCGCTGCCCAGTTGGCGACGACGATGCAGACGCCGAGCACGCCCAGAACGGCGGCCGCAGCGACTCGAAGCGCACCCTCGGGAAGGAAGCCGATCGAGAAGGGGAGCACGAGCATCGCGAGGAGCGCGATCGTGCCTAGCCAGTCGCCAACATGGTGTCGCAGTCCTTGCACGAGTCGCGCCTCACAGTTCAGGGATCGATGTCGCTCGGCTGGTGCGGTCCGGTCGGGCTGAGTGCATCGCACACCGGGCCATTCACGCGCCCATCGCATCATCCGCATCGCTTCTGCCGCCTTCTGGAGTCGGAGGATGGACCTCCGTGCGGACATCCGCCGTCCATCAGACACGAGTTGCGGCGAGCGACGGGTCTGCGCCCACCGGCTCGCATCGCACTTCGGTCTTCACGGAGTTGGCGATGAAGCACTCGTCGTGGGCCTTGTGGTGCATGTCGGCGAGCTCCTCGTGCGTCGGCAGGTGTTCGCCGGAGAACTTCACCTCCGGCCGCAGCGTCACCGTCAGCATGGCCTCGCGGCCTTCGGCGTTCCTGCCCATCGTGCCGACCGCGGCGTCGAAGTAGCGGTCGACGCGGAACTTCCGCTTCGCAGCGATCGCGAGGAACCACAGCATGTGGCAGCTCGAGAGCGACGCGACGAACGCCTCCTCCGGGTCGACCGCCGAGGCGTCCGACATCGGAAGCGGCACGACATGCGGCGACGACGAGCCGGGGACCTCGACGCCGCCGTCGAACCGGAGCGTGTGGCGCCGGCTGTAGCGGTTGTCGGTGAAGGGTTGCTCGCCACGGAGCCAGAGGATTTCTGCTGTGTAGTGGGCCATGTGTTTCGTTCGGGCAGCGGGGCTCGAAGGCTCGGTCGCTACGGCTGCTCGTTCCAGTGGAAGTGATGGATGATGCGGTGCACGATGGGCGTGAAGAGGAGCGCCGCGCTGACGATGAAGATCAGTCCCGCGTACAGCGCGTAGAGCCCGGCGAACAGCTTGCCGGCATCCGTCTTCGGCGGGTTCACGGGTCCCATGCCGCCGAGAAGCATCGCGGAGTTGAGGAACGCGTCCATCCACGGGAGCCGTTCGAACGAGGCGTAGCCAAGCATGCCCACGCCAAGCGACACGGCGAGCAGCAGCGCAACTGCGCCGACATGCACTCCGAGGCGTCGCGCGAAGTTTGCTCGCGGGATGGGGCGCTGGTGCTTGGATTCGTACATGTCGTGCGAGGTGGAGCCTGGCGGGCGAAGTGCGGAATCAGTTCTTCGGCGTCGCCAGACTCACCGAACGAGCTCGATGTCCGGCAGCACCCACGAGCGGTCGAAGTAGGCCTGCGTCGGGCCGTACATCCGGAAGTAGGCGAACCAGCCCTTACCGGGCAGGGTCTTGATCCAGTTGCTCTCGGGCTTACCGCTCGGCGCGGTGGGGCCGAAGTAGAGGTCCACGCTGCCGTCGGGGTTCTTCACGATGTCGTCGCGCGACGATCGATCCGGCCGCGCGCCGGTGTCGACGAAGCAGCGCGTCTCGTTGTCGTACGCTGTGAACGACCAGAACTGGGCGACGGGCGCGTCCTTCGGAACCGTCAGACGATAGGTCTTGCTGCCGTCGAGCCAGTTTCCTTCACGATCCTTCGCGCACTCGAGATAGAGCTGGCCGAACCCGACGATGCGCCCCATCATGCCTTCCGAGACGCCGACGGCTTCATAGAACCACGAAGATCGCTCGTCGAGCTCGGTGTGATGCGGGGCTTCCTGATTTGTCTCCTTCAGGAAGAGCGAGATGTCCCACTGCTTGCCGGGCCAGACCTTCGAACCCTCGAAGCGCTTCTCGTAGGCGATCGTGCGGGCCATCACCTCTCCGGTCCGCGCGGCATCGAGGAGGATCCGCTTCTGCCGTTCGGTCGGCGCGAATGGCTTGCCCTTCTCGATTCCGAGCGGCTGGAGCATTCCCATCATCATGCGGTCGCGCTCCTGCACGGGCTCTTCGTTGATGATCTTGGCGAGGCCCTCCCAGTACGCGAGTCCGCGTGGCTGCATGCCGCTCCACGCGCGGCCGGCCGGCGAGACATGGCGCGTCGGGCTCGGGTTTGCGCGTTGGCTGTAGGGATAGATCTTCAGCGCGGCGACGAGCGCCTTCGCCTTGGTCGGATCGGGATCAAGCGCGCGGTGGCCGGACCACATGTTCACCGTCGGCGAACGGAACACGAAGTAGCCTTCCGGCTTCATGTCGGGGTCGTCGGGGCCGAGGATCAGATACTTGCCGCCCGCACCCTTGTCTGGCCCCGTCTGGCCCGAGTCGGTGATGGGCCGCTGCCAGAAGTCCAGGAAGCCACCGGCGGTGGGGCCGGCGGGGACCTCGAACACCAGCGGGCCGGTTTCCTTCAGATTGGGAAACGCCATGACATACGGCGTCGTCGCATTGGCGGTGAGGAGGCCGAGTTTGTCCTCGAAGGTGAGGTAGTCGACATAGTCGCGCTTGCCGGCGCCGAACTTGACCTGGTGCTCGTTCTGCCACTGCTGCATGGCCATGAGCGGGAGCGCCCAGAGGTAGGCCTGGCAGGCGCGCTGGTAGTCGATGTCGTCGAAGATCTTGTCGACGGTGGCGGCGGTGGGGTAGCCGTTCTCGAGTTCAAGCGTGCCGAGCCGCGATTCGACGCGGCCCGTGGTTGGCAGATCCTGCGTGGGTGGAGTCGTGCACGCGACGAGGTTGACGAGCGCGGCGGCGCCGAGGAATGCCGTGTGACTGGAGTTCATGTGTTCGTCCAAGTCGCGTGGTTTCTGGGCGGCGGGGGGTTGGCTCGACGAGCCACTCGGGCGATGGACCGAGCGCAGGTTACCTCTGTCGGCTGCGTTGAGGGGAGCACGAACGGAAATGACCATGTGCCGTCGGTCGCCTGGGTCGATCGGTCACGCATGGTTGCGCCTCAGCCGGAGGATCAGGTATCCCGCGAACAGCATCCAGAGAGCGTTGGTCGTGACAAGCAGCCACACAGAGCGGCTCGCCAGGCCGCGCGCCGACGCGACGATGCCGCGCGCCTCGTCCTTCGACAGCGTCGATTGGAAGGTCTCGAAGTTGGAGTCGTGCATCCAGACGCCGGCCAACTGAAGCGTGAGGAACGCGACGACCACCGCGGCGATCGAGAATGCGAGCATCAGGAGGTAGGCGGTCGTCGGCGTCCGCATGGTGTCGCGCATTATGCCTCCCAGTCCCAGACGGGTGTCTCAGGAAACCGTGCAGCGCACCACGGTGGCTTGCGCGGGCAAAAGTTTCGGCTCAGACGCAGCTGCGCAATACGAGGGAACGAAAGTGCGGAGCGATTCTGCTGTCGCGCTGGAGCCGATGGTTGGGCTCTTCATTTGAAGACGGGACGGAAGAAGGAGCGTTCATAGCTCAGAAAACACTTGGTTTCCTCGTAGTAGCGTATGGCTGCCTGGCACTCTGAATCAGACGCCGCTTGCGCCCGGTATGCCTCGTAAGCCGCCAGCGACGGAAATGAAAACAGGGCAAGCGCGACGTTGCTCGTTCCTTCGCCGGGCATGAAATAGCCGTGGTGCTGGCCACCGAACTTCTCAACCAGTGGGATCCACATCTTCCCGTACGTTTCAAACTCCTCGAGCTTGAACGGGTCGAGAACGTAACGGAGGTAACAGGTGACCAAGACTTTGCTCCTTCTTTCTTGATGGCCCAGCGTGGCGCGCCAGTCGCGCCAGCTGATGATCCGCACGGCCGGCGTTGGCTGTAAGCGGCTTATGAGGTGCCAAGCACAACTTCAACCTCGCGCGTTCCATTTGCGGGCGCGCCGTAGCGTAGCCGTACTCGAGCGCCTCGCATGAAATCCGTGGCCTCCAGAGCCGACCGAACCGCGGCGAATAGTGCGTCAGCGTCGGGCCCATACATGTAGAGCGTGCCTTCGCTGCCGTCGCTTGCGACTTCGTTCCCGTCGAACTCCCCGACGCCCGCGGCGGCAATCGCCTGCTCCAGCCGTTCTTCAAGCGCGAACAGGCGCGACAGGTCGGTGCTCCCATAGGAGAACAGCACAAGCACGGCGTGCTCGGACGGCGGACTCGGCGGCGCCGGCTGCTTCCTGCCCAAGATCTTGTCGAGGAATCCCATCTGATGCGCACCGAACGTTCGAGCGAAGCGGCCCACGGAGGCAGGTACTGTAAGCCCGGACTGAGACGATCGTTCGAGTGGCTCGGGCCGGGCTTGCGGTGCCTACCGTTGCGGGGCAGCTTGAGCGAGGGGTTCGTCCGCACTCGCAACGGTGCAGCGCTTGACTTGATTGGCAGCGAAGCTTGACTCATGTCGACGGGGAAGCCGCAAAGTCGACCTTCCTCCGGATAGCGGCGCGCGACTCTTCGTCAGGGGCGCTATCCCAAGCTTCCAGAAGATCGAAGGCGTGGAGGCGCTCGTTTAGGGTCATTCCACCGCGACCGAGGATGCACTCATCTCGGAAGGCAGACCAAAGCGCGTAGACGGCCTCGTGTTCCTGTGTACTGGCAATCCAAGTGTTGCCGATGAACCGCTCAACTGATTGCCGAAGATCTTCGGTTGTACCCGTATCCAAGCGCCAGTCTTCGATCAGCTGAGCGAGTTGGGCGACCACTTGGTCTGAGGACGCCTTGCGAAGAGCAGGGATGAGTTCGCAGAGGGTCATGCGTGTGCGGCCTAGCTTTGAGTTTGGCGAGCAGGCTCTCAGCAAGGGTGATCTGCGCACCAAGCGGGTCCGTGCGAGGCCGACAGAGCGGCGATGCACTCCTCTCGCAGCGCCCAGGCGTCGTCAAAGCTCAGCCCCACCTCGACGCGCCATGCATCGATCGCCCGCGCGTGGAGTTGGCTCTTTTCTTCAGGCAGCACATCTGGGTCAACCACGTACTCGGCCTCGAGCGCAGCGAACGGCGACTCCTGCCCGCCGGTCAGGCCGGT
The DNA here is from genome assembly GCA_044355685.1 of Phycisphaerales bacterium. Lineage (GTDB taxonomy): Bacteria > Planctomycetota > Phycisphaerae > Phycisphaerales > SM1A02 > QWPT01. The sequence continues at coordinate 8,052 of JBIKXP010000124.1, forward strand.
GAAGTCGAATCGCTCGTTGGCCAAGACCAAGTAGCAGTGCGCCTCGGGAATGAACAGCTGGCCGGCGCGCGACAGCACGCGCCCGACCCCAGGCGTGTTCGCCTCGCTCATCCGATAGATGCCGACCATCAGCTTCAGTTCAGCGCGCCCCGAGTCACGAGCCGCGACCGCAAGAAGGCGGTGCTTCGAGCTGCAGGTTCCGCGCCGCTCCTTCAGGACTTGATAGGGATCGTCACCGCGCGTGCAGCGCTCGTACGGGAGGTCCCTTGCCAACTGTGCAAGGTCGAGAAAGCCCGCGATCGACAGACCACTCTCCTCGATCCGTGCTCTCACCGTGTTCGACAGTTGAAAATCGAGCGCACTGGTCTTCATGGTTTGCCTAACGCTTGAACGAAGCGGCCACATCAATCGCGAAGCGATTGATTGGTCCGCTTGAATGAATAGTTAGGAGTTCGGAGGGTCATTACGGCGACGCGACACCAGTGCAACGATGCCACCAACCGCAATGCCCAAACCAACTCCAATGGGCAGGTTGCCGACGGCCACGCCAAGTCCACAACCTATGGCAACTCCAAGAGCAATCCACACGGCAGGACTGAGCGGCCGACCTTGCTTGCTTTGGTCTCGCTTGAACATGGAATTTGCGACTCCTAACAGTTGATTCTGCGCTTCCGACGATTCGAAACCGTCAGGTGATCGTACCTCTGGATAGGGCGATTGTCTCGCATCCCGTTTCGGGTTTCGCTTGAAGACCGTGCCGGGATGACAGTTCTCCCGTTTCCGCAGAGCGCGCCCTTCGCGGGCTCGCCTGTTTCCGCGGAACGGTTTTGGCAGCGTTCCTGCGGGGAATGTGTCATGTCGTCGCGGGACCGCTGGATCGGGTGGTAGGGTCGCGGGCGATGCCCTCCGCGCTTCAGCGCCAGTTTGTTTCGGTCGTCGTCCGCCGACACGTTTCGCGCCGCACCGAGAAGCCGGACTGGATGAGGATCATGGCGTTCCTTCGCTTCCACCGCACAGACGTGCGGGTCGGAACGCCACGCTTCACTGCATCGCGAACGGAAACGGCCCGGTGCGGGCGTTCGCGAGCGCGTGCCCGGCGAGTACGGCAACGGGTCGCAGGCAGCCCTGACGCGCAAACGATGTTACCTGATGGTGCCCGCAATCGCCCGTTGCCCAGATGATCCAGGGCCGTGCCGCTGCCTCGCGATTCCGGGGTACAGCATCTTGACGCCATGACGTCACAACTCCATAATCACATCATGGCGATCGCGCGACGCACCACTGTGTACTTCGACCCTGAGGTCCATCGGGCGCTCCGCCTCAAGGCCGCGGCGACCGATCAGGCCGTCTCCGAGATCGTGAACGACGCGTTGCGGCGTGCCTTCGCCGAGGATGCCGAGGATCTCGCGGCGGCTCGTAAGCGCCGTGGGGAGGCAGCGGTGTCGTTCGAGTCCGTGGTCAAGGCCATGAGGCGCCGTGGCCGCGTTTGACCTCCGCATCAAGCCTTCCGCGGGAAAGGAACTCGCACGGATCGGCACGAAGAAGGACCGCAAGCGGATTGTGGACGCGATCGAGGCGCTGTCCTCGAACCCGCGGCCCGTCGGCTCCGAGAAACTCGTCGGCTCGGACAACATCCATCGCATCCGAGTGGGCGACTACCGCGTGGTCTAGGAGATCCTCGACGCCGAACTGGTCGTGATCGTGATCAAGGTCGGGCATCGGCGCGATGTCTACCGCTAGGGTTTGGCCAGACCGCGGCGCCGTGCAAGTCGTGTTCAGTGGGACGCGAACGGAAACGGCCAGGTGCGGTCGTTCGCGAGCGCGTGCGCTGCGAGCGCCTCGCGGTTGGCGGCGATGCGTGCGCGCATGGAAGCGAGTTCAGCTGCGCGTGCGGCGCGGGCCTCGACGATGGCGCGGCGCATCGCGAGATACGCGGTGCGCTTC
>JBIKXP010000312.1:0-2968 GCA_044355685.1 Phycisphaerales bacterium
AGTGCGAGTACATCCGAAGGCCGAGCGTCGCGTCGCTGCACCAGCTCGCGGTCGAGCCGTCGCTGCAAGGGAAAGGCATCGGACGCGCGCTGATCGCCGCATGCGAACGCTGGGCGCGCGAGTCGGGCTTCGCAGAGCTCGCGCTCGACACCGCCGAGCCGGCGACACACTTGGTCGCGCTGTACGCACGGCTCGGCTTCGCGCAGGTGGACACGGTCCAGTGGCCGGGAAAGTGCTACAGGAGCGTGGTGATGAGCAAGCGGCTTGTTGGCGGCTGACCTCGAACGGTCGGCGCGCCCTATCGCGGTCGGGGCTCATGGTCGCGAAGACTCCGACCCGCCATGCTTCGATCCGGCGGAGTCGCCTGCTACACTTCATCAGGAGCAAGACCATGGACGAGAAGCCCGTAGTTCATTCTGACCCCGAAATCATGGGCGGCACGCCCGTTTTCTACGGAACCCGCGTGCCGTTCAGCACGCTGTTCGACTATCTGGAGGCTGGTGACCCTCTCGATGTGTTCCTCGACCATTTCCCTTCAGTGACCCGCAGTCAGGCTGTTGCGGCACTCGAACTCGCCCGCTCCCTCCTGGAGTCCCGTGCGTCTGCTGCTTGACGAGTGCGTTCCCCGCCCATTGGCACGACACCTCGTGTCTCACGAGGTCGGTCATGTCACGGAACTCGGCTGGTCGGGCACCCGAAATGGTCGGCTTCTGGAGCGAATGCGCGCCGCGGGCTATGCGGGTCTCGTGACGGTGGACAAGAATCTGGCAGACCAGCAGGACATTCCCAACTCCGGGGTCTTCATCGTGCTGCTCATCTCACGATCGAACCGCCTCGACTCGCTCGTCCGACTGGTGCCTCAGCTGCTTCGAGCCGTTGACTTTGCCCGTCCGGGTCAGTTGGTGCGAATCGGCGCTTGAAGAATCACCCGAGCGGTGCGGTGGAGCCAACGCAACGACGCGCCACGAACCAAACCGCTTGGATCCACAAAGACCCGTGCTACTCTCTCGCCATGGCGGCGTTCGCACGAATCTCGATCGATCCTGCCGTTCGCTTCGGCAAGCCGTGCGTCAAGGGCACGCGAATCACGGTCGGCGAGGTGCTTGGACATCTATCCACGGGCGTAACCGTGGAAGACTTGCTCAAGTCGTTCCCCCAGCTCACCCGCGAGGATGTGCTGCAGTGCCTCGCGTTTGCCGCCGAGCGTGAGCGGCGTCTTATCATCGATCCTGCGGCGTGACCCTGACGCCGCCAATTCGAGCGCCCGCGACTGAGGCAACACCATGCTCCCCAGCAGCCGAACCCCAACGCATCCAGGCGAGATCCTCCTCGAGGAGTTCCTCAAGCCTCTCGGCATCACCCAGGTCGCGTTCGCGAGCCACATCGGGGTGCCGCTGCAGCGCGTCAACGAAGTCACGCGGGGCAAGCGCGGCGTGACGGCGGAGACCGCGTGGCTCTTCGCACGCGCGCTCGGCACGACGCCGCAGCTCTGGCTGAACCTTCAGGCCAACTACGACCTCGCGAGAAGCAAGCCTCGCCGAGCGATCCGCCGGCTGGGCGCGACGGGGTGAGGAATCGCCCAAGCCCACGGCGCGCATGCGCACCCCCTGCCGCAGCCGCGATCGGGCGCGGCAGTGCCTGAGCGTTCCGACCGATCCAACCAAGCCCAGCGGGAAACGGGACTCAGCCGCACTGCGTCTTGCGTCGTACATACACCGTCCGTACTGCTCACGCATGTGACCTGCCCCCGATCTCTGGTCCAGCACTATGAGAGTCCCGACCGGCCCCGGCTGGGCCGAGGGAGGCTTCGAGACTCTCGATGAAACGGACACGACACACCCCTGAGCAGGTCATCAACAAGCTGCGCGAGGCCGACGCCATGCTCTCGTCGGGCCGCTCGATGGCGCAGGTGCTCCAGCACCTCGGCGTGAGCGAGCAGACCCTCCACCGCTGGCGCAACCAGTACGGCGGCATGAAGTCGGAGGAGGCGAAGAGGCTCATCATGTAACCACGGGGAGCTCGAGGTCGAGAACGCGCGGCTCAAGCGGCTGGTCGCGGAGAAGGAGCTCGACATCTCGATCCTGAGGGAGGCGAACGAGTACCTGGGAAAACCGCAAGCCCCTCGCGGCGGAGGACGGTCGTGAGCCACGTGCATGATCCAACTAGGGGCGAGTCGGATGCTCGGAGCGGCGCGCCTGCGCGGTGCTCGGCCAGCACAGGTCGACGCAGCGGTACGAGCGGCGCGTGGCGGCCGACGAGTCGGCGCTCGTCGGGCGCATCGAGGAGATCGTGCGCAGCCATCCGCGGTACGGCTACCGCATGGTGTGCGGTCGCCTGCGGCTCGACGGCTGGCGCGTGAACCACAAGCGCGTGCACCGGCTGTGCCGCCGCGATGGCCTGCGCGTGCCGCGGAAAAACCGCAGGAAACGGCGACTCGGCGTTTCCGCGAACGGGATCGAGCGGATGAAGGCGATGCATCGGAACGACGTGTGGTGCTGGGACTTCGTCGAGGACAGCGACTTCCTCGGGAGGCCGCTGCGCTTCCTGACGCTCGTCGACGAGTGCACGCGCGAGAGCCTGCTGCTCGAGGTGGAGCGGTCGATGACGGGCGAGCGGATCCGCGACCTGATCGCAGGGGTGTTCAAGGAGCGTGGCGCGCCGAGGCACCTCAGGAGCGACAACGGCTCGGAGTTCATCGCGACGAAGCTGAAGCGATTCCTTGAGGCGGCGAAGGTGGAGACGCTCTACATCGAGCCGGGCGCGCCGTGGCAGAACGGCTACGGCGAGAGCTTCAACGGAAGGCTGCGCGACGAGCTGCTGAACTCGAGGATAGTCAGGGATATTCGCCGACCTCCGCGAGGCGAAGGCGCTCGCGGCGCACTGGCGGCACGAGTACAACCACGAGAGGCCGCACAGCTCGCTCGGGTACGATGCCCCGGCCCGCTACGCGGCGCGGCTTGCCGCCGCT
>JBIKXP010000313.1:0-2964 GCA_044355685.1 Phycisphaerales bacterium
GAGCGCGGGGAGTTCCTCCGCCGACTCGGACGTTCGGCTGATCGCTGATCGCTGATCGGACGGATCGCGCGCGCAAGGGCATCCTTCCCGCAACCACGACCGCGGATGGGTCGAAAGACAATCCGGGGCGTCCCGCGCTCGCATGAACAGACGGAATCCACCTATGCGCCAGTTTCCATACGCCGGTCCAGGTCTTGTCGTCCTCGTCGCCTCCGCTGCCGCGCTCGTCGCGGCTCCGTTTGCGATTCGCCGCGCCAACGACTCGCAGGCAACCGCCGACATCGTGCTCGCATCGCGCATTCTCGACGGCAACGCGGCATCGGCGTCGTCGAAGCAGCGAGCGGGCGGAGCGTCTGCGGACCAGTCTGACGCCGGCCAAGAGGTGCACGAGCCCATCCTCGAGCAGATCAACCGCGCGCACCGCGCGATCGCCAAGCTCGTCGAGCCGAGCGTCGTCCACGTGAGCACCCTGACCACGATGCAGCGCCGCATGTTCACCGCGCCGTATGCATCGAGCGGCTCTGGCTGGATCTGGGACGAGGACGGCCACATCGTCACGAATGCGCACGTGGTCGAGTCGAGCGAGCGCGTGCAGGTGCAGCTCTTCGACGGCGAACTGCGCGAGGCGGAAGTGATCGGCGTCGATCTCCGCTCCGACGTCGCTGTCATCAAGGTCGCGTCCGGCGGGCTCCATCCGTCGCTCCGCGCAGACTCGAGCCGAATCGAGCAGGGCGACATGGTGTTCGCCTTCGGTTCGCCGTTCGACTTCCGGTTCTCGATGTCCTCGGGCATCGTGTCGGGCCTTGGCCGCAGCGCGGGCCTCGCCGACATCGACTACGAGAACTTCATCCAGACCGACGCCGCGATCAATCCGGGCAACTCCGGTGGACCGCTCACCGACATCCGAGGCCGCGTGATCGGAATGAACACCGCGATTGCGACCGGCCGCGGCAACTCCGTGGGGCAGGGGCAGTTCGCGGGCATCGGCCTCGCGATTCCCATGTCGATGATCGAGTCGATCGTGACGCAGATGATCGAGAGCGGCGAGGTCCGCAAGGGGTTCCTCGGCGTCGGACTCATGTCGCTCGACGAGGTTCGCGTCGCGGCGCGATCGAATCGCCTGCTTGCGGCCGTCGCCGCCGAGTTCAAGGGTGAAGGCGCGGTCGTCCGCCAGGTCAACGAGGACTCGCCTGCGGCCGAGGCCGGCTTCGAGTTTGGCGACGTGATCATCGCGATCGACGGCCAGAAGGTCGGAAACGACGGCGCAGTGCCTGCGATCATCAGCTCGAAGCTCCCCGGCGCGAAGGTCGAGTTCGAGATCTGGCGCATCGATCTCGAGAAGGGCGTCGGCGGTCTCCGGACGATCACGGCGACGCTCGGCGAGCTCGACTCGGCCGCGCGGCTCGCTCCGTATCTGCCGCCCGCGCTTGCGGCGGTTGGGATCGAGAGCTTCGCCACGGCGACCGATGCGCGCGCGAAGAAGCTCGGCGTTCCGTTCCGGCGCGGCGTGATCCTCGAGGACGTCCGCGACGGCAGCGAACTGGCCGAGCGGATTCCCGAGGGCAGCACGATCACGGCCGTCTTTGACCAGCCCGTCGGTTCGGTCGACGAGTTCTACACGCGCGTCAACCGCGCGGTCGCCGGGATGGGCCGCGTGCCGGGGTTCCAGCTGCCGCTGCGGATCGTCGTCCCCGATGGCTCGGTGGTGCAGGTTTCCGTGCCGGTGCGGTGACAGGCCGCCGCCGCGCCGGAATCCGAGGGTTTTCCCGCGCTTCCGCGTCGAGTACCATTCCGATCTCGTGAGTTCGAACGCCAAACAAGACCAGCCGATCCTGCTTGAGGTCAAGAACCTCAAGACCTGGTTCCCCATCCGCCGGGGCATCCTCCAGCGCACGGTGGGCCACGTGAAGGCTGTCGACGACGTGAGCTTCTTTGTGCGTCGCGGCGAGACGCTCGGGCTCGTGGGCGAGTCGGGTTGCGGAAAGACCACGGTTGGCCGCACGATTCTCCGGCTCATCCCGAACTCGGGCGGCAGCGTCCGGTTTGACGGGCGCGATGTGCTCGCCGCAAGCGCGCTCGACCTCCGCCGGCTTCGCCGCGAGATGCAGATCATCTTCCAGGATCCGGGCGGAAGCCTGAACCCGCGCATGCGCGTCGGGCGCATCATCGGCGAGCCGCTCGAGGTGCACGGACTCACGAAGTCCGCGGACGAGACGCGGGTGCGCGTCGAAGAGCTTCTCGTCAAGTGCGGGCTGTGGAAGCAAGCCGCCGACCGATATCCGCATGAGTTCAGCGGTGGCCAGCGCCAGCGCATCGGCATTGCCCGCGCGCTGAGCCTCGAGCCGCGGCTCATCGTCTGCGACGAGCCGACGAGCGCGCTCGATGTCTCGATCCAGTCGCAGATCCTCAATCTGCTCGGCGATCTGCAGGACGAGATGGGGCTTTCCTATCTCTTCATCTCGCACGACATGGCCGTGATCCATCACATCTGCGACCGCATTGCGGTGATGTACAACGGCAAGATCGTCGAGGAAGGCTCGCGCGACGAGATCATCAACGCGCCGAAGCACGAGTACACGCAGGCGCTGCTCTCCGCTGTGCCGGAGGCCGATCCGCGCCGCAAGAAGCAGCGGATCAAGCTCGCGAACGCCCGCATGTGACCCACGCCGGGCCGTGCGGAGCCTACGCTGCCGACATGCCCGCCATGTCCCGCGCCAAGCTTCTCTTCTGGATCATCGTCGTTGGCTTCTCCGCCGCGGCCGTCGCGGCCGCGATCTGGTCGTGGAGCATCGTTGGGAACGTGCGCACGCAGGCGGCGACAACCGACGCGCGTCTTCGCGAGCTCGCGTGGGCGGTCCTCGCCTACGCCGACCGGAACGACGCGTTTCCGATGAGCGAGGCGGAACTGCGCGCATTCGTACTCGAAGATCAGGGCCGCACCGAAACGCTCGCCAAGGAACCGCT
>JBIKXP010000125.1:0-9927 GCA_044355685.1 Phycisphaerales bacterium
ATCCTCCTGTCGACCTGGGGCCCCTGCGCTCCGTGATCTGACCGTTGGGCATCACGCCTCGGCGTGAAGCTGCATGTGTCTCAAATCCGCCCCCCGGCTTCTGCCGGGGGGCGGTCTTTTTTCGCCGCCCGCGCTTCGCAACCTCGGAGGGGCGATTCGGAATACGCTGCCCACCTCGAAACCCGTTGGCGTGCCTGTCGGCTGCCCGGGGCCGAGAGGCTGGGCCTCCCCAAGCCTGTTCCCGTTCCGAGCCGAGCCCCGACGTGCGAACCTTCCTCATCGTCATCGCCTCTGTCATCGGTCTCGCCGTGGTCGGCCTCGTCGTCGCAGGCCCGGCAGCGCTCGAGTTCATGCCGTCCTTCGGTGGGCGCGACGACGCGCTGGCCGTCCGCATCGCCAAGATCGAGGAGCGCGAGCTTGTCGAGACGGTGTCGGCGCCAGGTGAACTCGACCCCGAGATCAAGGTGGACGTGTCGGCCGAGGTCAGCGCCCGCATCCTCGAGATCCCTTTCCGCGAGGGCGCCACCGTCCGCAAGGGCGAGGTGATCGTGAAGCTCGACGACCGCGATGTGCAGGCGTCGCTTCAGGCGCAGATGGCGCGTCGCGATGGCGAGCGCTTCCGCCTGCGGAGCGAGCAGGAGCGGCTGGCGGGCCCGACGTCGCTCTTGGCCAACGCGCGCGCGACGCTCGAGCGCCAGGACTCGCTCTTCAAGACGGGTGACGTGAGCCGCGCCTCGCTCGACGACGCGATCGCGCGTGTTCGCGAGCTCGAATCGCAGATCGCCGCCGCGCGCGAGGGCCTCTCGGTGATCGAGAGTTCGCTCGCCGCCGCGGAGGCCGACATCGAGCGGGCGCGCGAACTTCTGAAGAAGACCACGATCTCGGCGCCGATCGACGGGCAGATCACGGAGCTGAACGCAGAGCCGGGCGAGCTGGTCGTCGTCGGCACCATGAACAACGCCGGCACGCGCATCCTGACCATCGCCGACCTGGCGTCGGTGCGCCTCAAGGCGAAGGTTGCCGAGAGCGACGTGGCGCGCGTGCGGGCTGGCCAGGAGGCCACCGTCCGCGTAAACGCCTACCGCGATCGTGAGTTCAAGGGAACCGTCGATCGGGTGGCGCTGTCGCGCGGGACGGAGACGAGTTTCGGTGGCGCGGGCGGCGCCAGCGGCGCTGGTTCGGGCGGCTGGTTCAAGTGCGAAGTGAAGCTCGGACTCGCCGAAGGCGAGACGCTGCTTTCCGGCCTCGCTGCGAACGTCGACATCGTGGTGAACCGCTCTCGCGGACTGCTGGTGCCGAGCCAGGCGTTGCTCGAGCAAAAGCTCGACGATCTTCCCGCCGAACTCGCCGATCATCCGCTTGTCGACAAGGCCCGCCGAAAGGCGACGGTGGTGTTCTGCATGGTCGACGGCAAGGCTGTCGTGCGTCCGGTGCGGACCGGCCCCTCGAACCTCGCCGACACCATGATTCTCGAAGGCGTCGCAGCGGGAGACATCGTCGTCACCGGCCCGTACCGCGTCCTCGAGCGGTTGAAGGACGGCGACGCGATTCGCGAGGAGACTGCGAAGGACGCCGCGGCGCAACTCGCGAAGAAGGGCGCTTCGGGGCCGTCCGATGGCTGAGGTTGCGAACGTCGCGCCGGCCCAGCCTGCGGCGCTCATCGCGGTGCGTGCGCTCACGAAGATCTACAAGGTCGGCGTCGAGACGATCCATGCCTTGCGTGGGCTTGACCTCACGATCAGTCGGAACGAGATGGTGGCGATCATGGGCTCCTCGGGCTCCGGCAAGAGCACGCTGATGAACATGCTCGGTTGCCTCGATCGGCCGACGTCGGGTGCGTATCTCCTGAACGACCGCGACGTGAGCCGCATGGGCGCACGCGAACTCGCGCAGGTCCGCAACGAGGAGATCGGCTTCGTCTTCCAGAGCTTCGAGCTGCTGCCGCGGCAGACCGCGCTCGAGAACGTCGAGTTGCCGCTTGTCTATGCGAAGGGCGGTTGGCGTGGCCGCAGGGCGCGCGCACTGGCGGCGCTCGACCGCGTTGGGCTTGCGCAGCGCGTGCATCACCGCCCGAACCAGCTGTCGGGTGGACAGCGCCAGCGCGTGGCGATTGCCCGCGCGATCCTCAACAATCCGTCGATCCTGCTGGCCGACGAGCCGACCGGCAACCTCGACAGCGCGACGACGTCTGAGATTCTCGCGCTGTTCCGGCAACTGCACGCCGAAGGCCAGACCGTCATCATCGTGACGCACGAGGATGAGGTCGCGGCCCACTGCCAGCGCGTGGTCCGTCTGCGCGACGGCCGCGTGCTGAGCGATCTTCCCGTGGCGCAGGATGCGGCCGGGCGGCATCTTCCCGGGGTCTCGGCGCTTGCCGCGAAGGGCGGTGCTGCGTGCTGAATCCGCTGTTCTGGCTGCAGGCGATCTCGCTTGCGTTCTCGCAGATCTGGGCGAACAAGTCGCGCGCGTTCCTCACGGCGCTCGGCATCATCGTCGGCGTCGCAAGCACGACCGCGGTCATCGCGGCGCTCACCGGACTGCGCGCGCGCGTCCTCACCGAGTTCGAGTCGGTGGGCGCGAGCAAGTTCTTCGTGTTCCCCGACCGGCCTGACAACGCGCCGCGCAACCTCTATCCATTCGAGAAGATCCGGGTGACGACGGAGGAGGCGCGTGCGATCCGCGAGGAATGCACGCTGGTCAAGGCGATCACGCCCGTCACGGAGGTCGGACTCGACGTCCAGCAGGGCGACAAGATCATCGATGGAATCACGGTCGCGGGAATCTGGCCCGACTGGCACGTGGTCCAGAACCGATTCGTCGAGGAGGGGAGGCCCTTCACGCAGATCGACGAGGACGGCGAGCGGCAGGTCTGCCTGATCAACGCCGACGCGATCACCGAGCTCAACCTGCCTGCGAATCCCGTGGGCGAGTCGATTCTCATCGGAGGCCGCCGATTCGCGATCGTCGGCGTGGTCGAGACGACGCAGGCCCGCTTCTTCGGCATGAACACCTCGAGCGCGGAGATCTTCATCCCGTTCTCGGTGGCGGCGAAGCTGCAGGACCGGAACTTCTTCATGCGCGTCGAGGGGCTCTTCACAAGCCCCGAGGTCGCGGAGGATGGACAGGAGGAGGTCCGCTTCGTCATGCGGCGCATGCGCGGGATCCTTCCCGGCGGCGTCGAGACGTTCAGCGTGACCGCGATCGACCGCTTCATCGAGCAGTTCAAGGCGTTGGCGACAGGCATCACCGCGATCGCCGGGGGCATCGTCGCCATCTCGCTTCTGGTCGGCGGCATCGGGATCATGAACATCATGCTGGTATCGGTGTCGGAACGCACGCGTGAGATCGGCCTGCGCAAGGCGGTCGGTGCGACGCCGATGGCGATCCTTCTGCAGTTCCTGCTCGAGGCGGTGACGCTCTGCCTCGTCGGTGGGTTCATCGGGATCGCCGTCGGCCGGATTGCCGCGTTCGGACTGACCAAGATCCCGGGCGCGCAACTCGACCAAGCCGACATCCCGCTGTGGGCGGTCGTGGTCAGCTTCGCCTTCAGCGCGCTGACCGGCGTGGTGTTCGGCATGTTCCCTGCGATCAAGGCGTCGCGGCTTGATCCGATCGAGGCACTGAGGCACGAATGAAGTCTTCGCGCGTCGCAACGTCGCTCCTCGCACCCGCGCTTGTCGTCGCGATGGCGACGCCATCGTGCCGACAGGGGATCTTCGACAACGGCAACCCGCAGTGGCGCGTGCCCGATTCGAAGCTGCGGCAGATCGAGTCGATCGATCCGAGCGCGCGGTCGACGACGCCGCCCGAGTCGCTCGAGGCGGCGGCCAAGCGGACGCTCGCCGAGGTGGCGACGCCGCCGCTTCCGGGAAATGGCGTGTCGCTTTCGCTGGCCGATGTCCGAGCCGCTGTTCTCGCGGGGAACCTCGATCTTCGCACCCAACTCGTCGACCCTGCGATCGCGCGCGAGAATCTCTCCGCGGAGGAGGCGAAGTTCGAGAACGTCTTCTTCGCCAGCTACTCGCGCACCAACAACAGCGTGTTCTCGTCGCTCGCGTCGGGGCTTCCCGCCGAGACGGAGGCCTTCGAGGCGGGGCTTCGGATTCCGCTTGCGACGGGCGGCGATGTCAGCTTCTCGACGCCCGTGAACCGGACCGCCGAGGGCTTCAACTTCGGCACGACGGGCGACGACTGGCAGGCTGCGCTCTCGTTCTCGATGAGCCAGCCGCTGCTGCGCGGCGCGGGTGTCGAGTCGAACACGCACTCGATCCGCGTGGCTGCGTGGCAGGGTCAGATCGCCGATGCGCGCACGAAGCTCGAGGCGATCCGCGTGCTCGCGACCGCCGAGAAGGCGTATTGGAACCTCTATTCGGCCTATCGCGAGCTCGGTGTGCGGCGCGCGCAGTACGACGTCGCCGTGAAGCAGCTCGAGCGCGCCCGTCGGCGCGTGCGCGAGGGAGAGGCGCCTGAGATCGAGGTCGTGCGGGCCGAGAGCGGCGTTGGCCGGACGCTCGAGCAGATCATCGTGGCGGACGCCAACCTGCGGATCCGGCAGCGCGCCCTGAAGAAGCTGATGAGCCGAGACGATCTCCCGGTGTCGGGCGCGACGCCGCTGACGCCGGCGACCGATCCCAACCCGGTCGGACTCACGCTTGACGGCGGCGCGCTGGCGGAAGACGCCGTCGCGAACAGGATGGAGATGCTCGAGCTCGAGCTGCAGCTGGCGATCGACCAGAGCGAGATCGGTTTCCGCCGCAACGCCGCGCTGCCGCTGTTCGTGCTCGACTATGGCTACAACGTGCGCGGCACCGGCACCGACGTTCAGGACGCCTACGGCTCGCTCGGCAACGCCGACAGCTTCGACCTCGGACTGCGCGCCGAGATCCCGATGGGGAACGAGGCGGCGGAGTCGCGGGTGAACGCTGCGATCCTGCAGCGCGTGCAGCGGCTCGGGACGCGCGAGGCCCGTCGTCAGTCGATCCGCACCGAGGTCTTTGACGCGCTCGATGCGATCACGCAGAGCTGGCAGCGGATTCTCGCGGCCCGTCTCGAGACGGCGCTTGCGGCGCGTACGCTGTCGGCGGAGGAGCGGCAGTTCGACGTCGGACTGCGGACGAGCACCGATGTGCTGGACGCCGCGTCGAACGTGGCCGATGCGCAGAGCCGCGAGGTGCTCGCGCTGGCGAGCTACCAGATCGCCCTCGTCGATCTCGCCTTTGCGACCGGCAACTCGCTTGGTGCGGCGCGCATCCGCTGGCAGCCCTTCTCGCGCGAGGAACTCGCCGAACTCGAGCGACTGCCCGGCGCGAAGCCAGCCGAGACGAACGGCGGATTCACCGAGGTTCCAGCTGCGGACGCCGGCGAACAGCCCGCGTCGACGGGCGGCTGAGCCCGCTGCGCCGTGCGGTGGCGTCAGCCGCGGTGCGTCATGTCGATCGCGAGCGTCGCGACTTCCCGCAGGCGTTCCGGCATGTCCGCGTCACCCGCGAGATCAACGAAGGCGCGCTGCAGCGTCGCCGGCGTCTGGGTCGAAATCGGCGTCTTGTAGCGCACGAGGGCGGCCGCGATCGTCGCCGCGTAGAGCCTTGCCGCGAGGCTGCGTTCGGCCGCGGACATGCCCGATGTTCGCAGCATCTTGTAGGCGTTCTTGAGTTCCTTCAGCGCGTCGAGCGACGTGCTGGGCGCCAGGATCGCGTCGAACGGATCCTTTGCGTGCGGAACGATCTCCTGCGTCAGCCACATCGCGCCCGCGAGGGCAGGCGACTGATCGAGCTCGAAGGCCCAGCGGAGCGTGTCGCTGAGTTTCGCCGATGGATTGGAGGATTGGGGGTCGTTGGCTGCGTGCATCGGTCGGTCTCGGAGGCCGGTATCAGCTTCCCTGAAGCAGCTGAAGAAGGTCTGCGACCTCGCTGTGTAGGTCCGCCGGATCATCGACAGTTGCGCGGAGCTCCTCCATGAGCAAGGTGGCGAAGCGGCGCTTCACCATCAGGAGCCGCGCCGCGCACGCGCCCTTCGTCAGGTTGAACCGCGGAGCGATCTCGTCGTATCCGACCGCGGTGCCGTCGAGCGAGGGCTGCAGCACGCGCAGCCGGAAGATCTCCCAGCCGGCTTCGTCCTTCTCGGCAAGCAGATCGCGCTGCAGACGCTCGCTGGTGGCGCGGATGATGGTTGCGACGTAGCGCGAGTTGAACGCGCTCTCGGGCGTGATGGCGGGAAGTCCGGCGGGTTCGCTGGTGCGCTCGGCGAGATCGTCGAGGCGTCCGATCATGCCGTGCTTCGGGCTGCGGGTGGTCGCGGTCTTGCGACGGTGCATGTCTGCCAGATAGTTGCGCACCGAACCGAGGACGAGCGTGCGGAAGCGGCCGCGCGTCTGATCGGCTTTCTCGAGCAAGTTGCGCGAGAGGAACACATCGCAGATGAAGCCCTGCGTGAGTTCCGACGCATCGTCCGGATTGCGCCCAGAGGCGCGAATGAACGCGTAGATCGCGGGCCATGCGCGGCGAGCGACCTGCTCGAGGCTCGCGCGCGACGTGGGCCCATCGCCCGCCGCGTCGCGGATCAGGTCCCAGTTCGTCTGGGTCATGGATGGGTTGCGATCAGAACTCATGGCAGTTGATCCGCGCTCTGTGTGCGGGTGAATGTACCCGTCTTCGCCATCTGCGGACGCCGGGGACGGAGCCCGCGGGTGACGCCTCGGTTCTTCCTCCGGTGATACGCAGGGCCCGGGCGGCGATTCGCGCGCGGTGACGGCTTCGTGCGCATACCCCAATTGGGGAACGGCGGGCAACGAAGGTGCGGCGCAGACGCGAAATTGAGATTCGCGTGGAAACACGCTGAATCCGCGTCGAAGCGACGGGCGTACTGAATGCAGTCCTGATCTTCGCGAGGGCGGAGGACACATCGGGATTCATTTCTTACCTCTGCACCGAGGTTCCACAGCGTCTGCGCGAGCAGTTTTCCGACGGGGGCTTTCCCTCTCGGATGCCACATCGGACGCCAGATGGAGTCGAGGTCAGGGATTCAGGGTTTGGACTTTCGCACGTCGAGGTCCCCGGGCGGGCGCGTGTTGCGCTGCGCTCCGGAGGGAGGCCCTGGATCTATATGCACATTGGAAAAGGAGAGTGTTGTATGCGTCTCACCCGCACAGTTGTCGCATTGCTGGTGGTCGGTGGTGCCACCGCCACCGCCTCTGCAGGCCTTGTCCGCACGGTCGGAGGGCAGACCAACGTCCTGCTCGACCTTCCGCTTTTGCAGGCAGCTGCGAATCTCACGCTGACAGGCGCGAGCAACGGCGTCATCACGCCGGGAAACCTCGGCCCGAACTCGGTTGCGTTCGTCATCACGCCGCCGTCGTCAGCGAACTTGCCGACGACGTTCCAGTACGACCCGTCGAACTTCTTCGGCAGTTTCTCCGGCTCGATCAATCACCGTGGATCCATCACGTTCAACAACGCGGTGACCGTGGGCAACTTCGAGATCCTGTTCGACAACGGCTTCAAGGTGGCCGACCGCGTTGGCGGACTCGGCGTCCTCTTCGATGTGGCGCTGACCGGCGCGACGCCGGGCGAGCAGACCTTCGAGGCGAGCGGAAACCTGCTCGTCTCTTCGAACTTCGCGGGGATCCTGCTGCAGCTCGGGCTTGCAACGACCAACCTGACAGGGGCAGATGTCGGCGACGCGCTGATCCAGGGGTTCAACTCCGCGGTGCCCGCGCCAGGCGCCATCGCGATGCTCGGCATCGCCGCCATGTTCGGCGTGCGCCGTCGCCGTCGCTGATGGCGATCACGCTGGCAGCCGTCGGCGTGAGGGCGCTCATCGGGGCGGAGAGGGCGAAAGGGAACGGGAAAGGGCGGAGAGGGAACGGGCGAAAGGGAACGGGAAAGGGCGGAAAGGGCGGACCGGAGAGGGAAGGGGAGAGATCAACGTGCGGAAAGGGACGCGCGTGATCAGGAGGTCGTGGCTGAGGCCGCTCCCTCTGGCAAGCAGGCCTCGGATTCAATCCGAGGCCTGCTTGTGTTGGTTCGTCGCCGATGGTCGCGGTTGCCGGCGCTGCGTGTTTGGTGCGTGGTCTCGCCAGATTCCGATGCCGCAAGCCGCCGCTCGGATCGCGCAGCGGCCGCATCGCTGCATGCCACGGACGCGGGTCTCCGAAAGACGTGTACAGCGTGACTGCGCGCTCGCTGCGAAGCCAGTGGTTCAGGCAGGTAGGTTCTCAGAAGCGTCCGTAGCCCATGAAGAGGCCCATGAAGAGGCCCATGAAGAGGCCCATGAAGGAGCTCATGAAGAGGCCCATGAAGAGGCCCATGAAGAAGCCCATGAAGAAGCCCATGAAGAGGCCCATGAAGAGGCCCATGAAGAGGCCCATGAAGAAGCCCATGAAGCGCTCGGTTCCACCAGCGTCGAACCGCGAGCTGGGGTTCCATTGCAACCACGATCTCTGGTGCGCGCGATCCTTGGGAACGCCGCGTCGGCCGACGCGGATCTGATCGATGGACACTGCTCACACTGAGCATCGTGCGCTGACCGCTGCGGCACTGGGCGATGGATATGCGGGCTCAGGGACGTCAGCGCTGTGGCGCCGTCGATCAAGGCACGCAACGGGTGCGTTGACATTCCAACGCGCGAGGTTGCAATCTTTGCCGCTGCCGGCGAGTGCAGCGACAGTGTGCGGCATCGGATAACCTCCGCGCCGGAGGATTGCGTTATGTCAAAGTCAAAGGCGCCCAAGCGAAGGATTCGAGTCCGCACCGAGGGATTCGTCGATGAGTTCGGTGCGCATGGGTGGGCGAAGAGAAATCAGCCGCGGCACGGAATGAGCGTTGCGTACTGGTACCAGCTGGCGCACAGCCAGAACTACCGATGTGCAATCACAGATGCGCCGATTCTCTTCCACTCGAAGTATGCGCGAACCGTGAAGAAGGGCGACTTCGTCCATCCGCTCTATGCGGCGGTCGAGCGTACGGACGCCGCCGACGCGGATGGCGGGCATCGCCTTGTGTGCTATGCGATCCACGAGGCGACGGCTGCGTTGCCGCGCAACCTGCTGGTCGAACTGCGGAAAAATCGCGGGTGGGGAGCGCTCATTCGAGCATGGCGCGCGCAGGCCGCCACGGGCAGCCTCGACCGCAAGCCGTTTGATCGCTTGGTTCCGCCGCGGATTTCGTGATCCGGTGGCGTCTTGGAGAGAGGCGAGGGCGGGCCGGCTCGGCGGCTGCGCCCGTGCAGCGACGCTCGGATCAGACGCGGGCGGGTCTGCGTGTAGATCGGTCAGACTACTGTGCGCTCAGAGTCTTCGCGACGCGGAAGCCGACAAAGTTGGATGGCTGGCTCGGCGTTCCGAAGTCGCGCGCGGACGACCGTTCCAGTCCGGGCGCAAACCCCCAGGATCCTCCGCGCCTGACGCGGTAGCCGCCGAAGCCGAAGGGCGGCCCCGGGGGATTGATCGAGGGGCTCTCCGCGTAGTAATCGAGCGAGAACCAGTCGTTCACCCACTCCGACACATTGCCTGACATGTCGTGGAGTCCGAACCCATTCGCGGCGAGCAGTCCGACGGGACGGGTCTGGCACGCGGAGCCCGAGGTGCAGTTCACGCTTCCGACAATGAAGTTCCAGGCGATGCTCACGACCTGGCCGTAGTCGTTGGTTCCGCTCGGATAGCCAGGCATCGAGTGGTACGCAGTCGTCGTACCCGCGCGGTATGAGTACTCCCACTCAGCCTCGCTCGGAAGGCGCATGTCCGTCGCCGCGAGGAAATCTTGGATGTTGTCCCACGACACCTGCTCCACCGGCCGGTTCACGACCTGAGCCGCGGGCACCTGCTCGCTTGCGCTCTGGAACTCGGAGGGGTTGGTTCCCATGACCGCGGTCCATTGCGCCTGCGTCACCTCGTAGCGGCCGAGGTAGAACGGCTCGGTGAGGGTGACGCGG
>JBIKXP010000126.1:0-9896 GCA_044355685.1 Phycisphaerales bacterium
CCGTGAGTTCGAGCGGGTACACGCCCGCGAGGTCTGAGAGCGACGCTGGGTCGGTGTAGAGGCGCGAACCTGGCGCGAGCCCGAGCGCACGCGCCGCATCCGCGCCTGCGACGCACTCGCCGATCGTGGCGAACATCGTGCCCGATGTCGGTCGCACGCCGCGGCGGTCGAAACTGTCGATGGTCGTGCCGACCACCGGTGTCTTCTGCGCCGTCGCACCGAGCGCGATCGGGACGGCTTGGCCGAGGCCGTCGCCCTCGATGCGGGCGAGATCCTGCATGGAAAGCCCGCGCGGCGGCGTTGCGGCGAAGAAGAGCGCGCCGAACATGAGGTCCGACTCGCTCCCTTTCGCGCCAAGTACAAGCGGCGACACCGCAGCACGCGCCCGCATGTCGGTCGAGGCGCGCTCGAGGAGCGACGTGAGCGCCAGCGGCACGCCGAGCGAAAGCCCGAGGACGAGCGCCAAGAGCAAGCTACGGCGCCACGAGTGGCGCAGCGACCGAACCGCGAGGAAGACGGCGTGGCGCGGAAGGGCGGTCATCGCGTTCCCCCGTGCGCGTCGCCGATCGCAAGCACGGCTCCGAAAGATCCGAGGATCGACTCGTCGTGCGTGGCCACGACCAGCGCCGCATTCGCGGCGCGCGCCTCGAGCACCAGCAGCTCGGCGATCACCCGCTTGAGCGCGGGGTCGAGATTTCCCGTGGGTTCGTCGGCCAGCACGAGCGACGGCCGCGTGACGAGCGCCCGCGCGATCGCCACGCGCTGTCGCTCGCCATGCGAGAGTCGGTCGATCGGGCGTCGCGATTTGTCGGCGAGGCCGACGCGGCCGAGGAGTTCGAGGGCGCGCGCACGGGCTGCGTCATCAAGCACAAGCGCGCCGTGCAGCCGGAACGGCAGCAGCACGTTCTCGAGCACGTCAAGCGACGCCACGAGTTCGAAGGTCTGGAACACCTGTCCCACGGAGGTCGCGCGGTAGGCGCGGCGCGCTGCGTCGCTCATCTCCGACAGCGAGCGTCCTTGTGCGCGCACCTCGCCTTCAAGAGGGAGCAGCTCGCCTGAAAGAAGCGCGAGGAGCGTGCTCTTTCCAGACCCGGACGGCCCGCGCACCGCAAGCGACGCGCCCGCCGAAAGTGCAAACGCCGGCACCCGCAACTCGAAGTCGGAGGATCCCTCCGCCGCGCGTCGGAAGACGATGTTGGTCGTCTCGACGAGCAGCGCGTCGAGCGGGGTCTGCACCGTGGTCTGCACCGTGGTCTGCACCGGGGTCTTCACCGTGGTCTGCACCGGGGTCTTCACATGGTCAGCGTAGCGGAGCGGGGCTATCCTGCGGGCATGGGACGCTTCGCACTGATCCTCGTGGTGGTTGCCACGCTCGTATCGCACATGGTTGGCTGCGGAGGCCAGTCGCAGCCGCCGGCCACGCGCGCAGCTGGGGCGAAGCCGCGCGTGTTCGCGGCCCATCCGGCGCTCTCGTCGATGGTGCGTGAATTGGCGGGTGGCAAGGTGGAGCTGGTCGAGCCCTGGATCGGCGAACCGGACCCCGCCTACTGGAAGCCCTCGGCCGACGCGATTCGCGACATCCAGTCCTGCGATCTCATCATCCTCAACGGGGCCGCCTACGAGCCGTGGGCCGCGCAGGCCGCGCTGCCGCGGGCGCGCACGATCGACACGACCTCCGCCGTGAAGGCGCAACTGATCAAGGTCGAGGGCGAGACGCACTCGCACGGGCCCGAAGGCGAGCACACGCACTCGACGACCGCATCGACCACGTGGCTCTCGCCCGCGATCGCGCGTGCGCAGGCCGATGCGATCGCGACGGCGCTTGAACCCTTCTTCGCGGGTTCAGAGGCGAAGAGCGAGTTCGCCGCGCGCAAGACGACGCTGTTCGCCACCTTCACCCGCGCCGAGAAGGCGCTTGCCGAACTCAAGTCGCTCGAGCCGAAATGGCTCGCGTCGCACCCCGTCTATCAGTATCTCGGTCAGGCGTCGGGCATCGAGATCGAGAGCAAGCATTGGGAACCAGGCGAGATGCCGTCCGACCGAGAGTGGACGAAATTTCGGCTCACCCGCGCCGCGTTCCCGAAGCCGACCGCGTGGATGCTCTGGGAGGACGAGCCGGGCCCTGAGATCCGAGCGCAGCTTGCGAAGGAGGGCGTTGAAGCGCTCGTGATGCCGCTCTTCCCGAAGTCCGGTGGTGAGTTCGCGATGAGCTATGCGCTGCTCCTCGAGCAGGCTGTCGAGGAGCGCAAGCGCCGTTGACCGAGGGCGTCGGATAGACTGTGGAGATGCTCCGCCAGACCGCTGTTTCTGCGCTCCTCGCGCTCATGTTTGTCGCCTCCGATGCGTCGGCCCAGTCGACGCGCGGCGACTCCCGTCCGCAGATCAAGCCGCTCGAGGTCGCGTACGGCATCCAGAAGGCGCGTCCGAGGACGAAGGGTGCGCTGCGACTCGCGACCTACAACGCGGAGAACCTGTTCGACGGATTCGACGACCCCGCGCTCTCGGGCGAGTATGACGACATCAAGGAATCGACCAGCGAGGCGCGTCTCAAGGCCGTCGCCAAGGCGATCTGCGAGCTCGACGCCGATGTCCTCTGCCTGCAGGAGATCGAGTCGAAGCGATGCCTCGAGTGGTTCCGCGACACGTACCTGAAGGGCATGGGGTACGACTACGTCGCGAGTGAAGACGTCTCGTACTACCGCGGCGTCGAACAGTCGGTGCTCTCTCGCGTGCCGATCGTGCGGACGCAGGTCTACAACGGCGAAGACCTCGTCATCAGCGACATGGAGTCGCGCCGCACCCCGGACGAGGCGAAGCGGCTCGGCGGCGAGTGGGCGAAGCCCGGCGGCAAGTTGCCCGACATCTTTCAGCGGTCGCCGCTCAAGGTCGATCTCAAGACGAAGGATGGTTACGCCTTCACCGTGTTCGTCGTCCACTTCAAGGCGGGCGCGTTCGATCATCAGCGCGAACTCGAGGCGCTCCAGACCGAGCAGTTCGTCGAGGCCATGCTGAAGGAGAACCCGGATGCAAACGTCGCGGTGCTTGGCGACTACAACGCGCAGCCGAACGCGATGAGCGCCAAGGTGCTACGCATCTCGGACGACGGCCTCGTGAGCGCGTTCGACTGGCGCTTCGACAAGAAGGCCCCGCGCGAGAGGTACACCACGCATGCGAGCGGCCGCGCGATCGACTTCATCGTGATGAGCCCAGGGCTTGCCGCCGACGCCGTCGACGGCTCGTACTTCGTGCTCGGCACGCCGCACGCGGGTTCCGACTGGGATTGGCGCAAGGCCGACGAGAATCCGCCGCCGAACGGCTACGCGGCCGACCACTATCCCGTGGCGATCGAGATCATGACCGCGACCGACAAGCCCGCGAGCGCCTTCAAGCGCGGCGATGTGGCGCGCGACGAGCAGGGCGGTGCTCGCGAAGGGGCGCCCGCTTCCGATGTTGCGCGCGAGAAGTCGGCCGAGAAGCCGGCCGAGAAGCCGGCCGCGACCAACGCCGACGCGAGCGGTCCGCGGCCTGTGGGCGACGCGCCAGCCGCCGACCGCGCGCTCGCCGTCGAGCTCCGTGCCGCCGGCTGGATCTACGTCCTGCCTGAGCCGAAGAGCAAGGCCGCGCGTTGGGGCAACACCGACCCGCGCACCACATGGTGGCCGGGCCACTGGAAGAACGAGAAGACGAACGCCACCAGCGCACAGCAGCCGACGAAGCCCGGATTCGCGGGCGACGGCAAGGAGAAGCCGAAGTGGCGCGACGGCGGCTCGCCTGGTCCCGTGGGCTGGGTCGAATGGCTCTGCTCTGCGGAAGGTGCTGAGAAGAAGTGAGCGCGAGTCCCGGGCGTGCTGCTGGCGGGACCACGTGGCCGGTCCTGCCGCTCACTCCTGCGCCTCACTCCGTCCCAAGCAGCCGCATCACCTCGGTCACATCCTTGTCGCCGCGGCCTGAGACGTTGATGACGAGCGTCTGGTCGGGGCGCATCGCGCGCGCTGCGACGATCGCGCCATGGATCGCGTGCGAGGTCTCGAGCGCCGGGATGATGCCCTCCATCCGCGCGAAGAGCTGGAATGCGTCGAGCGCCTCGGCATCGGTCGCCGCGACGTACTCGACGCGCTTCGTGTCCTTCCACCACGAGTGTTCCGGGCCGACGCCCGGGTAGTCGAGGCCCGCGCTGCATGAGTGGACGTCGGCGGTCTGCCCGGAGGTGTCCTGCAGCACATAGCTCATCGAGCCGTGCAGGACGCCCGGCGTTCCGTAGGTGAGCGGGGCCGCATGGTCGCCAGGCTTCGCGCCGCGACCGCCCGCCTCGACGCCGATCAAGCGCACGGAGGCGTCGCCGACGAACGGATGGAAGATGCCCGCCGCGTTCGACCCGCCGCCCACGCATGCGACAACCGCATCGGGCAGACGCCCGAGCTTCTCGAGGCACTGCGCGCGGCATTCGCGGCCGATCACGCTCTGGAAGTCGCGCACCATCATCGGGAACGGGTGTGGGCCAACGACCGAGCCGATGATGTAGTGGGTTGCGCCGACGGAGCCCATCCAGTCGCGCATCGCCTCGTTGGTCGCGTCCTTCAGCGTCTTCGACCCGGAGTCGACCTCGATCACCTTCGCGCCCATCAGGCGCATGCGGAAGACATTCAGCTTCTGCCGCCGAACATCCTCGCTCCCCATGTAGACGCAGCACTCGAGCCCGAAGCGCGCGCACGCGGTTGCGGTGGCAACGCCGTGCTGCCCCGCGCCCGTCTCCGCGATGATGCGCGTCTTCCCCATGCGCTTCGCGAGAAGCGCCTGGCCAAGCGCGTTGTTGATCTTGTGCGCGCCGGTGTGCGCGAGATCCTCGCGCTTGAGCCAGATCGCGGCGCCTCCAGCGTGCTGCGAGAGCCGCGGCGCGGGCGTCAGCTGCGTGGGGCGGCCAACGAACTCACGGAGCAGCTGGTCGAGTTCGATGAGGAACGCAGCGTCGGCGCGCGCATCGCGGTAGGCGGCGTCGAGTTCCTCGAGCGCATGGAGCAGCGTCTCGGGCACATAGCGGCCCCCGAAGATGCCGAAGCGACCGCGTTCGTCGGGAACGCGCGCGTGCTGCGAAAGGCCGGAGGCGGAGGAGGCGGTTGTCATTGGAGTCCTAGCAATGGAGACCCAGTATCGGAGACCCAGTCTCGGAGACCCAGTATCGGAGACCCAGTATCGGGGACCTAATATCGGGGCCTCAGGTTCGGCGTGCCGACGCATCGGCGTTGCGGCGGAAGAGCGTCATCACGGGACCGGAAAGTGCGTAGATCACGAATGCCGCCGCGAGCGCCTGCACGGGCCACCAGAGGGCGACGATCACCGGAAGCACGATCTTCAGCAGGCTCTGGAAGCCGCGCCGGGCCCGCAGGACGCGGTTCGCGAAGTGGTGATAGCGAATGTTCGAGATCATCGCGATCGCGACGATCACGGTGACGAACGGGATGCCAAGCGCCGCCGCCCGCGCGAAGGCGAGGCCTTCCTCGATGCCGGGCGTCTCGTGCAGCAGGTGCTGGTGGAGCACGATGAGACTGGCCACGGTGCCACCCGCGCCAGGTGATGGAAGGCCCTTGAAGTAGAGGTGATCTTCCTCCTTCGCGCTGCGGACCTCTGCATTGAAGCGCGCGAGCCGCAGCGCCGTACAGCACATGTAGAACGCCGCGATCGCCCAAAGCACCTTCGCGTAGGCGTTGTCGGCCGGACCGAGGATCGCCAGTTCGCCGGCGGGGCCGTAGTAGTGGCTGACGAGGCGAAGAGTCATGAACGCCGGCGCAACGCCGAAGGTGATGACGTCGGCGAGGCTGTCGAGTTGGGCGCCGATGTTCGAGGTCGAGCGCGTGAGGCGTGCGACGGAGCCGTCGATCGCGTCGAAGAACATCCCGAGGAACACAAGGACGCCCGCCACCGTGAGCGTCGACCAGCCGAAGGAGGTGTCGGCAATCGGCTTGGCCGCGTAATGGATGGCCGCGAAGCCGCAGATGGCGTTGCCAAGGGTGAGAAGCGTGGGCAGGGCGCTCGCGGCGCGGCGTCGGCGCCGGACGCGGGTGAGGGGCACGTTCGTGCGGTCCATGCCGCGCTCTCGGTCTTGATCTCGGTCTTGATCTCGGTCGAAGGTGACTGGATCCATCATGGCTCCGATGCTCCCGAGGCGGCGTTCTGCGCGCCAGGCGTGGCGTTCTGCGCGCCGGGCGTGGCGTTCTGCGCGCCGGGCGTGGCGTTCTGCGCGCCGGGCGTGCCGTTCGCAGGAGGCAGCATATCCCCGAACGAAGGCGCGATCACGAGGAGGGTTACGCGGTCGTTCAGGGGGGCGGCGTCGAGGAGGAGCGTCGCCAGCGTCGGAGGAATCGGCACAAGCGGACCATCGCCGTCCTCGCCGGCGGACTCGGCCGGAGGCGTCTCGAGGATGAGAAGCATCTCGTCCGTTGCGAGCTCGATGGTAGCCTCGCCGTCGCGCACGCTTCTCGACTTGGCGCGGACAGCGGACGGATCGATGGCGATCCCGTCAAGCGAGTTGAGGTTCTCGATGAGACGCAGCTCGACGCGCGCCATCGCGGAGTCGATGGTGGGGAAGCACCACGCCCGCATGTCGAGGTCGATGAGCGCCTCTTCGGTGCGGGCGATCTTGCCGGCGACGAAGATGGGCATCCCCCGGGCAACAGGCACGGTCGAGAGCTCGGTCCACGCGTACGGCGTTCCGAGCCAGATGCGCTCGATCGTCCATGTGCCGCCGAAGGCCTCCACGATCTGGGGCAGTTGATCGGCCTTGCATCGGAGCAGCGTGAACCCGTTGGCCGAAAGGGTGCTGTCCGCGCGCGTCGCAAGTCCGCGCGCGAGGACTCCCTCAAGCGCCTCCTTTCGCGCGCCCGCCTTCGCGGGCACAAGAAGTTTGACGAGGCTGAAGCCCGACATCTCGCGGCCGGAAGACCCGTCGAGCGCGCGCGCAAGATCGCGGTTCGTCGACTTCTGCGCGCGCGAGCCCGGCGCGCATCCAGCCGGAAGCACCGCCAGAGCCGCGACGATCAGGGCGAGCCCCAGCATCCCGCGGGTCCAGAATCGCGCGGGGTCCACAAGGCCGGCTGAAGTCGTCACGCCGTCGACCTCGGAGGCGCGCCGTTGATTCGATCGAGCATGGCGCGCAGCCGGCTCCACGCGCGGCGATTGAAGCGGAAGGCGAGGCGGGGGAGGTCGCGGTGCTCTTCCTCTTCCTCGAACGCCTCGACCACGCGGAACGTGCCCTGTTCGCAGAGATCCTGACGGAAGTCGCGCTCGAGCACGCCGAGTTCGGCAGCGTCAGGCGCGGAATGGAGCCGGATCACGAGTTCCTTGCCGACGAAACGCATCGAGTGGAAGCGCTTGTAGAACGCGGCCACCTCGGCCACCGCCGCGGCCGGGTCTGTGTGGATCGTGTAGAGGCTGCGGTCCTCGGGCGAGATGAGCTTCCGGCGCGCCAGCGGAAGCACGCAGCCATCCTCCCAGCTCTTCCAGTAGTCGCCGCCCTTGTGCTCGAGAAGCACGATGGGAATGAGGTGGCTCTTGCCGGTCTGGATCAGCGTGAGCGCCTCGAAGAGCTCGTCCTGCGTGCCGAAGCCGCCGGGGAAGACGGCGACCGCGTCCGAGTGCGACATGAACATCAGCTTGCGCGTGAAGAAGTAACGGAAGTTGACGAGCTTCGGGTCGCCTTCGATCACCGAGTTCGCGCTCACCTCGAACGGCAGCCTGATGCGCAGGCCGAAGCACTTCTCGACATCGGGGCCTTCGTGTCCTGCCTTCATGATGCCGTCGCCAGCGCCTGTGATCACCATCATGCCCGCCTCGGCGATCATTTGGCTGAACACGCGTGCCAGCGCGTAGTCGGGGTCGCTCTCCGGGGTGCGTGCGCTGCCGAAGATCGAGATCTTGCGTGTGCCGCGGTACGGACTGAAGATCCGGTACGCATGCCGCATCTCCTTCAGCGCGCTGCGGACGAGCTTGAGCTGACCCATGTCTGCGCCGTCGGCCACGAGCTTGAGGCCGGACAGCATGATCTCGGCCACGAGCTCGCGGGCGTCTGGAGTTGCCTGGACGCCAGAGGTCTCGAAGAAGCGGTCGACCGCCGTCTCGATCTGCGAGAGATCGAGGTGCGGACGGCCGCTTGGACGGGGCTCTCTGGAAGATGACTGAGGTTGGTCTGGTGTCACGTGGTTCGTTCCGTCTGCATGCAGCGTGTGTCGCTCTGGGGGGTCAGTCCGATGTCGGAGGCGTTGGTTCCTCGCGCTGCGTCGGTTGCACCGTCGTTGCGGCCGGCGCGCCGCTCGCCGACGGCTTCGGCCGCGGCGTGCGGACTGAAGGCGCGCTCGTGACGCCGGGAATCGGCGCGATGCTCACCTTTGGGTCCTCGATCGTGCCCTCGACGTCGAGCGCAAAGAGCGCTTGCGAGAGGCTACCGATGAGGTCGCTCAGGATAGGCAAAGTTCCCCTTGGGTAGAGCCGAAGCGCAACGCCGAGGGTCGGAATGTCGATGGAGCCCGAGCCCGTGAGTTCGAGGGTGCCGCTTGCCAAGCGAAGCTGATCGACCGAAGCGGTGTTGCCTTGGATGATGAGCCTCGCATCGGAATCGTGCAGCGAACTGTTGATCGGCAGCATGAATTGGCTGAGTTGGAGGACGCGCATGGCGAACGGCGTCGAGGCGATCGTCGCATCGCGCAGCGAGACGGCGAGCGATCCGCGCCGCGCGGCCACATCGGCCGGAGTGCCGCCAAGCGGTCCGTTGATCTCGAGAATGCCGGTCAGCCGCCCGGGCCGTGCGTTCGGCGGAGCGCTGCTCGGCTGAGAGCTCCGGAGGTCGTCAAAGCGCGCCCCGGCGATGCGCGCCCGTACTTCGTAGAAGTCTCGGTCGAAATCGACGTCGGAGGCGACGTCGAACCGGCCGCCGGCGACGTCGCCCGCACCTTCGATGAGGAGGCCTGAGCGGCCGTCGGCGGAACGGATCTCGATCTCGCTCTCGCCGATCGGCCGTCCGACCACCTTGGCACGCACGGCGGCGAGCGTCGAATGCAAGACAACGGGTGTCGGCGCAGCGGGCTCGTAGCGCAGCGCGATCGGCAACGTCGCCTCGAGTTCTGTCACGCCCACCCCGGCGTCGAAGGCCGCGCCCGCGAAGGTTGCCTTGCCGTCAAGCGTGTAGAGGGCGGGGTACTCAGCCGCGCCGCCAGCCGGCCAACGCGCCTCGATCGCGGGAAGGTCGAGCGTGAATCGCCCCGTCGATGTGAGCGACAGCGCGCGTGCCGAGAGATCAAGCGGTGGGGGAAGGATCGCGCGCAGTGCGGGCGTGAGCTGCGCGACGTCGAGCGCGTAGGACGCCGTGAGCACGGTCGTCTCCGCGAGATTCACCCGTCCCTTCAGCGTGGCGCGTCCCTCGGCGCCCTCCGTCAGGGTGCCATGAATCGCAAGTTCGACCGCGGTGGCATCGGCATTGATCGAACTTGTGGCGCTGCATGCAAGCGACACCCGGAGCGACGGGTCGTCCGGAGCGCCCGCGGCGATGCTGAACGACTTTGGAACGACCTCGAGCGTCTCGCCGCCCGCGGCGCTGTAGGTCGCGTCGTAGGTCCCGCTTGCCTGACGCTCGCGGAAGAGCGCGACCAGCCCAGGGCTGCGCTCGTTGAGGAAGTGGCGGAGGATCGGCGACTCGATCCGTCCGCCGGCGAGACGCGCGTTGAGCGTCGCCTCGGACAGCGGGCCTGAGAGCCGCAGCAGGCCGTCGTCGGCGCCGGCAGTCGATAGCCGCATCTCAAGACTGTCGGCCCGCACATCCGCGCCATCGACCTCAAGGCTCCCCGCGATGCGCTCGGCGAGAACGCGCGCGCCATCCATGGTGACCTCGACGCGCACGGGGACGAGGCTTC